>DAIDHM010000141.1 GCA_027459705.1 Ktedonobacteria bacterium | reverse complement strand
CGGCATCGCCGCCAGCATTCCGGCGGATTGCGTCTCTTCATCCGCGCAGGCCATGAAGACCACCGTGAGCGGCGGCGGATCACCTGCCAACTGGCGCGCCGCCAACTGGCGCATCAGCGCGATGCCGATGGCGATGCCGCTCTTCATATCTGCCACACCCCGACCAAAGAGCCAATCAGACGCATCAGGGAGTGTCGTGTCGCCGAGGATCTCGGAAAGATGGTCGCGCAATGCCGCTGGATCCGTCGCGATCGCCGCGAGCGAGCCATAGTCCGCGATCCCGACTGTATCAAAGTGTCCGGTGAGAACCACGGTGCGAGGAGAGCGACCGAGCACAATCGCCGCGACATTCAGCCGATCCCAGGGGTCTGGGGGATCGGGAGGAGTTCGAGCCGGGCATAGCCCGACCGCGCCTCTGGCGTCGCGAGCAGCGCATGGACATGCCTCGCCACGGCGATCTCGTCGCGACTGGGGCTGACGCCGCGGACGCTGACAAGGTCCTCCGTCAACGCGCGAATCGTCGCTATCCAATCAGATGCGGTGTGGGATATATCCATGCAGCATCACACTCTCTGCGGTGGGCCATCGGCGGCATCCGCATGGTAGCGATCTGTCGCCGAGCCACACGCTACCCCCCAAAATGAGGGTGAGGCACAACACCTTCGCCCCGGTGCCTGATGCTCAACGCGGATCTTTCAGCTTTTGCAGCACGACCGCGCCGCTGATGAAGACGACGAAGAGGATCACCATCGCGCCATCCGTAAGGATCCACTGCGCACGTCGCGCACCTAACCCCGCGCTCCAATCCGAGAAATCGCGCACGCTATCAACGTAGGTGGGAGTCAGATCGGGATTGCCATAGAAGGTGGGATCGTAGGGTCGATTGCCGGGATTAGCATTCTGCTGATTGATGGAGGCGATGATCGACGCATCGGGCGTCTGTGGGTCCTTCACCAGAATAGCGGTTACCTGTGAGTTGTAGTACAACTCGTTCAAGTTGACCGCTGCCCCCACAGATTCAATCGTCCAATGACTGATCGTCAGATCGCCGACAACTTGCAGCGGCCCCGACAAACTAAAGATCAAACCGGCAAGCAAGATCTGTGGGATAAGTACCAGCGGAACAGCACTCAGCGCTTTATCGGGGGTGTTAGCCGCCGCTGAGACACAGAGGCCCATAGCCAGGGCCGCTAATCCTGCAAGCATCAGGGCGACATACATATCAATCGCTGGTCCAAAGAAGACCCCTGCGGCGGAGGGGGGCAAGCCGGTGCGCAAGAGCACGAAGATCTCCAACACAAGCGTCTGCACCAGGCAGAGCATGCCCAGAACACCAACTTTAGAGAATATGTAAGGGAAAATTCCCAGACCAGCCAGGCGTTCACGTTGATAGATCTCGACTTCCTTGCTGATCTCGCGCGCCGAGTTGCTGGTTCCGAACCAGATCGCGCAGATCGCCAGGAAGAATAAGATGCGTTGGGTTAGGAGGAGGTTCGACACATCCGTGAACAACCCATTTTTGGAAATGCCAAACATCAACAAACCGATGATCGGCGCTTGTAATAGCAAGATTCCCAGGTTAACGCGGTCGCGGATGAGCGTCTCTGTATAGCGCTGCATGAGGAGCCACCACTGCTCCAGCGGGGTCAGGTGCTGTTGTTGCGACTGGCTTCGCGCGGGCGTCCACCCCTGACGCGATTGGGCCGCACCCATGGGCATGCCGCCCATCTGCGGCTTCGGTTGCTGTGGGAGCGCCGCGCGGATATATTGCCCAAAGATCGGGGATTGATTATAGCTGTTGCGGCGCATCTCAGATTTCTGGGGCGTATCGACCTCAGCGTAGAGACGCTCGAAGCTGCTGACCCGGAAGAAGGGCAATGCCTCACGAGGCGGCCCAAAGTAGCAGAGACGGCCGCCCGAACCCATGAAGGCCAGGCGATCACAGGCCTCAATGTCCTCGATATGGTGGGTGACCAGCACAATCGTCCGGCCTTTGGCCGCCAGGTCGCGCATTGTCTGGATGAGTTCCTGGCGCAGGTTGGGATCCAGGCCCGCATTAGGCTCATCCAGGAAGAGGACGGGGGGATCTGCCAGCAATTCGACCGCCAGATTGACGCGTTTCCGTTCGCCGCCCGACAGGCTGCTGATGATGTTGTTGCGGCGGTGGGTGAGGTTGACCGTCGTCAAGACACTGGTAATACGCTGGGTAATCTCTTCTGGTCGTACATCGGTTGCCAGGCGCAACCGTGCCGCGTAATAGAGCGCACGCTCCACGGTGAGCGCGCTATGCACGATATCTGCCTGCGGCACATAGCCGATCGTCCCACGAAAGACATTATAGTGCTGGTAGGCATCGATGCCATTGAAGAACACCTTGCCGTGCTGCGCGGGTTGAATGCCCGCCAGGGCGCGCATCAATGTCGTCTTGCCCGCGCCGCTACCACCCGCGATAGCGATGAATTCGCCCGGTTGCACCGTCAGCGTCACATGGTCCAACAGTACTTGCTGGCCGTTTTTGATCGTGCGAACCAGGTCATAGACATCGATACGCATCCCCTGACCCTGAGGGTGCCCCTGGGCTAATTGTTGGCCATCGAAGACGAAATCATAGATGCCGATATGGACCAAATCACCTGGTCGCAGGATTGCCGGAAGCGTAATTCGCTGGAAATTGACATACGTGCCATTTGTACTATTGAGATCTCGTAAAATGACCTGCCCACCTGGTTGACGATCCAGGACCGCGTGGTGCCAGGACGTCAATGGATTGGGTAGGCAGAAGGTGCTGACGGGGTCGCGGCCGATGGTGACTGTGCCAGTGGCACCTGGCTGTGGAGCAGAGATACGTGGAGGGATGGGTCCCGAACGCGCATTGGCGGATACGAATCCTGGTATACTGAAGGTCAGGGAGATGCTGTGCGGGTCGGTGGGATCACCAATAGTAAGCGTGTCACCGGGAACCAAAAGGCGCGATGTGATGCGCTGCCCTGCTAGATAGAGGCCATTGGACGATCCGGTGTCGGTGATGGTATAGCGTCCATCAGAGTTGCTCGTCAACACCGCGTGGCGTGCCGAAGCAAGTGGAGACGGCAAGATTAAGCCACATGCGGGATCGCGTCCCAAGGTAATCGAAGCCTGGCGCAATGGGGCAGCGAAGGTGACCGCCCCAGTCTTGACGAAGATCGTTGGCGTTGGTGCGTCCGCCATGATCGTGCCATGCTGGCCGACGGCCACTGGCGGAGGATTGGGAGCATGCCTTCCGTCGTCCTCCGGGATCCTGGATAGAGTAAAGCGCAGCGCAATGCCTCCGATGACCAACTGCTCGCCGCCCTGCAGATCGGCCTCCACCAGCGGGCGCCCATCGACGTAGAGCGCGGAGTGGGCGGCGCCCGAAGCAAGATTCATGACGTGCCAGATTTGGCCGCGGCGTTCCAGGCGCAGATGTTCGCGTGAGACAGAGGTATCATTGAGCACAAGAGTATTAGTAGGTGCGCGACCGATCGTCACGACATCCTGAGCGAGGGGAAGCGTTTGGGGCGGAGTCGCGCCTGATATCGTCATGACGAGCAACATGGGACGAGTTACCTGTTGCGGAATCTTGTTCATCATTTCGCTTCTGGCAGCGTGCGAATCACGAGAACAACGCGGAAAACTGGCACGCCGATTGCCACCTCGCCGCATTGTAACCACGATCGCTGATTGCCGTCAAGAACCAGAGTGCGATCGGGATGTTACTGCCGTGCTTGACAGGGCGATGCTTGGAAGTATACAGTGTCAAAAACCATCAATGTTCGGCAATAACCAGTTTCAACCGATTTCGTATGATTCGCTCATGATTTCATTCATGGGTGTTACCTTGTATGCAGGAGCTGTGAGCGCATTGGCACAAGAGGATAGGTCGCGAGAGATGCGTCAGAATGAACCAAGCGTGGGAGAACATTCATTGCCAGTGGATGCAGCGAGGTCTACCACGAGTGAGCCTCCCAATACACAAATGCTCGCGACCGGGTGGTCCGGTGCCTCTGCTCATATGGCTTCCGACGTCACCGCGCCACCCAGTCGCACGGGAGAATTGGTACCCACAACATCGGGCCACCCGGCGGCATCGGGCCACCCGGCTGATATACTGGAGCGCATGACCGATGCCCTCTTTGCAGTGGATGCGGGATGGCGGCTTACCTATCTGAATAGCGCTGCCGCGCGACTCCTCGGCGATGCGCCGCGTGAAGCATTGTTGGGACAGATCCTATGGGAAGCTTTTCCAGATGCGGCAAGGAGTAATCTGCGCCAGCAATGCGAGCAGGCCCGTGTAACGGGCAAAATGGTCGCATGTACCACATACCTTCTGCCGCGCAATCGCTGGTATGCTGTGCGCGCCTATCCCGATCTGGATGAAGGATTGACAATCTCCGTACAGGACGCGACGGCGGAATATATCGCCCAGGAACAACTCCACTGGCAAGCGGCACTCCTGGAACAAGCGCATGATGCCTTGTTTGTCTGGGAATTGGGTGGTGCGATCATTTATTGGAATGCAGGCGCCTCGGAACTGTATGGGTACCGCAGCGACGAAGCGGTAGGATACCAGAGCCACACATTGCTGCACACCACGTTACTCGGCGATGTCTTCTCCTCATTCCAGGAGTTCGAGGGAAAGCTGGCCCAGATTGGGCAGTGGCGCGGGACCTTGTGGCACATGGCGCGCGATGGTCGTCGCTTAATCATCCATGCCCACATGCAAGTGGTGCGAACCCCCGACGGACGGCAAGTGGTGCTGGAGAGCACGCGCGATATGACGGAGTTGGAAGAAGCGCTCCAGCGAGCAGAGGTCGCCGCGCGCCGTTTTGAGTCGATGGTCGAGATGAATGTCTCGGGAGTGCTGATCGGGCGCGGAGAGCATATCCTCGAAGCGAACGCCGCTTTTCAACGGATGTTGGGCTATGACCCCAACACGTATGCACCAGTTACGACGAGGAAAGCTGGGTTTCCATCAGATTTGCCTCTTTTGGACGAAGCGCTTGTCGCTGAATTGAGCGCGACCGGGTCCGCGACGCCGTTCGAGAAAACCTATACGCACGCGGATGGGTCGCAGGTAGCCTGCCTGGTTGCGGTAACAATGCTCGATCCGGTTACTTCGCCAGATTTTGGGGAATTCACCTGGATCGCGTTCTTTGTTGACCTGAGCGAGCGCAAACGTCTGGAAGACTCCTTGCGCGCCCGTGATGAGGAATTGCGCCGCGTCACAGAATCCGCCGGTGTGGGGTTGATTCGCTGTAGTCGCGATCAACGCTATCGCACCGCGAACCCAGCCTATGCCAGACTGGTCGGTGTGCCACTGGAGCAGATGATCGGGCGCCGCCTCGCAGAGATCGTGGGACAACGCTGGGTTGATGCGATCCAACCTTATGTCGCGCGGGTCTTGCAAGGCGAACAAGTAGAATATGAAGCCGATCTGGTGTTGCCGGATGATGAGGTCCGCAGTGTGCATGTCATCTACGTGCCAGACGAGGACCTGGATGGGCAGATTATTGGTTGGGTCGCGTCAGTAACGGATATCTCAGCGCGGAAAGCAGCGGAAGCCTTGTTGTATGAGAGCGAGCAGCGCTACCGCAAGATGTTGGAGAATGCCGCTGTCGGCATCGCGCGCGTCGCGCTGGATGGCCACTGGTTGGAGGTCAACCAGCGCCTCTGCACCATTCTAGGCTACGCTCCAGCTGAGCTACTGGAACACACCTTCCAGGACCTCACGTATCCGGATGATTTAGGTACGGATCTGGCATATGTGGAACAGTTAGTGGGCGGAGAGATTCATTCTTATAAAATGGAAAAGCGCTACTTCCGCAAAGATGGCGAGATTGTCTGGGCAACGCTCTCCGTCACACTGGTGCGCGATGCGGAAGAGGTCCCACAGTATTTTGTCTCAATTGTCGAAGACATTAGCGCGCGGAAAAGTGCTGAGGAGGCTCTGAGCGCGAGCGAGGAGCTGTTTCACACTCTCGCCGATAACATGTCACAATTGGCATGGATGGCGGATCGCGATGGAGCGATCTTCTGGTTTAATCAGCGCTGGTATGAATATACGGGAACGACGTTGGCGGAGGTCCAGGGCTGGGGATGGCAAATCGTACACCATCCGGAGTATATCGAACAGGTGATTGTCCATTTTCAGCATTCGATTGAGACCGGGGAACCCTGGGAAGATATCTTTCCGTTGCGGAGCGCGACGGGCGAATATCGCTGGTTTCTTTCTCGCGCGCTCCCCATCCGCGATCTTGAAGGCCACATTGTACGCTGGTTTGGCAGTAATACCGATATCACGGCACAGCGTGATGCGGAAGAATCCCTCCGGAAGCGCGAACAAGAGTTAGCGGCGGCGATCCAGGTGAAGGACGATTTCATCTCGATCGCTGGCCATGAATTGCGGACGCCATTGACGAGTCTGAAGACGCTCTTCCAGATTAATCAACGCCGTATGCGCCGCGGTGAGTTCATCGATTCGCGGCATATGGCGTTGCAGGAGCGTGCCCTGGTGCGCATGGAACGCCTCATCAATGATCTCTTGGATGCGGTGCGCGCAGATACGCGACAACTCGAGGTGGATTGCATCCCAACCAATCTCGTGCCGCTGTGCGAGCAAGTCGCGCAGGATCAGATGCTGGCGAGTAAGCGCACAATCAGCCTGGATTTGGCGCCAGATCCCGTCTTTGTGCTGATCGATAGCGGACGCATGGTCCAGGTCATCGGCAATCTGCTCTCGAACGCGCTCAAATATTCGCCGAGCGATAGTATGGTCTCCCTGTGCCTCGCGCGCGACGGCACAGATGTCCTGGTGCAGGTCATCGATTCGGGCGCGGGCATCGCGCCAGCGGCGTTGCCGCATATCTTTGATCGATTTTACCGCGCGCCCGACACGCAGGTTCAGCATGGGAGTAGTGTGGGACTGGGTGTGGGCCTCTATCTAGCACGACACCTCGTAGAACGTCAGGGCGGCACCCTCACGGTGCAGAGTACGCTGGGGGAAGGGGCGACGTTCACGGTCCGCCTGCCAGGTCTGGTTTCTCAGGACGGGAGCGTGGTCTGACCGGGTATTTGTCTGACGAGTGCCTGCACATCAATCGATGTGAATATTATGTGCAATACATAACACGATATTAGTTATTTATACTGAGATCATTGTTGTATACTTTACATCTATGTTATTGTCTAGGGGTGCTGAGATGGGTTATTGGGGGAAGAGTTGGTGGAGCAGTGGCAAGTGAGGTCTGCGATGACACGGACGGGATCAGCCGGGTGGCCCGGTGCCGCCAGAATACCGCGAGCGATAATCCCAGCGGAAGGCTCCGACGCCCAGGTGTACGAGTTGGCGATGCGGCGAGCGATTGAGGCCCTGAACGCAGATGGTGGCGCGATCGCCATGAAAGAATCTGCCCAGAATGCTATGCTTTTACGGGTGCGACAGGTCCACCCACGCCTCCGTCCCCTCAGGCCCAGCGCCAATCCGCTCTCGACAGGAGAGGGCAACACAGCGGAACCACCGGAAGATATCGAAGAGATATCGACAACGGTATTGCCGACGACACGGATCAGCCGCCAGTATCAACAGGGCGAACGGTTGATTGGCTATACCTGGATGACGGGGAAGCCAGTCATCATGAGCGGCGAAGAGGTGCAGGGGCTGCCAGGCAACAACGCTCCGGATGATCCCCATGCGGCCTATCACCTGGCGGTACCGATTTTCGCGCCAATGCTTGGCGATGCGGAGAGGCCACTCACCGAGGCCGGCACGGAGGAAACGGTTATTGGCGTCATGACGGTCTATGTCATCGATCCTAATTGGCGATTCACCCAGAACCATATCGCTCTGTTAGAGGCTCATGCCGCGAATCTGGCGCAGGGAGTGGTCCTCAACCAACTGGCACGGCAGGAAGCGCGCCATCGCCGTGTGCTCTCGCTTCTGCAGGAATTGACGGGCGATCTGTCCCTGCCAAATCAAGGATCAGGTTCCCACCAGGATGCTTTTTATGAGTCTTTCTTCGATCGTATCTATGTAGCGATCCGCGCGTCCATGGAGGTCGATGCCTTCGCAGTGGCCTTATCACAAGCCGATGGGTCGTTGATGATATATAGCATTTTGGAAAATCAGCAACGCACACCCAGCTTGCATCTCCGGGCGGATCAGGCGACCTGGTGGATGGAAGTCCTCTATGGTAAAGTCGCTGGCTGGAGCAGCGCGGAAGAATGGCAGCAGCGCTTATTGCAACCAGGCGAATGGGGCATGCAGCACGTAACGCCCTCGCAACTCTTCATACCCATGAAAGGGTCCAAGGGGGTCATTGGCGCGCTGATCATTGGTTGCAACCACCCCTTCGCCTACTATAACGAACATGTCATGCAATTGGAGATGGTCGGCAGATTCGCCGCGTTGGGACTGGAGAATGCGCATCTGCGAGCCGCACGGACCGGATCACTCAACGCCGAAACCCAGGAGACAAACCTGGCGCATTCATTGTTGATCAATGCGATGTTGGGACTCAACGCGACGCTCTCGGTCGAGGCGATCATTCATGATCTTGTGGAGCAAGCTTCAGAGTTGGCGCACGGTCAGATCTGCGGCTATCTGGAGTATGATCGCCATCAGGATGAACTGGTGATCCGCGATATCGCGCAGAATAAGGACCATCTCTATAGCGAGATCATCAATCAGCGAGTCGCGGTCGGGGAAGGTCGATTGCGGCTGGCGTTGCAGGGGCAGGAGCAATTACTGGATGGCTTACGCGAAGACTACGATCGCGGCGATATGATTGGGACGCTACTCCAGCGCTATAGCGTGCAGGCGTTATTGTTGGTGCCGGTGATTTTACAAGAAAGTGGATCACACTATGACCGGGTAATTGGTTTACTGGGCATCTATTCACCCGACCAGCAGGCGCTTTTCTCACCAGGTGAGACGATGAATCTCTTGGCCTTGGGACGCGTGGCAGCGGCAAATATCAACAATGCCCACACGTACGCCCAATTGCGCGAGTTAGACAAACTGAAAGACGACTTCATCCTGACTGCTTCGCACGAGTTTCGGACACCCATGAGCGCGATCCAGGGATTCAGCTGGCTGATCCAGCGGCGTGGCGATACGATGACACCAGAACAGGCACGGCGCTGGGCCAGCGAGATCAGTCGCGCGACCGACCAACTGAAAGATATGATGGATACCATCACCGAATCGTGGCGGACCCACAGCGTGCAGTTGCCACCCCCCAAGCCGCTACAGGTCGCGACGGCGTTGGCACTGGCGCTAGAGATTCTGTCTTCGCAACTGGCCGCTGAGCAACACGAGACGATCAATCAGGTGCCAGAGGAACTCTGGGTACTTGGTGAACCAGACCGGCTACGGCATGTCTTCTCGAATTTGCTGGCTAATGCGGCGAAATATTCACCCCCCAACACGCGCATTGTGATCACCTCGGCCATCAAGAGCGCGGCGCAATTGCTGGCGGTGCCACGTCAGCGCGGCGCGGTGGATGAGGGTGAAGATCCGGCAGAGATCGTGACCCCAACTTCTGGACCCTGGGCTGTCATTAGTGTACGCGACGAGGGTCATGGCATTAGTCCCGTTGATCAAAGCCGCCTCTTCGCCAAATTCGTGCGGCTACAACTGACCACCAACGTCCGGGGTACCGGCCTGGGTCTCTATATCTGTCGCCGCTACATCGAAGGCATGGGTGGCGAAATCTGGGTTGAGAGCGCCCCCGGCCAGGGAGCCACGTTCAGCTTTTGTCTGCCGCTCACCGAAGCCCCGATCGAAATGCCCTAACAGTCTCGCGTGTCTGGCAAGAGAGCGCAGAGGGTGGGCATCCTTTTGGCCCAATGCTTGAGTTCTTCCAGCAATAGTTCGCGGAATCCTGCGCGCTCACTGGCGTGGGGCATCATAGCATGGTACAACATGGAGGTGCGGGCTGCCGCCGGTATGGGCGCCGGGTGGTAGCTGAGGGAGAATTGCCCGGTCATTGCATGGCCTTTGCGGGCCAGGGGGAACAGGTGAGCGGTACGGGATTACCCTTTTCGATATTGGTGGTAGATGACGATCCAGCCATCACGCGCATGCTGGAAGAGGCGTTGACTCTCGAAGGGATGCTCGTCGAAGTTGCGTTCAATGGGCAAGAAGCGGTGGATCGATTGCAAGCGACCCCGATGACACGGCGTCTGCTCTTGTTGGATATCGGTATGCCTATTATGGATGGCACAGCGGTGATTCGCTGGCTGGTTGAGCATCCGGAGATTCGCTCTCATGTGACCATCGTGATCATGACCGCCAATCATTTGTTGGCGCAGTATGCCCACCTGGATCATGATGGTGTACTGGGTAAGCCGTTTGGCATGGATTCCGTACTGACGCTCATCGCGGCGATGTGACGGGGTGGGTTGGTTTTGGCTCCCGTAGCGGTGGGTTGTGGATATGGCAACCGCCAGGTGGAGAATGGTGAGGATGGATCAACAAGGTTTGGCGGCGACGCGCGCATGTGACGCCGCGCGCTGGAATACGCTGGTGGAAGAGTCCGCTACTGGCAATGTCACGCAGACGTGGGAGTGGGGCGAACTGCGCAACCTGGGGCCGATGCATCGCCTGGCAGTGACCGGTCTCGACGGCCGCTATCTGGCGACGATGCTGATGGTCGAAGATCGCGCGCCGGTCATCAAGCGCCCATTCCTCTATGCGCCACGGGGTCCTGTCTGTGATGATCCCGCGGGCCCGGCACTTCTGCTGCTCTGGGAGGCCG
>DAIDHM010000139.1 GCA_027459705.1 Ktedonobacteria bacterium | reverse complement strand
AATGGCCAGACCCCAATCCACATCGATCCGATCACGACCACCCACTGGACCGCCGAGAGTGTGACGCCGTGGTCGATCACCGCCGTCAGGCAGACCAGGCAGATGGCGGGCAACGCGAAGACGATGGCCGCGATGACACGCCCGAGTAGCGCCGCCCGCAGCGTGATGGGCAAAAGTTGCAGGTTGCGTAGCCAGCCATTGCCACGTTCCGTTGCCAGGCGTGGCCCTGTCGCCACCAAACATGCCCAGACACCACCGTACGTCGCGGTAGCCACCATGATCTCCAGATCGGCGGGAAGCTGACCGCGCGGCGCCGGAGCGCCGCCGAAGAGACCCGAAAAGAGCAGATAAAAACCTATGGGGGCCCCGACGGCCAGGAAGGTATACAGTGGATCTCGCACGGTGCGCAAGAGTTCTAAGCGGACATACGATCGCAGGTTGCTCTTCATCGCGTCATTCCTTTCGACTGAACCAGGGATAAGAAAATCTCCTCCAGATCGCGGCGGGTGACCTCCAAGGCGTGCCAGGGCGCGTCGCTGGCGATGAGCGCGCGCGCCGTCGCATCGGCATCGCTGGTCCGCAAGCTGACGCGGTCGCCCTGAACTTCGCTGTGCGTCACTCCTGGAAGCTCGCGCCAGCGTGACGCATGGGGATCATCGCTACGAAAGGCCACTTGCGAAACGCCATGCTGTTCCTGGATGTCGGCAACACTGCCATCAGCAATCACCTGGCCCCGCGCAATGATGACGAGCCGTGAAGCGAAAGCCTGTGCTTCATCCAGATAGTGTGTGGCAAAGAGGACGGTATGGCCGCGATCGGCATAGTCATGCATATGCATCCAGAAAGTGCGCCGCGCCTCGACATCCATCGCCGCCGTTGGCTCATCTAACACCAGTATGTCTGGATCCCCGGCAATGGCGGTGGCGAAGCGCAGCCGCTGCGTCTCCCCACCAGAGAGTTTCTCGATCCGCCGCCCGACCAGATTGCCCAGGTCGGCAATCTCAAGCAGCGTCGCGTAGGATAACGGCCGTGGATGCAGACCGCGCACGAAGCCAAGAAACTCACCGACGCGTATGCCCGCCATGAGTTTGCCATCCTGGAGCATGGCGCCAATGCGGCTCTGCTGAATGGCAGTGCGTGGCGACTGACCGAAGATTGCCACCGTGCCGCTGGTGGGTACGAGCAATCCCAACAACATCGCAATCGTCGTTGTTTTTCCCGCGCCATTCGGCCCAAGCAGGGCCACGGTTTCACCACGATGGATGGTCACATCTATCTCGTCGACGGCACGTACCTGACCAAAGTGTTTGCTGAGATGTCGCAGGGTAATCGCCTGGTCGATCAAGCTCTCTCTGTGTATCGCTTGGTCCGGCTCACCGTCGTCACGCGGCGGGAGAGATCCATGTGCTGTGGACTGGGCAAGCATAGCAACCTCCTATACAGTTCTCTGCCCATACGGGTACATGAGGTAGTGAAATGGCCTCGCGGCGCGGTGGTGTCCGCTGTCATTGCCATCGCTATGCAGAGTGTACTGTTATCTGCATCTTGTTCATAGTGTCAGCTCTCATGACCTGGCGATGATAGGTGTCATATAGGGTCGGTTGCGCCCCGGGGGAGGGCGGATAATCCCATACTAGCTGGCTGCTGTCCGGTGAACAGCTACTTTGGCTTTCCGGCAACGCGAACTGATTAGCACAACGGCACGTTAGTACGGCGGATAAACAATCAGGCACAAAAACAGCAGTGGCAGTCGAAAGTATTCGACTGCCACTGCTGTTTCAAGGTGGAGATGAGGGGACTCGAACCCCTTACCTCAGCGATGCGAACGCTGCGCTCTCCCGGATGAGCTACATCCCCAGGGCAACAGTATCGTATCACACTCCCTCGCTATTTGCAAGAGGAATTCCGCGGCGGTTCACCCATTTTTTTACGGGGTGGCTGCCGTTGCTTCAGCTACCCGACCATTCCAGGACGAACTGATAGACATTCTGGGCATAGCGGGCGGGATCATTATTGTCGGTGGAAGGGGCATAGATCGGCGTGACATCAAAGATATCGCGGACACCTTGATTCAGATAGTAGGTCCGCATCACCCAGTACCAATCCTGCGCGCCATCTTGCCAGGAATGGTACTGGCGAAATCCCTGGAAAGCGGTATAGGTCACGGGACTGGAACTCACGGTATAGCGGATGTTGCCGAGCGAGAGGGTGGTGACCGCCAACCCCTGCGTGCCACAGGACGATTCCTGGGCGAAAAATCCCAGCGCATAGGCGGGATTGATGCCATATTTGATGCCGAGATCATACAGCGCATTGGCAAAATCGGCGGTTGCCGTCGGACTGTGGAACGATTGCAGCACGCTGAGAATTTTGGTCGCGCTGATAGATGGCTGCCCGTCGATCAACTCGGTAGGGTTGGCACAGACCAGGCGTGGCTGGCTACAGGTAGACGGTGGGGGAGTGTAGGGTATGGCACGATGAGGTATGGTTGTCTGGAACCAGCGCGTCAGCGAGACACGATGGGTATAACCCAATCCGGTCAAGGTCCCAGTGAGCAAGATGATCACCAGGCTCCAGCCCAATATATCCGCGCCACGGCCGCGCAACCGTTCGCCACTGATCTTGCGAGCGCTGATCGCCACCAGGGACGCGCCGAGCTGGAAGATCAGGAAGATCAGTCGGCCGATCAGTTCGATCACCCAGCTGGCGAGTTGCGAGAGCGCAACCAGCAGGCTCGCCAGCAGGATCGGCGCCTCTTCCAGTCGTCCACTGGGCCAGTCGCGCGCGAGATCCTTGACGGGCAGCAGGCGTTTGCGACGTGGCGGAGTGGTGGTTGGCATGGTGGTATTGGCGCGAGTCGGCGCGGGTGCCGCGGCTGGTGGTGCGGTGGTGTTGCGCGACATGCGGACCTCCATCGTGGCAAAGCGACTCTCCGGGCGGAGCAAAGCACCCGACGATCAGGCAACATCACTGTACGCGCTACCGCGCCGTATGTCCAGCGGGCAAGCACACCATCTGCGCCTTCAGTGTGCCTCTGTGGCCTGGGCTACGATGATCATCCGTTGCGTGCTCTCATCCCACGGCCCCATCTCGTGATCGCCAAACCACTGGCGAGGGCGCCAGCCTGTCTGGCCGAGGGCCAGTTCCATCTCCGCGCTGGTGATCAGCGCGAACGGCGTCTCGATGGTGACGCGGGTCACCGGCTCGCCCTGCCGATGGGTATCATACCAATGCGTCAGCGAGAGCGTCGCGGCGCGCGCGGTTGGCTGAGCCGCGACAGTATGGGTGAGGACGGTTGTCCCGTCGTCATCCAGCAAGGTCACCACATGCGCTACGGTGCCGAGTTCCGCCAGGGTGGTGAAGCGACGGGCATCGGCCTGGGCGATGTCCAGGATCAACAACGCCCCGGGAACGACACTGGCACGGATCGCGCGCAAGGCCCGCACGCGCTCGGCGAGCGTAGCCAGATGATTGAATGACCCCAGGCCAATAAAGGCCAGCCGGAAAACCGGGGGATGCTCCAGGGGATCCGTCATCTCGGCCTGCCGCCAGGTGATGCGTGAGGCCACATCCGGGCCGGCTGCATCTGCTGCGGCGCGCGCGCGCTGGAGCATCGCCGCCGCGCGATCGGTTCCGGTGATCGCGTAGCCCGCCTCGGCCATGGGGATGGTGAGACGTCCGCTGCCACAGGCCAATTCCAGGATGGGACCACCCGTCTGCGCCGCATAGCGCTCATATAGCGCCACGTCATCGGCGAAACCAGCGTGCTCGCGGTCATACAGTGCCGCGATGAGGTCATAGGGATCAAGCGACATGGGCACACCCTTCAATGGAGCGTGGTGAGATGCATTAACCTTCGCCCCAACCCAATTCCACTGTGCCAAAACGCACGGTATCTCCCGGTTGCACTCCGGCTTTCGTCAACGCTTCGAAGACGCCAAGTTGGCGAAGTTGTTTCTCCAGCCGGGCCATGCCATCTTCAGACTCGACATTCGTCATGGAGACCAGCCGATCCACCCGTTTGCCGCGCACGACAAAGACCCCTGGCGCCTCTTTCGTCACGACAAACTGCGTTGGGTCTTGGGGCCGGAGGACAATTTCATCACCAGGCGCCATGCCCGCCGCGACCACCTCGGGCAATGCCCGTATCGGAAGGGCGCGTAATTGCTCGGCGGTCGCCGCGATCAATTCGGCGATGCCCTGGCGGGTTGGCGCGGAGATCGCGAAGGCCGGGAGGTCGATCGCCGCGGCCTGCTCGCGGATCGCGGGCCAGCGTTCGCGGGCATCTGGCAGATCCATCTTGGTAAAGACAAGGATCTGAGGAAGGTCGGCTAACTCGGCGCGATACGAGCGTAACTCAGCATTGATGCTTTCAAACTCTGCCCAGGGATCGACGCTGATGTTTTCGCCATCCACCAGATGCAGGAGCAGGCGCGTCCTTTCGACATGCCGCAAGAAATCGTGGCCCAACCCTTTGCCTTCAGCGGCCCCTTCGATCAGTCCGGGAATATCCGCGACGACGAAACTCTGACTGTCCCCAGCGGCCGGATCACCAATGACCACCACGCCGAGATTGGGAACCAGCGTCGTGAATGGATAATTGGCGATCTTCGGGCGCGCGGCGGTGATGACGGAGAGCAACGTAGACTTCCCCGCGTTAGGGTAACCGACCAGGCCCACATCGGCGATGAGTTTCAACTCCAATGTCAATTCCAGATCTTCGCCAGGCTCCCCACGTTGCGATTCGTGCGGAGCCTGGTTCGTGGAGGTCGCGAAGTGCACATTTCCCAGACCACCACGCCCGCCGCGCGCCACCATCGCCCGCGTCCCGGCTTCCATGAGATCGGCAATCAGCGCGCCACCCGGCTCACGGCGAACGATCGTCCCCGCCGGAACGCGCAGAATCAGGTCATCACCGGCCTTGCCATGCTGGCGATTCGCCAGACCATTGCCGCCGTGTTCGGCCGCGAACCGCTGACGATAGTGGAAATCCACCAGGGTATTCATGCCCACGTCAGCTTCCAGATAGATACTGCCGCCGCGGCCCCCATCGCCCCCATCGGGACCGCCGTGAACAATAAACTTTTCGCGATGAAAATGAGCGGATCCATTGCCCCCATTGCCAGCACGCACTGCGATGCGTGCGCGATCAAAGAAATCCATTGCCGCATTCCTCCTGGAATGGCAAAAACACGTTGATGGCCAGGCCTGCCGCCAGAAGGCGCAGCCTGGCCATCATCAAGGTGGGCCCAGCAGGATTCGAACCTGCGACCAAACAGTTATGAGCCGTCCGCTCTGCCGCTGAGCTATAGGCCCGCATGCCGTGAGAGCGATGCTGATCGTCTCCCATCAAGATGCTATCATCTCGTGCGAGCCGCGTCAAGGAAAGCGCGTCCATCCGAGCCTTATTGATGGTGAATTCAGATCACCTGGTCTTCTTTGAGCATCGCCTGGCGCGCGGCGCGCCCACGCCGCCTTGGAGGAACTTCCTCGGCGACATCTTCCAACGGCAAAATAGCTGGATTGCCCTGTGCGGAAATGAAGTCTTTCAGTGATGCGGCAAAAATTGAATTGGCACGATTTGCTGCCTCTTCAAGCGAGTATTGATGATAAAGCAGCAAACGTAAAAAGACATCCGCCTCAATGGCAGCCATCAAACGAGCGTATTCTTCTTTAGTGAGTTCCAGTTCGTTTTGGATCTTAGTGATCAGAGAGGCGGGCAACGTGGCAATCAAACCAAGCTCATCATTGGCTTTGCGTAATCTGTCTACTTGCTGAGGATGAATCCCCAGTCGACTTAATATCGTCCAGGGTGTTCCAACCTGTGGATGTTCCACACGCCGTTCGAGTATCGCGTAGAGTTCACTTGCGAAGAAGCCCATACGATCTACCTCCTGTAGAAACTTCACACAACATGCACCTCATGAAAAACGTAAATGGCCACCTATTGAAGATATGCCTCTAAAAAACTACATTTCACCTCCATTTCACAAATATATAATCAAAATATCAGTTATCATAAGTATATGTATAAAGCACAATAAATCAAGTGTGTATTCTCAGTGTTTGCGATAATATAACGTGTATTTCTCGGATTTTATTTTGCGGTGAGATCCACCATATCGCTGGCTTTCAGCGCTGTTGGGGAGATGCATATGCGGCAGATCAGGCATTGAGCCTCAAGTATTGGTGCGGTCAGATGGGAACATGGGACGGGAGGTTGAAGGCGAGTAGATCGCAATGCGACAAAAAAATTCCAAATAACAGAATATTTAGCGTATTTGATGATTGCATCAACATCAGGGTCATCACACGGTTTTTAGCAATATTCATGCCAGGATCACCGTTGATGAAGAGCCCTCAAACCCTATCCCCGCGGTTATTTTGCTGCCTGCGGGCGTGCATAGGGTTGAGGGTCCTCAGCCGTTCCGTCATCACCTGTCGTCCAGGTTCCGATCACTCGAGTGCCTGGGTGATATCCGCGATGAGATCGCGTACGTCTTCGATGCCCACCGAGAGTCTGAGGAGGGTATCGGTCACACCCCGCGCTTCACGCACCGCTGCCGGGATTGAGGCATGCGTCATCGTCGCGGGATGACAACACAGCGACTCGATCCCGCCCAGACTTTCGGCCAGGGCGAAGATATGGAGACGCTTGACCACTTTCTTGACGGCGCTCAGGCCGCCTTTCATGTCAAACGAGACCATGCCGCCGAAACCGTGCATCTGGCGTCGGGCCAGCTCATAGTCTGGATGCGATGGCAAACCGGGATAGTATACCTTGCGCACTTTGGGGTGTTCACTGAGGAACAGGGCCAGGGCGATGGCGTTTTCTTGATGTTGACGCATGCGGACGGCGAGCGTCTTCACGCCGCGCAACACGAGCCAGCTATCAAAGGCGCCAGGCACGCCACCCGCGGCATTCTGATAGAACTTCAGCGCTTCATAGAGCGGCTCATCGTTGGTCATCAAGGCACCACCGATGACATCACTATGGCCATTGATATATTTCGTCGTGCTGTGGAAGACAATATCCGCTCCCAGTTCCAACGGACGCTGAAAATATGGGGACGCGAAGGTATTGTCTACCACTACCTTCACGCCATGCGCATGTGCCGCCGTCGCGACCGCGGCGATATCCACCAGGGTCAGCAGTGGATTCGTGGGAGTCTCCGCCCAGATATACTTCGTCCGCTCGGTGATCGCCGCCGCATAGGCTGCGACGTCGCGTGCCGGCACATACACCGTCTCGATGCCAAGCGGTCGTGCGACGCGCTCGAAGAGCCGGTACGTTCCGCCATAGAGGTCATCACCCGCGACGATCTGGTCGCCGGGCCGCAAAGTGGAGAGGATGCACGATTCCGCCGCCAATCCGCTGGCGAAAGCCAGGCCGAAGCGCGCGCTCTCCAATGATGCCAGGCAGCTTTCCAGCGCGGCGCGGGTCGGATTACCGGACCGCGAATATTCAAAGCCTTTATTCTCACCCAACCCACTCTGGGTATACGTCGAGGTCTGATAGATCGGGAAGATGGTGGCGCCGGTCGAGGGATCTGGCTCCTGGCCGGCGTGGATGGCGCGGGTTGCAAACTCCATCGTTCGCCCTCATTTTTCGCTGAATTGGAATCGCGGCACGTGACTGTGCTGCACTGCAGTGTACCACGCACGCGTCTTTGAGATATCATACCCTCTGGGCACTCCGTTGCAGTTCATGAGAGGAATACCTGATGCACACCGCGATCATCCCTATTGATCCCCTACATCCCGATCTGGAGATTATCGAACGCGCTGCCGCGCTCCTGCGAGATGGTGCATTGGTCGCCTTCCCGACCGAGACGGTCTATGGCCTGGGAGCCAATGCATTGGATGATCAGGCCGTCGCCAGCATCTATGCCACGAAAGGTCGGCCCAGCACCAACCCACTGATCGCCCATATCTCGCATCTCGCGATGCTACGACCACTCACGGGGTGCGATCTCGCTGACCTGCCCAACGCGGTCCAGCAGTTAGTGCGTGCTTACTGGCCAGGTCCGTTGACGCTGGTCTTGCCGCGAGCAGGCAATGTGCCCGATATCTTGACCGCCGGAGCACCAACCATCGCGGTACGGTTCCCACGCCACCCGATCGCCCAGGCCCTCATCGCGGCGCTGGGATCGCCAGTGGCCGCCCCCAGCGCCAATCGTTCCGGCCACGTCAGCCCGACGACCGCGCGCCATGTCTGGGATGACCTTGAGGGGCGCATCCCCCTCATCCTGGATGGCGGAGCCTGTGTGGTAGGCATCGAATCGACCATCCTGGATATGACTGTCGATCCCCCCCGTTTGCTGCGGCCAGGCGGGTTACCGGTGGAGCAGATCGAGCACGTGCTGGGGATGCCGATTGCGGTCCGCGAGCGCCATGCCATGCCAGCAACACAAGCTGCCCCAGCGCCTGGCATGTCGATCACACACTATGCCCCGCGAGTTCCGCTGCTGGTCTTCGAAGGCCACGACATGGCGCAGGTTGGGCGACGCGTCATCGCGGAGATCCGGGAGCGGAGTGAAGCGGGGCAGCGCGTAGGCGCGCTCATCACCCGTGATCTGCTTGCCGAAGCCACGGCAGCGGGCGCGGTGGCTACCGTTGATCTGGGAGCAAGCGCGGATCTGGAGGCGGCGGCGCGCCATCTCTTCGCGGGTCTGCGACAATTAGAAGATCAGGAAGTCGATGCCATCGTGACTGGCTCGTTCGTAGGCGCGGGCCTGGCGCTGGCACTGCGCGATCGGCTCTGGCGCGCGGCGGGGGGAGCGATCACGACGCTGGACTGAGGCCTCTGGAAGGGAAGTGTGTCAGACGATGACCCGCACCAGGTCGACTCATCGTCGCGGCCATCATTCGCTCATCATGGCGATTCATGTAGCGCGAGGCCACGCGGATGCTGCATAGGAGAATGTGCATCGGTTGCGCGAACTCAGTGGCGATTGCCACCCAACTCAGAGAAAAGACCACTCGTCTCGCCCGCGGTCTGTGCCCAGCTGAAGGTGCGGACGCGCGCCAGACTCCGCTCGCGCATATCCGCTCGCAGTTGGGCATCCTGCAAGACGCGCGTCAATGCATCGGCCAGCGGGCGCGTCGCCAACGAGATCGGTTCGTGGGCTGCAGGGAGCCTGAAGGGCAGTGATGCGTCGCCCACTGCTTCGAGCACCGCCGGGTGATCGCTTGTTATCACCGGCGCACCGCAGGCCATTGCCTCTAACGGGGGCAAACCAAAGCCTTCGTAGGAAGATGGGTAGACACAGACCGTCGCTGCGCTGTACAATGTGGCCAGGTCCGCGTCCGGAATGGCATCGAGGACGATACGCCCCTCGATTCCCAGGGTACGGGCCAGCGGCCGCCAATCAGGG
This sequence comes from Ktedonobacteria bacterium, assembly GCA_027459705.1. Taxonomy (GTDB): domain Bacteria; phylum Chloroflexota; class Ktedonobacteria; order Ktedonobacterales; family JACDGC01; genus DAIDHM01. The sequence goes on along the minus strand of DAIDHM010000139.1, from coordinate 1,706 downwards.
AAGAGCGGATCGCTCCCAAGTTGGCTCTTGTTGCCCGAGATCACCAATTGCAACTGTGGATCGCCCAGCCGATGCGCGGCGGAAGCGAAGGCTGTCACTAACAAAGGCACCTGTTTCCGAACATCAAATCCACCCACGTATAAGACATAACGCTCGCCGATACCGTAATGACGTGTTACCTGCCGGATCTTGGCAGGGTCAGTGACGGGACGAAAGAACGGGGCGGGTGCCTGATGAATCACCATGATGCGCTCCGCGGAGACATTGAGATAGCGGATGATCTCACTCTTCGTATGTTCTGAGACCGCGATAATCATCACCGCGCGGCGCGCGCCTTGTGCTACCAATTGAAAATATGCCCAGAGTGCCGAATTTGGGCGATAGTCTGGCAATGCGAAAGGAATCACATCATGCACCGTGGTCACGACCGGAATCGCATTGAGCACTGGCGGAGCAAAATGGGGCACAAACAGCAATTTGGCGTCTTGTTTGCGAGCGATCTCCGGGAATGTTCGCTGTTCCCAGCGTACTTTACGGATGCGATCGCTGGGTGCGGCAACCGGGATCTGCTCGAAATGAAAGGACGAAGGGGCTTGAGGATAGGCGAGTACCGGTCGATAATGGAGGATACGATATTCGTTGACACCGTCAATCTGACCCAGTGCGGTAATCAATTGGGTCACATAGCGTCCTGTGCCTGTCTGGGGGTCCGCGAGAGCATCTCCATTGATCGCTATGCGCATTTCATCCTCATGGTCTGGCACATGCTGGCCCGGCATCGCGCGTCTCGCTGTGCGAGGCGTCTTGTTTAGGATAACATAAAGCACAAGAGAGACCCGCACGGCCCAGTCACTTGCGCCCAGGCACAAAATGTGGAATGATAGAGTTGGTGCGAATTGACACGACTGACCACATCCCTCACGCCCCTATTCATTTCACCCACATCGAGAGAGAGTAACATGGAACGAACAGCAAAAACACCGATCATACAAACTCTGAATGAGATGCTCGAAGAAGAAAGAGCGGCTGTCGGAGCGGTTATTGGGCTTACGGCAATGGCAACTGATCCCAACGAACGTGATAATCTGCAACGTATTGGCGGCAATGAAGTCTGGGCTTGTGTTGGATTACGCACCCGTATCGAAGCATTAGGCGGATCCCCCAGTCGGCATATCTCTGATTTCGCGTCGTATGTCCTCTCGCTAGAATATTTTCCCGATCGATTGCGCACATTCGGGCACCATCAAAAATTGATCATGGATCATATCTCGACCATGTTAACGCAACGCAAAATTGATGAAGAGACCAAGGTGTTTCTCGAAGAAATGTATGCCCAGCATGCCAAAGATGTCATTTGGTGCGAACAACGTGCGCAGGTCTTTGAGGCGACCCGTGGGCCGAACGATGGACCACCCAGCAGACAAATTTCTGAAAGTCCGCGCTATCCCTCCGAATCTGGACGGTATATTCCAGAAAACGGCCGTGGGAACAATGAGCCGCGCTACCCCGGCGAGAGTGGCCGTGGGAACAACGAGCCGCGCTACCCCGGCGAGAGTGGGCGCATGGGCAACGAGCCGCGCTACCCCGGCGAGAGCGGCCGTGGGAGCAACGAGCCACGCTACCCTGGCGAGAGCGGGCGCATGGGCAACGAGCTGCGCTACCCCGGCGAGAGCGGCCGTGGGAGCAACGAGCCACGCTACCCTGGC
>DAIDHM010000078.1 GCA_027459705.1 Ktedonobacteria bacterium | reverse complement strand
TCGCCTGTTGCCCGTAGCTCGCCTGTTGCCCGTAACCAGGCTGCTGCCCGTAGCCCGCCTGCTGATCATACCCAGGCTGTTGTCCGTAGCCCGCCTGTTGCCCGTAGCCAGCTTGCTGATCGTAGCCCATTTGCTGATCATACCCAGGCTGCACGCCGACCGCGCCATAACCAGCGGGGTCAAATCCACCCTGTCCATAAGCGCCATAAGCGGATCCATGTGCCTGAGGGAAACCGCTCGACGCGGGCTGACCATAATCGCCATAGCCGCCAAAACCCGCTTGCCCTGCCTGGTCATAGGACTGTTGCGTGGCAGGAACTCCATACTGACCCTGCACGACCCATGCGGGGAGCGCACTGGGATCACCAAACGACGCCACCATCGCTTGATCGGCCGGGCCCCAACCAGGGGATGGTGATGCGGGCATAGGTTGGTTCCACATCGGCGCGGGTTGGCCGCCATTACCAGAAGCATGCACACGATGCTGTAATTGATGCAACACTTCCGGATCAATCAATTCTGACGCGGAAATCATACCTTCATTGTTGGGTGGCGCTCCGGGTTGATTCCAGGCCGGGGCGACGGGAGGTCCCCACGCTGGCGTAGCTGGTGGCTGGTCCGCCCGCGGCTGTCCCCATCCCAACGGCGCTGGTTGTGCGACATCCGCGGGAGACATCCAGCTACTCGGTGTTTGGGGTGGTAACCCCATTGCCGACGGGGATCCATTCTCAAATGCTCCCCACCCTGAGGGTGCGGATGGCGGCGCCATTGGCTGCTGGCTATACGTGCCATAGCCGCCGCCTTGAGGCGTGGAAGGGGGAGCCGGCTGGCGTGGCGTATCTGGCAAGCTACGCAACCATTCTGGCAATGAGGCCTCGTCGACCAATTCACTTGCTGACATCAACTCGTTATTGGGAACCGAACTTTGAAAGGCGCCATATGGCGCGCCGACGGGTGATAAAGCGGGTTCCCATGGCGCTGGCGATGGTCCCCATCCGCCAGGCATCTGCCCGAAAGCCGGTGGAGTGCCGGCTCCCTGGCTCTGCGTGCTCAACCAGGCAGGCAAAACATCGTCCTCAAGCAGCTCATGCCCTCGCGGACTCACTGGGGCGGACATGGCTTGGTTCCCACCCCCATACATTGGCGCGCCATATTGCGGTGCCATGCTCGGTTGAGGGCTCCAAGCGGAGCCATTGGGAGCGGCATATTGACCGGCGGCATCCTGGGCCTGGTTCCATTGCATCTGCGCCTGACCTTGCTGTAACCAGGGAGGGAAAGCTGATTCATCAAAGAGCGCCGGGGGCGGCTGTCCACCCCACCCAGGGGTGCCGGGCTGAGCAGCGGGCCATCCCTGATCATTATTCTGTACGGGTGTTCCACCCCAACCACCAGGCGCCCCACCCCAACCACCGGGCGTCGGCGCAGGCGCGCCACCCCAGCCACCGGGAGCGGACGCAGGCGCGCCACTCCAGCCATTTTGTTGCGGCCCATTCCACCCTGTTGGTGTGGGGCCCTGACCTGGCGGAGAACCGGCCGACGGCTGACCCATCTGCTGTTGTTGCAAGGCCTGTAGCCAGGCAGGCATCTGATCGTCTTCACTCGTCAACATGCGCATGGATGCACCACAGAATCGGCAGAATGCGGTCGTCGCTTCATTTGACCGACCACAATGGGGGCAGTTAGACACAGGCATGCTCCCTTCTCGCCAGAATATTATCTGGCTGATCTGCCGCGCGGTGTCCATTGGCGCGGAGATACTGGCACTGGTCGTGCCAGGTTTCCGTTAAGCACAGGTTTGCGCCCAACCACAACGAGCAGACGTCCCTCTCCTTTTCAGTGTACCACTCTCTGACAAGACTGGCAACAGGCAACAATGGCGTCTGCTCGCTACTTATCATGACATATGCATGGAAAGAAGACTTTCAGTGCACCACCTGTTCGGTGACAACCCGGCGCGGCCATCCAATTAAGTGATGCCGTTGGGCATAGATGCTCGCGGAGATGATGCCCAGTATGCAGACCATGCCAAATACGATCACGGTGATTTGGATGCCGAAACGCGCGCTCAAGACCCCCACCAGGAAGCCGCCAATTGGGGTCGTCCCAGCGAAGAGCAGGAAGTAGAGGCTCATCACGCGCCCACGCAACTCGCCGGGCGTTCCCAGTTGCAGACTGGTGTTAGCGCTGGCGGTATAGATAATCCCCGTTACTCCCATCATACCCAGCAACAGCAACGTCGTTGGCAGATGCGTCGAGACCCCAACAAGGAGGAGAAATGCCGAGAACGTCAGCCCAGACCCCAGCAAAAGCACCAGGGATGGCCGCTTCACGGTCGCGAATCCCAGGGCCGCGAGCAGGGAACCGACACCGACCGCCGAGCTCAACAATCCCAGACCGGTCGCCCCAGCATTGAGCACATATTTCGCCAGGAGCGGCAAGACCGTCGTGTAGTTATAGCCAAAGGTGCCGATGATCGCCATCGTCAGCATGATCAGGAAGACCTTCGGGGTCCGGTAGGCGTAATTCAACCCCTCACCCACCTGACGGAAGACATTGCCCTGGTGTGGCCGCTCGGCGAGATACAAATCCCTCGATCGCAGGTAGAACAGGCCAACTATCACCGGCAAGAAGCTGATCGCGTTGAACAGAAAGGCTGGTCCGATGCCGATCGCCGTGATAATAATGCCCCCTAACGCTGGCCCAATGACTCGCGCGGCATTGAAGAGCGTACTATTTAAGGCGATGGCATTCGCCAATCGGTCGCGATCGACCAACTCACTGACAAATGCCTGGCGCGTGGGATTATCAAATGCATTGATGAAGCCCAGAAATAATGCCAGAATGTAAACTTCCCAGATCTTGACGGTATTCGTCATCACCAAGGCCGCCAGTATCCCCGCCTGGATCGTCGCCGCGGTCTGCGTGCCAAGGAGCATGGTTCGCTTTGGCAAACGGTCAGCAAAGACACCACCGAAGAGCGAGAAGACCGTAATGGGTAAGAATTGGAGGAGTGCCACGGTGCCCAGCGCCACTGGCGAGTTCGTCAATTTCAGGACGAGCCATGCCTGCGCCGTTGTCTGCATCCAGGTGCCACTCTGTGATATCAACTGACCAGTCCAGAAGATGCGATAGTTATAAATTCCGAGGGACGCGAAGGTGCGCCCTAACTGTGTGCGAACGTTCAACGATTTACCTCATCCCGCGCGGCGAGCATCAACGCTGGCCGCGACCGCAAGATGGCGACAATGCGCTCCAAGCTGGCAATGACAGCAGGCAGATCGTCCCCCAGATCCTCGGCGAGGGCCCCGAGATAGGATCGATTCCCCTGCGAGATCTCCCCAACAATCTCCCACCCCGCGTCAGTCAGGTGCAACGGGATGAGTCGTCGATCCTCCGGATCCTGGCGGCGTTCGACCAGGCCGGATTTGACCAGTTTCTCCATCAGGCCGCTGACCGTCGCCGCGGACAAGCCAAGTTGGCTGGCCAGAGCGTTGGTAGTCATACCTGGTTGGGCGCGGAGGATGAAGAGGATGCGCAGTTGGGGAAGGGTGATGCCGCGTTCTTCCCAGACCCGGAGCCGCAAGAGATCCAGATTATGGACGATCTCCCAATAAGCGCTCCGAAAGCGCTCAGCGTCATTGTTATGCATAGATTAAATATACGGCATCACCTAACTATTCGACAAGTGCGAAACAATTGCCCGTCCAATAATCGCCGCCAGAAAAGCGAAATAATACCGGAAATAACTGGAAATCGATTGGATGTCGCCGACCTTGCCCGTATAACACTCACCGCGCGCTTCGCATGGGGAGACAAGTGTACCCCTTTGCCCAATTTTACTTGTCCAATGATTATCGCATCACAAACAGTGAGAGCGACTGACCATTATCCGGTCAGCCGCTCTCGCGCTTAATGCCAGGTGTGTTGAATCGTTCAGCGCCGCGCCATCTCTGGCTCACTCTCCGGCTTGGCCAGGCGCGGAGTCGCAACCGCGCTTATGGCGGCCTGGCGCGCCAGGTTTTGCTGGCGCATCTTCACCCACGGCGGCAGCTCACCTTTGGGCGAGGCGCCAATGGCGCGGCTGATGAAGCCGATGAAGAAGGCGAGCAGCACGAAGTTGACGATACCCGTCACCCACAACGTATAGGGCTGTGGCACGGCGAGCAATAGCGCGGCAGTGATCAGGATGTTTGCGAGCGTGAACGGGATCAGGATCAGCCAGGCAAACTGCATCAACTGATCGGCGCGCAGACGGGGTAGTGTCGAGCGGACCCAGATGAAGATGAATTGCAGGATGTAGACCTTCACCAGGAACCAGAACAGCGCGATGACGTTGAAAATGATATCGGCTACCGAGAAGATGCCTCCCGGATTCGCCGTCACCGTCCGGTGCCAGAAGGCGAGATCCGCCCCTGGACCAGACCAACCGCCCAGGAAGAGCACCGTCGCGACCGCCGAGACGATCAGCATGTTGCCATACTCACCCAGGAAGAACATCGCCCAGCGCATGCCACTATATTCCGTCAGGTAACCGGCGACCAGTTCGGACTCCGCCTCTGGCAGGTCGAATGGCGCGCGGTTCGTCTCTGCCAGGCCGCAGATGTAGTAGATCATAAGACCCAGCGGCTGCAGCAACACGAACCAGCGCCAGGACGGCGCGAGCTGTGCGTGCGTGATGTCCGTGAAGGAGATAGAGCCGACGCCACCGTGGCTGACGAAACTCGTCAACATGACCGGACCCATCAGCGCCAGCAACAGGGGTAGCTCATACGAGATCATCTGCGCCGTCGAGCGGAGGCCGCCGATCAGCGCATACTTGTTGTTCGAACCCCAGCCGGCCATGAAAACGCCGATGACATCCAGCGAACTGAGTGCGACATACAGAATCAACCCTGTGGCCAGGGCGCTCTGCGTCACGAACGGGGAGAATGGCAGCATCACAAACGCCGTCAACACCGGCGCAAAGAAGATCATGGGCGCCACGATGAAAACCGAATTATCGGTATCACGCGACCGCACGATCTCTTTGAGCAGGAGTTTCATGACATCATAGGTTGATTGCAAAAGGCCGAAAGGACCATAATGCTTGGGACCAATGCGGTCCTGCATGTAGGCCATCACCTTGCGTTCTGCATAGACCATGATGACAGCGTTTGTTGAGATCAACAGGATAAAGAACAGCAGATTGACCACAAAATGGACAATCTCGAAGCCGATATTCACAACCCCACCTCTTCTTAACGATCGACTTCGCCGAGCACGAGATCGATGCTGCCCAGGATAGCGACGACATCACCCATCTTGTGGCCACGCATCAACTCAGGAACAATCTGTAAGTTCACGAAGGATGGCCCACGAATCTTCGCGCGCCAGGGATATTCGGAACCATCGCTGATCAGATAGATCCCCAGTTCACCTTTGCTGCTCTCCACCGCGAAATACGTCTCGCCGCGGGGTGGTCGCAACGCAATCGGCGTGCGCGTGCAGATCGGGCCACCAGGGAGTTGCGCCATTGCCGTGCGGATCAGGCGTACGCTCTCGCGCATCTCATAGAGACGCACCATATAGCGGCCAAAAGCATCGCCATCCTCGCGGACCACCATCTCAGTTTTGATGTCGTGATAGGCTCCATACGGCTTGTTGACGCGCAGATCGTAGCGCACGCCCGACGCCCGCGCGATCGGGCCGGTCATGCCATACGCGATCGCCTGTTCGGGATCGATATAGCCGACTCCCTGGGTGCGCTTCATAAAGATCTCATTACCGGTAATAAGGGTATTCAACTCTTGCCAGGACTTGTCGAAATTATCCAGCCAGGTCTCCAGGCGCTGTAACCACCCGACCGGAATATCATGCAACACGCCGCCGACGCGCATGTAATTGACATTGAAGCGGCTACCACCAATCTCCTCGAACATCTCCAACAGACCTTCACGGTCCCGGAAGGCATAGAGAATGGGCGTGAAGGCACCGAGATCTAGCATATACGTGCCGACCGCAACCAGATGGCTGGCAATACGTTGCATCTCGTTGGTGATCAATCGGATATATTGCGCGCGGCGTGGCGGCTCAATACCCATCAATTGTTCAACAGCGCCCGCATAGGCCGTCTCATTCAACATAGGGGAGAGGTAATCCGCATTATCCATGTAGCGGATCCCACCCATGTAGGGACGATTCTCCAGAATCTTCTCGATGCCGCGGTGGAGGTAGCCGATCACCGGTGTGCAGTGCGTCACGGTCTCGCCATCGAGCGACAACACGAGGCGTAAGACCCCATGGGTTGAGGGGTGCTGCGGCCCCATGTTGAGGATCATCTCCTCAGTCTTGAGTCCCTCAGGGTTCTCACTCGTCGAATTTTGGAACTGCGTAGCCATGGTTTTTCTCGCTTCTCACGCGCTGATTTAGCGCGGCTTCTGCTCGTTTTCCGCCGGAGGGGGGCCCTGCAAGTGCTTCCACGTTTGAGGTGGGAACTCGCGCCCATGGAACTGCGTGCTGCCGAACGTCGGCGTACCCGGATGGAGTCGCTCGGATTCTCCCTGACTCAGGATGTTGGGAATCGCGCGCTGAGGACCAAGGCCTCGCTGTTGCGCGCCCGCAACCGCCTGCTGTGGACTCACCTGGGTCGTGGCGGGATCATGGCGAGTGAGGGGCGTGGGACGAAAACTCTTCAGGAGTGGGAAACCTTCGAATTCATCATCGAGCAAAATCCGTCGTAAATCTGGGTGGCCGGTGAAGATGATGCCATACATATCATAAGTTTCGCGCTCCAACCAGTTGGCGGTTGGCCAGACACCCATCACACTCTCTACCTCGTTCGTCGCAGTCGGCACGGCGACGCTGAGTTGTAGCAACCAGTTCGTCTCCAGATTGCGCACATGGTACACCACCTGCAGATGGTCACCCATATCCGCCCCAGAAACACAACTGAGGAGTGAGAAACCCAACTGATCGCGCAGAAACATACTAGCGGCAACGAGGTGCGCTGGAGCGATATCGAGCGAGGGCACATTGCCAGCGACGAGACGTACCGGGATTGACTGACCGATCGCCGCTTCCAGCGCTGGCATATTGCTCAGCACCGCTGGTGGTGTCACAGCCGGCGCGATTGGTGCGGGCGGCAATGGGCTGAGATTCCGCGTCAGATCCACTTGATGACTCCTTTTCGCCAGGCATAGGCCAGACCTAATGCCAGGATCGCGATAAAGAATGTGATCTCGACGAAGCCAAACCAGCCAAGATTCTGGAAGATGACCGCCCAGGTCACAATGAAGACGATATCCACATCAAAGGCGACAAACAACAAAGCAAAGATATAGAACGCGAGCGGATATTGCACCCACGCGCTCCCCATTGCTACCTCGCCAGACTCATAGGTGTCGAGCTTTGATGGGGCTTTCTTCCGTTTCAGCAGTAAGGCGTTGAGCACTCCTGCGGCAGTCGTCGCGGCCACTACGAAAGCTAACCCAACGATGAAGAAGAGAGCCGCATAGAAATAACCGAGGCCAATGTTCAAGACGGTGCCTCCGTGGGCGAAGGATTACGCGCGCATTCGCGCACGGGGAATGACTGCTAACATCTGGCATTATAGCACGTGTTCCCAGAACCCACCAAGGCCATCAGCCATCAAGGGGACTTCCAGAGCGGACCTTTTGACCATCCTGGTCGTGCTGTCAGACCGCATCAGGGCCGGGGATTAACTCGCCATCGGTCACTTCATTGACGAGCCAGACGGGGGCTTGTTTGGCGAGGCTCAGGAAATGCTCCGCATCATCCAGGATAATCAGGTTCTGTCTGGCGCGCGAAATGGCGGTGAAGAGCAGTTGGATCTGGCGTGGGGTACCGGTCACACCATCCACCTCGGTCAAAATAACGGTATCGCTTTCAATCCCTTTTACCGATCGGACGGTGGAGAGGTTGACGTCGTCGGCAGTGCGAGGGTGGTGATTGATCGGTCGCAGGCGCCGGCCCGCGATTTGCTGATGAGCAGGTTGCAACCAGTAACTGCGAGTTCTGCCCCGACAGGTGACGACCAACACTTTATTGGGCGCCACTCCTTCGCTGAAAAGCCTCCGGAGCACTTCACGCAGCGCGAGCTTCTCCGCTTCAGGGGGAGAGACTTGCGAAAACACCCTGGTCGGCGAGAAATACCAGACCGCAATCGCATGAGGTTGGTCTCCATCAAGACTGGATGGCAATCGCTGTTCCTCAAGCGTGGGATTGAAGATGCGCATCAACGCATAGATCTCATGGGTATTGCGATAATTGCGCCGCAGGTTGATCGTGAGGGCGTTCTGGCTCAAGACGGGCCGCAAGGGGCCCGGGAGGTCCGTGCGCTGCTGGGGATCATAAAAGTAGAAGAAATGTCCACTCCCCTGCAAGGCGCCTTTCCACATCCGATCATGCACCAGGACGATGACTTCATCCAGAAAGTCCTGCGCTTCGTCGATGATGATCACGTCATAGCGCACACGTCCACTGCGCTGTTGCTCTTCCAAAGCATTGAGCGCGAAGCGCATCTTGCTGAGAAGGCGTAATTGCGGACGCGCCGTGTTGATATCATCGAGGGGTACCTCGTGAGGATTCAAGCCTGCCACCTGGAACAGCATCCGGACGCAATCTTTTAAGCACAAGATGTCAAACGGCGATTTGCGTCGCTTCGGGCCATCATCGCCGCGCAACCATTGTTGCTGCACTTCACTGAACGTGAGGAAAAGGACACGCTGGCGTTGTTCACTGAGCAATGCCGCCAGTTGGAAAGCCAGAATAGTCTTGCCCGTTCCAGCGCTTCCCTCGATAGCGACGATGCGCTCCCGCTGGAGAAGGTCGATATGCTGTTCCTGTTCCTGGCTGAACTGCGCAATTTGTCGCTGAGCATTGCGCGCCAATCGGTCGCGTAGCAAGGGATGAATGAGATTCGCGCTCTGCCGAAAAAGCCATGCGATGTCGTCATCTGACGCGGGCCACACCAACGGCTCAGAATGAGCGAGGAGATTATAGAGTCGATCGATCGCCTCGGCCGGTTCCGCCAAATCAGACGCCATCAGGACGTGGTCGACATAGGTTGCGCCACTATAGGGAACAAAATCACCATCCGGCGCCCATATACCATAGCCCCGCGGCAACGCGAGCAGATCGTTTTTCCCCTTCACTTCCAGATAATCCTGCAATGCCTTGATGAAATTGGGAGCTTGTCGGTGGTCCGCGTCAGCAAGATTCTGTCGTGTGTGGGGGTTTTTCGGGTCGCCCCCCTTCACTTCGATTGCCAGGATTCCCCGTTGGGGATGCAAGATGAGGAAATCACACTCGCCATTTTCCTGGCCGTTCGTTGCTCGCGCCAGTTTCCACTGCACGCTGTGCACAACGTAGTAAGCATTACTGAGCGATTGGAGTGCTTTATAGACCTTCTTCTCCGCCTCAGACGAATTTTTTCGTGGCTGCTTAGGGGGATACATGATCGCCACGCCACATCCTCCTCGTACATGGGTTTCACCAGGCCACCGCAACTGGTCCGCACTTATGCTACAACAGATCGTACCATGGTTCTAACGGAAGATCTAGTGATCCACACTACAGTTACGGCATTCAAGAGCATGACTCTGTGAAAATTCAGCGAGCAAGGCTTGCGACTTCGCGACCGCTGTGCCTTCGCGCTTTCGCACTCCCCTTAGGGTCGGGACTATCACATATTCTCATACATGCGCAAACCAGGCTCCTGTGCCGTTCCGCCGCCTACAGCAAAAGGTGAGCGGTACGGGGGTGCCTGGCGATCAACAATGCATCTGCGGGCTAACTCATTACTGGGGATGGATCAGATTTATGCGGTCGTTGTGGCTGGTTCGCGCTGAGCAGCTACCCGTGCTTTGTTGCGCTCATATAAGAGCGCCAGCCCAGTGCAGATTGCCCCGGTTAATTCCCAGATGGGGATCCCCAGGAATTTCACAGGCGCATGACCGGTGACGACCAGGGTCGTAAAGACCGTAAAGGTGACGCCACGGAAGGGGACAGTCCAGAGGAAGAACTGCTTGAGATTAGCGAATGCGCCTAAAATATAATAGACGCCGATGTTAAATGAGGCCATGGCCGAAACCTGGATGAAAGTGAGCGTAAAGTCGGTGGTAGGGCGTACAGCAGGGTCTGGAAACCCAAGCAACTGCAGCATAATCTGGGGATGGACAATCCCCGCGGCTCCCAGGATAAGCGCGATAATTCCAAAAAACAGCATGGTCCAGGCCGAGGCACTGCGAATGCGCAGTCGTTGCATGATGACTTTCCCTCTCTGAGGCTATCCCGCATTGAATCTCTACAGGGCTGCCCACAATCACGCAACCATGCGAGGGATAGCTTAGGTCAATCTTGACCCTCCCCCGGCGAAAGCACGGGGGATTCTCGGTTCACTGTCCCCGCTGATGCAGGGGCTCCCCGAAGGGCCAGTCCGGCCCGTTTGATGTTGATCGCCGCATTGTGGTCACGATCCAGCACCAGCCCACAGTGTGGACAGACATGCGTCCGCACACTCAGGCTTTTCTGGACCACTGTACCACAACCACTACAATCCTGACTGGTGTACTGCGGAGGGACCGCCAGGACTTCCCGCCCGGCCCATACTGCCTTGACGGAAAGGATGGTACGAAATTGCGCCCACCCGGCATCAATGATGACGCGGGCGAGGTGATGGTTTCGGACCATGTGGCGGACCTGAAGATCTTCGAGACAGATCACATCGTTGGCTTGGACAAGCGCATTGGCCGTCTTGTGGTGAAAATCGAGCCGTTGTCGCGCAACGGTCTGGTGCG
>DAIDHM010000073.1 GCA_027459705.1 Ktedonobacteria bacterium | reverse complement strand
CCCGGTGCCGGTCCGGTGCCACCGGAAACCCTACCAGCGCGTAGGGTCCAGAATTGCTCGGTGAAAACTGTCCGCCATATGGAGCAAGCAATGTTTGGAGATCAGCAAAGCGGCGCCGCATGATAGCTACGACATGGCGCTTCCAACGCCGCAGTGGTCCGGTGACGCCAGAAGGCCTTGTGCCGCTGGTTGGACTGTTGTGGCCTGTAGCCACTTCATCCCACCAGCGCTGCCATGTGTCAAGATAGGCCAGAGCGATCTCTTCAGTGTTGCCTGGAACAGAACCCAACAGAGCTTCATTCTGACGTTCCATCTCGCGGATGATCGCGGCATGTGCGATCACAAAGCTGATCTTCGCCCCATTGAGAAAAAATATCTTGCTCGGAGATCGCACGATGATCACCGACTCTGGATAATCCATCGCGTACCATGGGTCATCAGAATGCCAGTGCATACCAAGTCGTGTTTCATCCAAAAGGATTGGCGTACCTGGTGGTATGGCATCGAAGAGCGCCCGGAGCTGTCGCTGGGTGTATTCGACCCCTATGGAATAAGCGGGATTCGTCAGCATGACCACGCACATGTGGCCTTGTGCCATGATCGTGTTGATGGTCGCGACGATGGCGGGAATATCGAGTGCGCCAGTCAGGTAATCACGGCTCGGCACCGAAGTGATGGAGTAACCAAGATGGCGGCAACTTGCCAGTGCTCCAAAGTACATCGGTGACACGATGACCGCGTGGAGGTCCTTGATCGCTCTGGAACGAAGCGCGGAGAGCGCGAGGAAGATTGCCTGAGAACTATTGGGCAATAGAGCGATCTCACTTGCGCTGAGCGGCACCGGACCATCCAGTGGCACCGGACCATCCGGTGGCACCTGTCTGGTGCGAGCACTGGTGCTTGGCCACCCAGCCCCCGATGGCGCATTGGCGACCAGACGCATATTCTGGCCGAAGAGCGCGGCAGCCCGTGTGCGTGCCTCGGCAAAGTCACGGCTATACGTGTAGCGTGTTGGACGCATCCGTACGTTGTTGAGTTGTCGCAGCAGCCTGGCAGGTGGTGCGATGGCCTCATTTTCAATATCCCAACCACTGAGCGAAGTGACTGGGATGTGGGTGCGCCGCGTGAATTCGTGTAACGCCTCCACAACAGCGGTAAAATCGTCCGTGTGATCGCGACAAGGCTGTGTGACCATCAACCTACCTGCACTGTAATGTGTTGGAGTCCCGTAGCGCCATCAGGGACCGTACTTCGCTCATCCACAATCTGTGGCGCACCGGTGCCATCTACCGCCCGCACGACCAATTGGAACGTGCCGACCTGCGGTGGACGCCATACCCATTGCCAGATAACCCAGGATTGATCGGAGAGCGGCGGGGTGAGCGTTGCCATGTTCCACGTCAGGCCATTGTCGGTGCTCACTTCAACCTTTTGAATGCCGCGCGTACCCGCATAGGCAATACCCATCACGGTCACCGGAGCCAGAGGGATGTGGGAATTGGCCTCGCCAAATGTTCCGGGAGCATCAAAGCGACTGGTGGTTGGGACGGGAGCATCGCTCCACCCTTGACTCTGATAAAACCCTTTCACCGGATGATCGACCAACTCGATACGGGTCAGCCATTTCGGACTCTGTTCGCCATAGCGACCAGGAACTATCACGCGCAGAGGAAATCCATGTGCAGGGGGCAAGGCTACCCCATTGACCTTCCAGGCTAACAACGCCTTTGCTGCGAGGAGATCCGCCAATGGGAGGCTAGAGACATAGCCGTCGACACTCGTAAAGACGACGTGTGACGCATTCTCGCGAACCCCTCCTTGTTGCGCGAGCAATGTCGCGAGCTCAACACCCTGCCATATGCCCGTGCTCATCAAGCCTGCTCCAACCTGGTTGGAGATGCACTGGATCGTGATGGCGCGCGTCTCGCTGGGTAAGCGCTGAATTTCGGCATACGTCCAGGTATGTTCCTCGGCAATGAGCCCTCGTAATTCAAGTTGCCAATGGGAGGCGATCACGGATGGATCAAGTACATTCTTGCTGACCACGTAGAATTCGTTGATCGGTGTGATGGCGGAGATGCCATTGAGCGGTGTGATCATCCCTTCATAGGCCAGATTCGAGCGCCGCAAAACATCCGTGATGACCTGTTGCAACGCGAATGTGCCACTGGCAACCGCGAGGACGGTGACGCCGCTCTTGATGAACGCGCGGCGACCGGAAAGTCCTGCGCCGCTGACCCCCGCGACACCGGTCCCGGGCGACTCAGCGGGCGAATTGTTCGCAGAATGCTCAATAATCGGCCGGATGGTCCGGTGCCAGTTGTCGCTTGCCCGCACTGCTGTTGGTAATTGCTCAGGAATGTCACCACGCAGGTCAGTCGGGAGGATGTCTGTCCGTTGCCAGGTATGAAAGGACCCCAACCATTGGCCAGCGATCCATAACACGAGGGCATACGTGAAGAAGGTCACACTGCATGCGGCGATCGTGATAGCGCGTGCCTGGTCTACTGGATTGCCCAGAAGACTTTCGCCCAGGACTGGCCAGAACAGTATGACGGTGAGGAATAACTCCCCAAGCGCGATGCTACCCACGGCGAGAAGGGTGCCGAGGGTCTGATACCTGGACACTGCTTGCATAGGCGACGTTGCCATTCCCTGGGCCTGAGGCATCCTGATCGCTATCAACTGACGTAGCTTGACAGCGACTGGTCCGAGTGCGGTACCAAGGATCAACTGACCGAGCAACGCCAAACCAAGTGGCGAGGTCTTTGAATCTGGCGCAAAGAAGACGAGCATTCTGACGAACAGATCGACTGGGAGCAGCGGCAAGACGCGTTCGCCGACGAGTTCTGGCAGGCTAGGCACTCCCCAGGCGAGTCGCAAGATTCCCATGACCACGGTCGCGGCCAACGCCGCGAGGAAACCAGCGACGACTGAGGAACCATACACCATTTCCCAACGTGCTATTGCAAGTTGCCAGGCAGGGGTACCAGATGCATGCTCGCTGGTTCCAGATCGTAACGGGAACCATCCCTTGCGGATCTCATGCTGTTCTTTGGCCAGTGGTGGGCTTATTGCAATTGGCGCATCACCATCAGTCTGACCGTCTTTCAATGTATCCGAATGGCTGTTCTGGACCATCCGGTCGAGATGTTCGGACATCAGAGGCTCCAATTCTTGCCGCAGCCCTGGCATTGGTCCCAGGGCTGATCACTCTCGAAGGCGGCGCGGAACGCCTGGTAGCGCTGGCCATTCCAAATTTCAGCCAGCGGCTGTTCGAAAACATTCCCCAGGACACGTGTCGCGGCTGGCCCTGGATGGAAAGGAGCGAAGCAGCAGGAGAACACATTCCCCAAAGCGGTGATGTATGCCAGCGAGTAAGGACGGCGGCAAGGCGACCAGGGCCGCTTCTCCAATGCCGCTTCGGTCTTGCCCAGGTAGTCGTCCGGCGTCGCGGCGCCAGTGGCGCGAAAGGCAATAGCATGTGCGGCGCAACGTTCAGCGGTCTGTTCAATCAAGGCCATCTCATCGGCTTGAGCATGCAGATACAACGTTTGATCTGCCGTCGCTAATCCTTCGCCAAAGTAGATGAAGCGCTGTACGTAGATTTCGCGCACACCAGTCTGTAAAGCGATATCAACAAGCAATGGCAACTCGTGGAAATTTTCGCGCATGGCGGTGAACCAGAAGGAAAGCTTTGGGGCTGCAGGTCGATTGAGTGCTTTACCGGATTCGGCGAGCAGTTCCTGGAAATTGCGGAGATTCTTGATGATCTTTGGGAGGGTCTTGGTGCTGACGCCACGGACGCGCGCGTAGGTTTCTGAAGTTGCGCCATCAAGGGAGACCCTGAGTTCATTGAGGTCCGCTGCTATAAGGGCACGACCCATCGCCGTTCCCAGCGCGGTGGCATTACTATTGAAAAGCACATAGGCCCCCCTGCTCCGCAAGTGCGCGACAATGGCCGGTAACTCTGGATTCAACATCGGTTCACCAAGTCCATGGAGCACCACGCGTTCAAGGATGGGTAGCTGATCCGTGATGGCGATAACTTCGGCCAGGGAGAGATCACGCTCTGTCTCGCGTTGCAAATGCGTACGCGGACATTGATCACAGCGCTCATTGCAGCGGTTGGTCGTCTCGAGATACAGTTCACGCGGCAGGGGCAGCGGTTCGTATGATCGCCCCATTGGTAAGGAACGCGACCGTTGACTTTTGGGCAAGGAACTGATGGTGATAGGTTTCACGCGTGTTCTCCTTTATGCGCATCGAGGTGTTGTGATCGCCACCAGACTGGCGCTGGACTGGCACCGGACCGGCAGCGGACCTTCCGCCTTCCGCCTTCCGGCTTCCTATTGCTCGACGCCTGATGGCTATTTCAGGGCGGCTGGATAGCAAATGTGCCTATGTGGGGAGATCAGTGCCAGCCTCGTGATCCTCCCGGCCGAGAGTGAACCAACTCCATACGTGCGCCAGTTGCGCTCGTATCCAGGGCCAGAGCGCGATGACCGCGGCACTGACAAAAAACAATGGGAAGATCGCGGGTATGCCGCCATGCGAGAAGAGCACATAGGTCAACGGAACACAGAGCACGAATGTCCAGATGCCCAGTGTTAGATACAGCGTATTGACACCAGTTTGGCGGTGATTCTGGCGATCGTCTTCTGGTTTCCGGCTTCCGGCGGCATTGGGCCACCCACGTGCGACCAGATGGTCCGGTGCCGCCGGATGGTCCGGTGCCAGTTGCGCCTGTTCCGCCAGCAGGACAGCAATCAAGGGGAGGGGTAACGCGACATACCAGGTGAAGATATGTGGCGAAAAGACCATCCAGATGGCTGATATGAGGAGGATGCTCACCTCAGGCGAAAGATCAGCAGTGGTTTTTCCATCTGGCACCGAATTGGCACCGATTCTTCTGGTTTCAGGGTCCGGGTGGCTCGATCCGGATGGTCCGGTGCCAATCGCAGCATCGGGCCATGCAGGTGCGAGGTCATGTGCGTTGGTATTGACCGGATGGTCCGGTGCCGCCGGATGGTCCGGTGCCAGTCGATGCCAGCGATAGAGCAGCAAAAAACCACAACCGACTCCAATGCACAGCAATTCCAGGATGATCAGCACAGTTCCTGAAGCGTGGAGATCGTGGCTCACTGTGGCGAGAATCCAATGCAGTGCCCCTTGATCCATGTAGCTCTCTTTCAGATAGGTACCCAGGAATCCACCACCTCCCAGACCGAGTTTGAGGAATGGGAGATAGGCGAGCAAGATGACGCTGCCACAGCTGCTCAAGAGCAGCCAGTTCTGGCGAATCAACACAACAGTATGCCGCAGAGCGAGGACCCCATGACGCACCAGGCGCTTGCCTGGTATAACGCTGGCACGAGCCGGAAGGTCCGGTGCCGATTGTCGTTTGGCTGATAACCCCTGATCGACCGGATGGTCCGGTGCCGCCCGCAAGAAAGCGACGATGAAGAGCAGGGGATAGATCTTCGTCAAAGCGGCCATCGCTACACAGATCCCCACGCCGCAATGAAGGAGACTGATGTTTCTGGGAGCGGACTGGGAGCGGACTATCCGCCATCTGCCGAATGGTCTTGTCCTGCCAGATGGAAGGTCCGGCACAGGTGGATTGAGGCCACTGCCGCCATCTAGCGCAAAACGCGTGTCTGCTCGCTGCAGCCGCAATGACTGGTGATACAAGGCGACCGCGCCGAGGGTCCAGGCAATAGCGAGGACATCAATATGCGCGTTGAGGGCGAATTCCAGAATAGGGATAGGACTCCACCAATAGAGGATGACCCATCTGGGATCCAGTCCTTTTTGTCGCAACAGCAGGATGGTGAGGAGTGCGACCATTCCATCACAGCAAGCCAATCCGACCTTGAGCGCGGCCATCGCTGGAAGGTTTGGTGCCAGGATCGGTGAGATCCAACCTATGACAGCATAGAAATATTCCGCACCTGGTGG
This sequence comes from Ktedonobacteria bacterium, assembly GCA_027459705.1. Lineage (GTDB taxonomy): Bacteria > Chloroflexota > Ktedonobacteria > Ktedonobacterales > JACDGC01 > DAIDHM01. The sequence goes on along the minus strand of DAIDHM010000073.1, from coordinate 964 downwards.
ATAGATTGTCGGATCCTGGCGATAGCCTATGAATGGCCAGATATGCGTATCACGCAGTACAGCGAGGGCTGGATCATCAATTGTATGCATATATGGGCTGATGCCGTGGAGCAAGAGGCGACCATCCCACACGTAGCGATAGGCGTCATTCGAGAAAAGCGGAGGCTCCGGCCAGAAGACCGCGCGCATCGCTAACCCGATGGCGATGATCAGCCCCACGTCCAGCCAACGAGACAGGGCGCCCTGAGATCCTGTGCCGGTACCAGCACTGCTGTATCGAATAATCGCGATGCCCATGAGATTGATGCCGGTCATCGCGCAAATGGTCAGACCCAGACCACCCCAGGTGGCATGAGTAATATCGCCTTCGGTGAGGATGCGTTGGCAGATTGGTATGCCGACAATTCCAAGTATGAGCAAGACGATACTGTGCGCAGATGGGAGGTTCCACAATCGAGTCAACCTGGCGAAGATGCTAGTAAACCTGGCACCGGGCAGCCCAACGGCAGCGGGCAGCGATTGCCCGGCAGAATTACCAGCATCCGCAGTGCGCGCTGATGCGAGCCGCGACGGCCTACCATCTGATGCGAGCGGAATCCTGGGTGGTTTGGCCGGGTAGCCCGATTCCCCTGGTAAGGTCAGTGGCGTCTCAGAGGTAGGTTCGTGTTCAGACGAGGTCATTGCGCGACTCCTGCAGGGCATCGAAGCCGGATGGTCCGGTGCCAGGCGAACTGCCGGAAGGCGGAATCCGGCCGCCTGGCCACATGGACATCAGGCATTGCCAGGTAGCGGGAGCCAGGGTTGGATCCCTGGCAAGTACGTCTGCAAGTTGCCGCAGATCGGCGAGGGTATCGATATCGAATGTTCGGGGCATCTGAGCGACAGTAGCTCCGCTTGCTGTCGCGATATGTAAGGTCTGTGCAAAGACCTCAGAGGTACTCATCGGCACCATGGTGAAAAGGTC
>DAIDHM010000058.1 GCA_027459705.1 Ktedonobacteria bacterium | reverse complement strand
GTCTTCTATCTCTTCCGCAATGCCCAGAAGAGCGCATCCTAACGTATGCCCGCCATGGCGTCGCGATCGCGACGCCATGGCGGGTCGGCGGCACCATGGCGCTGTGCGGGCGCACCGCACCGCACCAGTCGAAGGGGCGGAGAGAGGCAGCATCTGCATCACCCCGGCGCAATACTTTGATGGGGATCGCGCCTGAGGTCTGAAAACTTCATGCCGACAATACTCACCCACAACCGCCCAAATCAGTATTGCTGACCACGACCGTCTCATCTTGCATGTTCAGGGTACGATTCGATCTTCAGACCACAGTTGACTCGCCAGGAAAGCAGCCATTTTCTTCCATCATCATTGGCTGAAGTGAGCCGCAATCTCCGGACACGGAGGAAGCCAAACATGGGGACACGTTGTTAGGAGATCATGCATGTCTCCCTCACCTGGCACGAGAAACACACCTGATCCCCTGCACCCACGCATACAGCAGTTCCTCACAAAGCGGATTTATAGGCACTTACTCTGCCGCAAAATTCTGAGATACCATGCCTTCTTGTGCCATCGACAAGGGCGAAGCCACATGTTCCAGCGACTTGCGTTCTGCGGCGACCCCAAAGAAAATCGCGATCACTCCAGCCCCGATCATCAGAGCGGCACCTACAAGATCACCATAGAAGACATTGATCGCCTGATGCGTCTGAATCAGCGCACCAAAAATCGATGGCGCCAGTGTTCCCCCAATGCCCGTTCCCAGCGCATAAAAAAATGCGATCGCCAGAGCACGGGTTTCCAGTGGGAAGACTTCGCTGACCGTGAGGTATGCCGAACTGGCGCCTGCCGATGCGAAAAAGAAAATTATTGACCAGGCGATCGTCTGCGTTACGGCGTTGAGAACCCCGATCGTAAAGAGGTAACCGGTGCCAATTAATAATACGCCGGAAAATATGTACGTGAAGGCGATCATCTGGCGTCTGCCGATCGAGTCGAAGAGCCGCCCGAGGACCAACGGACCCAGGATGTTCCCGACCGCGAACGCTATAATATACAATCCAACACTACTACTCGGTACCTTGTAGAAATTCGTCAGCACAAGCGGGTAGGTGAAGAAAATGGCGTTGTAAAGGAATGCCTGGCCTACCATCAAGGCGAACCCCAGAACTGCCCGGCGCGGATAATGCGCGAACATGGTGCGCGCTACCTCACCTAAACCCACGGTACCTCGTGGACGCATCAAGATCGAGCCTTCAGGTTCCGGCAATGTTTCTTTGCCTGTAGCATGCTTGACATGCTCTTCGATAGATGCCACCACCTGGTTAGCTTCATCAAATCGTCCATGCATCATTAACCAGCGTGGGCTCTCTGGCACATGGCGGCGTACAAGCAGTATCGCTAATCCGAGAATAGCTCCCAGGCCAAAGCTCAAACGCCAACCAAGGTTGATTGGCAATAAATGCGGGTTCAACAGGAAGATCGTTGCGAAAGAACCGACCGCTGTACCGACCCACCAGGTACCATTGATCGCCAGATCCGTCCAGCCGCGGACACGCGCCGGGATTAATTCATCGATGGCGGAGTTGATTGCGGAATATTCCCCGCCGATGCCCGCGCCGGTTAACAAACGAAAGAATGCGAAGCTCCAGATACTCCAGGAGAATGCAGTCAATATAGTGGAGATGAGATACAACGCGAGAGTAATCATAAATAGTTTCTTGCGCCCGAGTAGATCAGTCAAGCGACCAAAGAAAAGTGCGCCGATGACAGCGCCAACTAAATAGGCAGTCGCAGCGGAGCCGACCTCGAAATCGGTGAGATGCAATGTTGCTTTATCAGTCAGCACACTCCCGACTGTACCAACGATCGTGACCTCCAGGCCATCAAGAATCCATGTGATGCCTAACGCGATGACTACCATCCAATGCCAGCTGGACCAGGGTAGGCGATCCATCCTGGCAGGTATTTCGGTGCGCACAACTCGTGGTGCCTCGGCCATTTCAGACGACGTAGTCTGATCATGCATGCTGCTCATGTCACACTCCTCTTCGCAGTTGTTCTGTGCGATCAAATTGTTCATCGCATCGGCAGTGCCATATACAAGATCATATGGAATATGCATCCATACACTACGCAGCCCGCGATCATGATCGCGGGCTGCGTTGGTTCGGTCGTAGGTTCAGCTAGGCAAAAAATCGCACGGTCGCCTTAACCAATCGTTCGTTCCATCCTCATGGGGCCATGACGCATGACCAGATCATCCGTTCCTTCTCTGCCCCGGATCGTGTATCTTTGTTGACCTTGAGGGGGTATGAGCATGGGATCCTTGGGTGGGCGTCACGCGCGACCAGGCACAGTACGGCCCATCTCTATCGTTGGCCCACCAGTGATTCGACATATTTCGCGATAATATCCACCTCCAGATTGACGCGCGCACCCGGCTCCAATCGGGGTAGCGTCACCCAGTCCTGGGTGTGCGTGATCAACGCGATGGTGAAAGTATGAGCTACGCGGTCAACATCGACTACCGTCAGGCTGGTGCCATCAACAGCGATGAAGCCTTTGCCCACAATGTATGGCATCAGCGTCACGGGCGCAGCAATCGTCACTATCAGCGATGGGCCATCGGGTGTTTTGGCGCGAAGGACGCCGGTACCATCGATATGCCCCTGCACGATATGGCCACCGAAGCGGCCATCAGCGGCCAGCGGGCGCTCCAGATTCACCGCGTCGCCCGGCTGCAGGTCGCCCAGGCTCGTGCGACGCTGCGTCTCGGGCTGGACCTCGACAGTGAAAGTCGCGGGCGTCAGACGGATCGCCGTCAGACAGACGCCGTTGACCGCGATGCTATCGCCGATCTTCGTTCCTTCTAATGTGAGCCCAGCTTGGAAAGTCATCTCAAGCCGACCCTCGACTTCGGCGCTCGTAACCAGGATCCCCATCTCTTCGACAATGCCCGTAAACATACTATCTTAGTCCTCTCACTTGCCGATGCAAAATTCGCTGAAGATGCTCGTCAGCAGATCCTCGGTGATACTCTCGCCGGTAATGGTTCCCAAAGCGTGCAGGGCATCGCGCAGATCTTCAGCCGCCAGATCCAGCGGCATGCCCGCATCGAGCGTCGCGCGCGTCTGCGCCAGCGCCTCCGCCGCGCGTCGCAACGCGTCGCGGTGCCGCGCCCGTGTCACCAGTGGCGCAGAGCCCGTGTCGGATCCTCCCAGGGCCACCTGTGCTACCACCGCCTCCAGATCCGCCAACCCCGCGCCTGTCGCCGCCGCGAGGGTGATCGGTGGCGCGGCCAGCACGAGCCCCTTCGCTGGCGTCGAACCAGTCAGCGCGAGCGCCGCCGCCAGGTCAGCGTCCTTAATACTCTGTTCGAGGTCCGCCTTGTTCAAGATGAGCAGGGCATGCGGCATGGGAATCTGCCCCTCCGTCAGGTGTTGGAGTGCGGCGACCTCCGCCAGCACCGCGCGATCTTCCGCTCGCAGTTCGGCGGCTCGGTCTAGCACGATGAGCGCGCAATCGGCACTCTCCAGTGCCACGCGACTGCGGGCGACCCCGATGCGCTCCACCGTGTCGTCGGTCGGTGCGATGCCCGCGGTATCAATCAAATGGCAGGCAACACCACCGAGCAGAGCAACCTCTTCGATCGTATCACGCGTCGTCCCGGCAATTGGCGTCACGATCGCGCGGTCCATCCGCAGCAACGCGTTGAGTAAACTGGACTTTCCGACATTGGGCCGCCCAACGATGGCGCAGCGCCAGCCCTCACGCACGACGCGCCCATGTTCGGCCCCGGCTAGCAAGGTCGCGATGATCGCGGCAGCCTGATCGACACTGGTGAGCAGATCGCCGCGATCGGGCGGGGGGACCTCTTCTTCTGGAAAATCGATCGTCGCGTCGATCGGTGTCAGCGCCCGCAGCACCGCCAGTCGCGCCGTACGCACCTGATCCGAGAGTTGGCCCGCGAGGTGGCCCAGTGCCTGGCGTAGCGCCGCGTCTGAAGTGGCAGCGATCAGATCCGCGACGGCCTCGGCCTGCGCCAGGTCGATCCGCCCGTGCAGAAAAGCGCGCAGAGTCATCTCGCCCGCCTCCGCGGCGCGCGCGCCCTGGCTCAGCACCGCCTCCATTACGCGCCGCACCACGAAGGGCGCGCCGTGCGTATGCAGTTCCACGACCGTTTCGCCCGTGTAACTATGCGGCGCGGGCATCCAGACCAGCAGACCTTCGTCGATCTGTGTTCCATCGCGAGGATCGCGTAATTGGCCAAAATGTAGAATCCGTGGTCGCGGCGCCCAGGGACGTTCAGGGCGAGGGCCGTGGAAGATCGCGCTGGCGATCGCCAGCGCATCCGGGCCGCTCAGCCGGACAATAGCGACACCGCCCACCCCGGGAGGTGTCGCGACCGCGGCGATGGTATCTTCAGTCGAGAATGTCATATTGGTACTCATGTATAACGGCTGGTGCGACAGGCGCTGTACCATCCGATTCCTGGGGCCACGATGGGGATACGTTCGCCGCGCGTGGTTCGGCGGCGAGCATGGACGCCCCGCGCCACTGGCGTAGCTGGCGATGCACCTGCCAGACCTCGCCCACCATTCTGATGGTATCACGGATGGGACGAACCCGGCTGTCCGCCCCGTAATACCAATCAATAGGCACCTCAGCGATCGTATAGCCGCGCAGACGGGCCAGCGCCAACAGTTGCACGTCGAAACCGAAGCCATTGGTGGTCAGGTGGGTGAAGAGATCGCGCGCAACCGGCCGCGTCAAGCGCTTGAAACCACACTGGGTATCTTCAATATCACTGACAGCCAGCCAGCGCACCACACGATTGAAGACGCGGCCCATCATGTGGCGTGAGTAGGGCTCACCATAGCGCCGTGCGCCCGCGACCTCGCGCGAACCGATGGCGATGGCAACATTGGCATACGGAGGCGTAAGAAAGCGAGTCAATTCATGGATCGGCATGGAGAGGTCCGCGTCGCAGAGGAAGATCTCCGCACCACGTGCGGCCAACACGCCCTGGCGCAATGCGGCGCCCTTGCCGCTATGCGGCAGCAGCAGAACGCGCAACTGTGGCCAAAGCGCCATCGTCCGCGCGACCAGAGCACCGGTTTCATCCCGGCTCCCATCGTCGGCGACGATCACCTCGGTTGTAAAAAGCCGCCCCTCCGCTTCCAGATAAGTATAGATTGCCTCCAGGGTAGGTGGGAGGCGACGTGCCTCGTTATATGCCGGAATGATGATGGAGAGATGGTAAGGCGTTGCGCCACACAGTGCGTGTTGCACTCCAATCTCCTTCCCGCGTAGGGGACTGCGCTGACGTTGCGGGGCACCGTTGCCGCCAGGGTGGCACACGATCTCACGAAAGAGTGTAGCATGTACCTTCATGGCGTGCAATGGACATTCGCCGCCAAAAGACCGGGCAATGTGGCGCACACGCAACGGATGAAACCACACGTGGCGGCGCTTGTGGCGGCAAGAATCTCCGGTCAGCGCGTCTTGTGGATCTGGTCTATGACCGTTTCGACACAGCCTCGCAAGATCGCTGGCGAATACGATGGGCCTTGATGGTCAAAGAGGAATGTGGCTTGATACTCCTTCGAAGCCAGATCCAGTTCAAGCGCTTGCCAGAGGATTGGCTCAGCCTCACCCAACCGGTCGCGGTGCCGAGTCTGAGCGACACGTAGCGCATTCAAATAATGCAGGGCCTCATCCCCGCGCACTTTGTGCATCCATTCCGCAATTTTTGGTTGCTGAAATGCCAGGTAAAATGGCATGTCGTGGGCATAGGCGCGCGTCGTGCACAACTCGTCATAGGCCAACATCAAGCAGAGCTTGAATTCATCGGTCAAAAAGTCGTGGAAAGGGGTGAAATCCGCCGGGCGCGCAACCAGGCGCTGTGTGACGGATTCTTCGGATTCCCCATAGAGCAGAGCGTAGAGCCGCTGAAAGCCGATGTAATGATTGTATTCGTCACGTCGCCAGACGCGCTCAAAGGACCAGAATTCCGCCGAATATTCCTGACCAGCGGCGCTCAACCGCTCCAACTCAAGACAGAGATTTTCAGCGTCATATTCGGAACAGAGATCTTCCCAAACAAACTCCTGATTCTCGGCGGCTTCCACCGGGTCCAGATGCAAGTCCTCCGGGGTGAGATCTCCTAATACCGCCAGGGAGTGCCACAGTCGACTTTTGGATTGGTATAACACGACCTTTCAATCTCCAACGTCGTCGGTATGCTGCCGACGGTGATGCAGCTATGTGACCCGCAGGCCCCACCCACATGCACCTTACAATACCACACCCTGGTACTCGGCCGTATCCCGGTTGTCACTCACCTTCTCTACCACGACTCCTTTGAGGGTAGCGCGTAACGCGAAAGTTCAACAAGGATGCCAGGAAGAACCATCCTAGAGAATCAACGAAAATGATTCAAGGATCCTGGCAAAAATACTTTCATTGAGCTGGCGTGCGATTGTGGGAGTCATCGTCAAGATGAATATCGTTTGTTGGTTGAGGTTCAGCCCATATAGTGTTCCGGTGTAGGCGGATCCATTGAGCATGAAAGCGGCTATGTCCGTTATCCATGGATGTTGATCAATCGTCGTGTTCTTCGCGATATCCGTAATTTGGACATTGCTGGCGCCATAGCCCGTCAAAAAATTTACCAGGAAAGATGCATACGAATTGCTCGCGTACTGCGTCTTGAGTGGGAGAACAAAGAATGATGCCTGCGAATCCAATGAAGAAAGCAGAATACCATTCTCAACCAGGATATCATTGACGGACACTAAAGACCAGTTCTCCGGACAACGCAGACTGTAGATGGTATTGTTCGGGATACAGCTCGTGGAATAATACGTTGCCGGGGACGGAGCATGTAGCGCTGTCCGACCAAAATGGACATAGCCAACCATGCATAAGATCGCCAGAATCAGTAGCACCAGCACCATACCAATAAGCCCACCGAACAAGGTGGTGCGTACCTTGCGGGATAGGCCAGTCGTCGGCGCATGTGTGGTTGTCATCTGGATTGATCCAGCGGACTGAACATTCCCTGACGCTCCGCTTCCTTGGCCATCACGACATAGTGCAAGCTCTGCCTGCGTCTGCGTGAGTGTCGTTTGCAGCTCGCTATTTCGCAGCGCCAGGCCAGTGATAATCTGTTGATCTTTGCTCACCTGTTGCTGCAGCGTGACGATCTCGCCTTCCTGGATCCCAATCATTATCTGTTCTTGATCCAGTGTGCTTTGCAAGATTTCGACCCTATGCCCTAATCGCATCCAATCAATTCCGATTTTTCTGAAGCCCGCTGGCAATGGATTTGGAGCTGGCGTGATGACAACATCCTGAAACAGTTGAGTATAGACAAATGTTTGAATGTACATCCGGTTTTGTGGATACGGTGGACTCAACTGACTATCAGCGAGAGTCGCGGCCGGTCGGTGCGTGCGGGGAATTGTCGGCGAATTTGGGCTAACCAGCGAGCGGAGTTCATCGGTCTGCGGATCGAATATTCTGCGGTTCTCCAGGGGAATATTATCGGGTGTCCAAAGACCAAGATTTTGTAGAATAAAGAGGCGAAAATCACCAGTTACCTGCATTCTTTGGCCTACCAATGTTGGATCCAGGCCAGTTCCTGGAGGTATGGGCGGCCCAGTGAGGATATCCTGGGCATCCGTCCAACCAAAGGCAATCCATTCAGGCGGTAGATGGGTCATGGCATTCCCTTTCTGCGTGTGTGGACGTTGTACGCACAAAGCGATTCGTGCGGAACGCGATCGAGCGACTCATCATGACAGTATGAGATTACCACAATAAATCATCGATTGTTTCCATGTCAAGCATTGTAATATTCACATATGCGCTCCATTTCACTGAATCACCAGCGTCGATAACATTTGTTTGATGGTGGCATCCTCAGTGGAAGTGGTTGTAAAGACAAAGATAAAAAATGAACCCCTATGTGTTTCTTGCCCATAGAGTTCTACCTGATAAGTTTTATTATTCAGTTGACAATCACCATTGACAACACTCCAGAGTGATGTGCCAACATATGCCGTGGAGATAGAAGGTTGCTCGTGAATCAGTTGTGCGCCTTCTGCCTGCAGGACAGTCTTAAATTCATTCGGATACTGTCCCGCATAACTCAGCGATTGGGGAAGGATGTCGACAATGGCATCATTGTCTGGACTGGCGATTGCGAGACCCGTAGGGAGGTTCGCGCCAGCCACAGATATTTGGTTCTGAAACCAATTGCTAGGGCACATGAGTTGAAACGAGTCCGCAACCGCACAGATCCGCGTGGGGCCAGGAGCAACGGCGGTGATAGTGGCGTGCCCTCCGCCTTGTGAGCCTGTCGAAAAAGGTTTGGCGACAAGAAGCCACACCGAGCCGAGGATCGCAACCACGATCGTCCCAACGATTTGAAAATAGATCTGCTGACCGAGCGTTTTGAGGTGACCGAACAGCCATTTAAGTCCGGCGCTCTGTTCAATTGTACGTTGCACAGATTGCAACCCGAGGACTGTATGAAAAAAGAATAGGCCAATGGCCAAAACCACGATCCCCACGACACCGAACACCAGTGCCAGGATCTTAATGACGAACCACCCGATGAAAGCGAGACTACTGAGAGCCAAAGTAAGAATGCATCCACCAATGATCATGAGACCCTTATGTTGTTTCTTGACAACAACCGCGATCGATCGCTCTTCACGCTCGCTGGGCAGCATATCTCCTCCCATTATGTCAAAATAGCCAGATCGAAACCATCAGTGGTTTAGGAATGGGTGGTTTTTGTACAATATGTTCGATCATGACCATTATATAACATGTGATTCAAATATTTCAATGATATAATTCACAGTTATTTGATGTGGCATTACCAATTTTGTCGGGGATCTACGAGCGGAACAGGACGCGATCAGCAACGCGCGCAATGCCCACGCCCACATTACATGAAAGGGGCGTGAAAGCCCCTGTCATTGATGCGGGGGATGAAACCGGCCCGGCGTAGGATGTGACTCTTGACTTCCCCATAGCATGGTAGTAGTATAGGAAAGAAGTCTGGCGAAGAGAGGCGCAAGCCGAAGCATTGTCTCCCTACCGGGTGATCGGACTTCAGAGCACCCTTTCTTTCCGTACCCCGGGGCACAGGGAAACGGCCATGTCTTGGAACATGGAGAAACGCTTGGGGACAGACGCTCGCTACACGCCGTCCGTGAGGGCGACGGGCAAGGGCACTGAGTGAACCAAGAATCCCCCGTGCTTTAGC
>DAIDHM010000047.1 GCA_027459705.1 Ktedonobacteria bacterium | reverse complement strand
CGCGTCTTTGACCCGGAGCAAACCATAGATTACCCATGGTTGACGTCCTACCTCTGTCACCATCCAGCCAGATTCCACGGCCAGCATTGCCAGGGGGCCAGCCATCACGATGCCCCAGAGCAACCATGCGCGCGTCGGCACAACGTGATTGCGCCGCAAATAAAGGATCCAAAATAGGGCACTCACCAATAAGATGAAGAACCCCGATGCCACCATCAGATCGAAGGTCCCATGGACGATCAGAGGATTCGGGCGATTTTGCATTGGGATTTCATTCAGTCCGTGGCTGAGTGAATTGAGATCGAAATGGGATATCAAACTTTCGCCGTGCGGTATTTGAATAGCGAAATAGACTTTCCCCGTCTGCGGATCAGCGATGCCACCGATATAGAGCGGGGCACCGCGTTGCGTCTGAAATAGCCCCTCCATCGCGGCATATTTCGCGGGTTGTGAATTCTCTAGAAACCGTGCGCTCAAATCACCACTGAAGATCTGAAACGGAATCGCCATCGCCCCCATGGCGAGTCCCAACAGTAACCCTTTGCGGTTATATTCCGTCTGGTGACCACGCAGCAATGCCACGGCATAGACGGCAGCCACCGCAAACCCCGTTGCCACATAGCTTGCCAGAATCATATGGGTTGTTTCATACGGCGTAGCTGGGTTCAAAATCGCCTCGAATGGATTGATGTCGGTCACTTGTCCATGCACTATGCGGAAACCCACTGGCGAGTTCATCCACGAATTGGCACTGACGATGAACCATGCGGATAATGCGCCACTGATCCAGATAGGGAAGGAACAGAGCCAATGTACTCGCGGCGAGAGGCGATCCCAGCCATAGAGATAGATGCCCAGAAATATACTTTCCAGAAAAAAAGCGAACCCTTCCATGGCAAATGGCAATCCAGCAATTGCTCCGATCTGGGTGGCGAAGGTTGGCCACAGCAAAGCGATCTCGAACTCCACGATCGCCCCTGACACTGCGCCAACGGCAAAGAGGATCCCAAAAGCCTTTGTCCATTGGCGAGTGAGGCGCATCCAGGTAGCATCATGATGACGCAGTGCTAACCCTTCACTGATACACAATAGCAAAGGCAAACCTACTCCCAGCACTGAAAAAACGATATGAAAGATCAGCGACACGCTCATCTGCGCACGTGCTGATAATAACTCTGGCATCGCGTCGTCACCTCCTCAGCTATGGTGATCGGAAAATGCTGGGGGACAAAGGGGCCGCTGACAGCGGGGCGTGATTTCCCACGGTAAGCCCAATGGTTGAACCAAGAATCCGCTTTGGCTTCGGCCTATGCGGAGTTTCAACAACTGAAGGGCTTGATGTTATGTCATGTCATACATGCCATCTCCATTGAGGAAAACGCCGCCCGCGTCGGTTGAAAATGGTAACCAGTACATAGATCTGCCGAACAGAGACGGGCAATTTTATCATGCCATGCGTAGCGAGCAATCGTCAGACGCCAGCTTTATGGTCCACCATTATGAAGGGGAAAATTGTCCAATCCACGCCATTCGCCCCTCAATGATGAGTGAAACCACCAGTCTCAGGCTGGATAATGCTGAAACCCGGATCAGCTAACGCTGATGAATGCCCGCACGACGCGACTGAGCCAGCGCGAAGCCTTCAGGCGAAAGCGCTCGGCACCGATTCACTACGAGATACTCCCGAAAAGCGGCCAACCAGGTGCTCGGTCGCGTCATCGGAAAGAATCTTCCCCATACATCCCATCACCGCCGCACGGCAATCCTTTAATCCCGATGGGGTAAAATTCCTGCGACGAGGCCTTTGAATGCTTCGCGGATGATGCCTCCTTCTTCGGGATCACCCTTGAGCAATGCAGAGGTGAAGTGTTTCGCTTGTTCCAACGTGATATGTGGTGGTAAGGTGGGCACATCGGGATCAGTCAAGACGTCGAGGACCGTGGGACATTTGGCGTGTATGGCGGCATCAATAGCCGCCCCTACCTGATCGGCCGACTCCACACGTATCCCGAGGAAGCCTATCGATTCCGCAACCCGAGCATAGTGGAAATCTGGCAGCGATTGAGTTGAAACCAATCGAGGATTGCCTTCTTCGATCCGCATCTCCCAGGTGACCTGGTTGAGGTCACGATTGTTGAGAACGATGAAGATGATGCGTGGATCGCTCCAGCGTTGCCAGTATTTGCTGACCGTAATGAGTTCATTGAGGCCATTCATTTGCATAGCCCCGTCACCGGTGAAGGCGATAGCCACGCGATCTGGATGGGCAAATTTACCGGCGATGGCATAGGGGACCGCCGCGCCCATCGTCGCTAGCCCGCCCGATAACGATGCCATCATCCCTTCACGTAGTTTGATATCGCGGCCATACCAATTGGCCGAGGTACCCGCGTCGGCAGACACGATGCAGCCATCCGGTAGACGCGCCGAAAGCTCATGTGCGACAAATTGGGGATTGATAGGATGATCACTCTGCAACGCACGAGCAGAGATGATCTTCTCCCATTCGTGCACATTGTGCTCAATCTTTGCGCGCCAGGCCCGATTCGTCTTGCGGTGCAGGAGTGGAATCAGCGCATTGAGGGTCTCTTTGCTGTCGCCCACGAGATTGAGTTCCATCGGATAGCGTATTCCCAGCATACGTCCATCGATATCAATCTGCACCCCGCGCGCCTGACCTTCTTTGGGCAAAAACTCGGCATAGGGAAAGCTGGACCCGACCATCAATAAAGTGTCGCAGTCATTCATCATATCTGAACTCGGTTTTGTGCCCAGGAGGCCGATGCAACCTGTCACATATGGCAGGTCATCGGGCAATGCGGCTTTACCGAGCAAAGCTTTCGCCACACCACAACCCAGGAGATCGGCGACACGGCGCACTTCCAAGCCTGCGTGCATGGCGCCCGCACCGATCAACATGGCCACTCGCTCGCCAGCGTTCAAGATGTCGGCTGCCCGCTGCAGGTCGTCGCGTTGCGGCACGATCGATGGCTTATGGTATCCTATGCTGGAATGAATGGTATTGTGCTGGTGGGGTGGCGTAGGGACTGCCTCGAGATCCTGTACATCTTTCGGGATGATTATGCAGGTCGGAGTGCGTTCTGAGAGAGCTATCCGCACGGCGCGGTCCACCAGGTGTCGTATCTGTACCGGACTAGAGGCCATATAGACATACTCACCAGCCACATCTTTGAAAAGGGATTGCAAATCGACTTCCTGTTGATAATTGCCGCCAATAGCCGCCCGCGCAGCCTGGCCGACAATGGCGACTACAGGTTGGTGGTCCATCTTCGCGTCATAGAGGCCATTGAGCAGATGGATGGCTCCTGGACCTGAAGTTGCCAAACAGACACCGACCTCGCCAGTGAATTTCGCATACGCGCAAGCCATGAACGCGGCCATCTCTTCGTGGCGTACCTGTACCAACTCAAAGAGATTGGGATGGCGTTCGAGGCCGCCCAGGATGCCATTGATGCCATCGCCTGGGTAGCCAAAGATGTGCTTCACGCCCCAGGCAGATAGTCGCTGCAAGAGGTAATCGCTGACTGTTTCAGACATGATGATCCTTTCATTGGGTGTCAGAAGGTTGGATGACTGGGTGCTCTCCTTATTTTTCTGCATTCCTGATGCCAAGTAACCTCAACCTTGAAAACTTTGCGTATGCATTCATTGCTTTTCTGAGCAAGCGAGGGCCCACACATATGGTGACCGAAAAAGTTCTGAACCTTTAAGCACGAAGAGAAATCAGAGGGGGAAGAGATACGCTTGGCAAGAGACTTGCCTGAAGTTCAGGAGGTGCTCAGACGGGGCATCGTTGAGTTACAGTGAAAGGAAACCACTATGTTTCGCATCATGGGGCGCGTCCTGTATGGTCTCTCCCTCAGTTCCGTCGCGATCTCGCTCGTATTGTGGCTCCAAAATCAACGACAACCCAAAGGCATTGCCGGCCTCTTGTGGCGACCCAACTATGCGTCGGCGGAGCGCACCGGCATCTTCGTGGGATTGTGGGCCCCGACGCTCGCAATCTTGGGCAAAGCCATGGAAGATATGCACCACAAAACTCATATAGGCAAGACACTGCAAAATGGCGCATCAACAGATCAGCAGGCAAATACATCGGCATGGGAGCGCGTGCCGACCGGTTCCGCAAATCGCAGTTAGCAATCACGACCATCGCAGCCCCTGCTCATCCGTGGATGGGGAGGGGCTGTGTTTTTCTGTCATACCGATAGGCTCATGCCTGTGGCTGCTGGATTTCACAAGCATTCTCTGATATCCCACCAATCCAAAGGGATAGCATTACATCAGTAAGCACAACTCTCCACTTCAAACATTTGGCCAGGCACGCTCCACAAGGGCATCGATGGCCAGACCATCTGGCAAGTCTCCGAAGACCCAACCGCCGTTCCCCGCCAGCCGCGAAGCGCAGAAAGCGCGGGCAACCTCTGGCGTGCTGTGGCGGACGAGCAACGCGGCCTGCAACACCTGCGCCATGCGCGTGATGACGCGGCGTGCGCGCGGCTCGAAGTCGTCACCCGCGGTGATCTCCCCCCGCAACCAGGTGATGGCCGCATCCAGATCCGCATCGCGGCCGGCGGCCATCTCCACTTCGTGGAAATAGGCCGGTAACGCCGCTGGCTCCTTGCGCATTGCTCGCAGAGTGTCCAGGCAGTTGACATTGCCCGAACCCTCCCAGATCGAGTTCACTGGCACTTCGCGATAGATGCGCGGCATGATCGACTCCTCGACATAGCCATTGCCGCCCAGGCATTCCATCGCTTCTGCCGCCAGCGCTGGTCCACGCTTCGTGACATAAAATTTCGCGATGGCCGTCCCCAGCCGCTTCATCAGCGCCTCGTGCGGATCATGCTCGGCAAGGTCCGCCGCCGCTGCCAACCGCAACATCACCGCTGTGGCCGCCTCGGACTCCAATGCCAGATCGGCCAGGACCATGCGCATCAACGGTTGATCGATCAATTGCTTGCCAAAGACCTGACGATGCTGGGCATGGTGGAGCGCTTGCGCTACCGCCTGGCGCATATTGGCAGCCGTGCCGATAATGCAGTCCAAGCGTGTGCAGTTCACCATCTCGACAATCGTTCGGACACCGCGACCTTCTTCATTGATCAGATACCCGATGGTGTCTTCCAACTCGATCTCGCTCGACGCGTTGGAGCGGTTGCCAAGCTTGTCTTTCAGGCGCTGAATCAGAAACGGATTGCGCGTACCGTCAGGCAAGACGCGCGGTACGAGGAAGCACGAGAGGCCACTGCTCGTCTGGGCCAGCATCAGAAAGACATCGCACATCGGCGCGGAACAGAACCACTTGTGGCCGGTCAGACGATAGGCGGCGCCAGGACCTGCGCTGCTCAACGGTGTGGCTGTCGTCGTGTTGGCGCGGACATCCGATCCACCTTGCTTCTCTGTCATGCCCATGCCACAGAGTATGCCACGTTTCGTCTCCAGGGGACGGAGGCCCGGATCATAGATGAGCGAAGTGATGCGCGATTCATACATCTCCGCTAACTCTGGCTGGCGTCGGAGCGCGGGCACTGCCGCATAGGTCATCGAGATCGGGCAACCATGGCCTGCCTCCACCTGTGACCAGAGGTAAAATGACGCCGCGCGCGCGACGTGCGCGCCTGGCCGTGGTCCACGCCAGGGCGCGGCATGCAGCCCATAAGCAACGGCAGCATTGAGCAACGCATGCCAGGCGGGATGAAACGTTACTTCGTCGATGCGGTGACCATAGCGATCATGCGTATGCAGGATCGGTTCGTTGGCATTGGCATCGAAGCCCCACTGGATAGCTTCCGCGGACCCCGCGCGGGTTCCCAATTCGCGCAGTTGTGGCTCCGCCCAACCGGCATCGGCGCGCCGCACCCCTTCGACGAGCGCGCGATCGCGGGTAAATACGTTATAGTCCTCGAGCGGTGGTGGTTGGTTCTGGACGATATGGGTCGTTGTGACACCGCGAGGAGATCGTTCATCAATCGCCATCGGAATTATCCCTCCAGGTTGGCGTTGAGGTTCGTGATTGCGCGAACCCTGGGTCGCGACGTACGCGCCTGCCCAGATGCAGGTGCGGCTACCACGCGACTTCCACATCGAATGGCCCGTACCTCTGGGCATCGTACGATGCCCACGCCCGCCACGTCGAGGAAAACCAACGGGAGATCATGGCTTGCAGGGGTATGGTAAGCTTGGTATCGAATGTTTACCACGGAGCCTCAGCCGTGGCCATGCCGCGCCGCGAAAGGCTACATGAGTGCGCCACCAGAGCGGTTGGTGCGGAGAGGATGCTTCCGCTATGCGTCATCTAGCGCTACTAGCCCGAATGGTGCTTTTGTGCTGCGCAGTAGTCTGCGCTGCCTGTGGGGCGGCGGTGTCGCACAGTGCGGCGGCCGCTCCGACACCAACCATGACAGTAGCAACAGCGACACCGTTCACCCCCATGAAGCCGACGCCGCCCCCCACCCCGACGCCTATCGCGGTAAACAACTATCCGCTTGCCCCACAACTCTGGTCATCGGCAATCATCGCCAGGGTAGCCTTGGGCAAATTCGTTGTCGAGGGTATTACCCCCGATGGACAATTCCTGACGGGCTACACCATCAGCGCGGACGGGCAGAATTATCTCGTTGGATTATTACAGAGCACGTCACGCCAATTCACACAATTCGAAGCGACACCAACCCAAGTCTTGAAACAACAGACTGCACCCATCTGTTGTGTCACAGATGGCCGCTACTTCGCGGGTTTGAATGGGGTCAGCGAAGGGGCTTTTGGAAATGTACCCTGGTACTATGATAACCAGACTCATAAGATGCAGGTAATCCAATCACGTGAGATATTATCAAACTTGTATATGAGATCGGGCGAGCTGATCTTTAACTTTCCAGAGAACGGGGGGTTTGTCAAGCTTAATCTAACGACCGGCACGACAACGCTCATCCCGAATATCCCGAGTCAGATCCAGGTCATGGGATTTTCCTGGCCATATCTCGCATACCGTCAAAATGGGGATACTACTATTACGCTTGTGAACTTGCAGTCCGGCCAGAGTGTTACGCAAGCTAAGCTGGGCATCACGGACTATACACTGGGCGGGTCTGATCTCGTCGGTGATTCATTGATTTATGAACTCATCTCGGGTTTTTCTGGTAGCCAGAAACTGCCAACCAACGAAGCGATCTATGAAGCGAATCATCTGCAGGGCGCTGATGTACAGCCGACGAAGGTCGTCGATATGCTCAGTCCTGCGGGCCAATTCGTTGACGCCAATGTTCGGGTGGTGGTCACATCGATCACCGACAATTCGTGCAGTCCCATACCGTTGAGTCATGCCTGCACCTACTTCTTTGGCTGGGATCTCTTGCGCCAACAGCAGGTGTTACAGAAAAAGCCGGTAAAGCCGCTGTGCCTTTAGGCCATGCGGATGTAAGGGCTTGCGTGGGCTTCAGCCAGAGTCCCGGTGCTTGACAGGTAAGACGTTCTTGTTGTAGATTTTCTACAGGGAGAACGACATGGATTATCAACACGATGAGCATCATGTGCATCTCATCGTCTACCATCTGATCTGGTGCCCCAAGCGGCGAAAGCGGGTGTTAGTGAACCAGATTGGTCAGCGATGTGAAGCCCTTATCCGGCAGAAATGCGACGAAAAGGGATGGACGATTTTGGAGTTAGCCATTCAGCCTGATCATATCCATCTCTTTATTCGGGCCTGGCCTTCCGTTAGTGCT
>DAIDHM010000007.1 GCA_027459705.1 Ktedonobacteria bacterium | reverse complement strand
ATCACCCCCTGATTATGGGGAGCGAGGCGCTAAATTGCAGAGCTGGGCATTATGAGTGACGATTCGACAAAGGGGCCATCTTCAGAACAAAGCGTTGCGCGACCTACCCTGGCGGAGGTTGCGCGCCGTGCGGGAGTCGATAAATCGACCGTGTCGCGAGCGTTGCGTGATGATTCGGCGATCAGTGCAGAAACCCGCGCACGCGTGCAACAAGTCGCCGCATACCTGCACTATGTCCCCAATGCGAATGCGCGTCGTCTCTCTAATGCGCAGACCAATGTTCTGGCATTTGCTTCGCGTGCATTTCGACGCAACGATGATTCCGACCAGTTCTTAATGGAGCTCTTGGCGGTCATCACACGTGAAGCGGTCGCGGCACATTTCGATGTCCTGCTCTGCTGTCCAGAAGAGGATGAGAACGACCTCCAGATGTACGAGCGCATCCTCGGTGGACACCATGCCGACGGCATCATCTTGATGGATCTCCGACGCAATGATCCACGGCTCGATTATCTCTGCGCGCGCGGATATCCCCACGTCCTTTTTGGGCGATCCGATGAAGATATACGGCGCGCGCGCCGCTATCCCTACCCCTGGGTCGAAGTCGATAATCGCTTCGGCGTGCGGGCGGGGATGGAGCATCTTCTATCGCTGGGACATACCCGCATCGCCTTTGTCGGTGGCGATTTCGCGGAATACTTCTGCGTCTTTGATCGTCATACGGGCTATCATGAGGCGCTCCAATCCGCCCACATCGCCCAGAATCCCGAGTTATTTTTGCCAGGCCCAGTCACCGAAGCCGAAGGCTATCGCCTGGCCCAGCGTCTTCTTGCTCAACATCAGCCACCGACCGCAATTTTCGCTTTTGGCGATGTCATGGCTGCCGGCGTCATGCGCGCCGCACACGAAGCAGGTCTCGTCGTCGGACGCGATCTGGCGGTCGTCGGTTTCGATGGGTTGGGGTTAGGTCGTTTTTTAACGCCCACCCTTACCACCTTGCGGCAACCGCTTCAGGAAGTTGGCCGCTCCCTGGTACAGTTGCTTATCGCTCAGATTCAGGGAAACACTATGAGCGATGCTCATGTGTTGCTCTGTCCCGAACTGGAGATCCGCGCATCCACAGGCGGAGTCTGGAACCCTTCCGATTCCCCAGCATCCCCTACCTCGCGTTAGCACATCCATCGTCCTGTCGGCTTTGCCAGACTGCAAAGTCGGCAAGAATATGGCACGAAGGAGCACGCAACGATGCAGTTCAATTGGCAACGGGCGCTACGGCGCGCCGGAGTAACCCTTACCGCCGCTGGCATGATCGCGTTGGCGGCCTGTGGCGGTTCGGCTTCCCCAAACGGCACGGGCAATGGCGCCTCAGGCGCTCAAGGCCCACAAAATCCTCTGATCAGTTGTCCAACTTCGACCAGCTCGACTGCCGCGGCCCCGGCGACGGGCCAGGTAACCCTCCGCGTTGCGGGGTTTTCGTCTTCACCCGCTGAAGACGCGCTCGTCCAACAGGGATTAAATCTCTTCATGGCCGCTAACCCCAATATCAAGGTGACCTGGAACCCTATCCCCACAGATTATGAGACAAAGATGCGCGCTGACATCGCAGCTGGTTCGCCCGCGGATGTCTTCTATGTCTCGCCGAACATGGCCCAGCAATATATTCCCGCCGGAAAACTGCTGAACCTCTCACCATACATGGCGCGCGATAATGTTGCTCCCAGCAGCTTCTACACGAATCTGCTGCAACCATTCGATTGTTCGAACGGAACGATCTATGGCATTCCCAAAGACTGGAATACCCTGGGTCTCATCTATAACACAGCGATGTTCAAAGCTGCTGGCCTGGGTGATCCATCCAACTGGAACTGGACCGACCTGCAAAACGCCGCGCAGAAGCTGACGACCAATGGCGTCTATGGCATCTCTTTGCCCTCTGACGCGTCGCGCTTTGGGGCATTCCTCTTTGCTAATGGCGGTCAGATGCTCTCTGCGAACGGCAAAACCGCCGCCTTTAACAACGCGCAAGGGGTCGCAGCCGCGACTTTCTACACGTCGTTCTACGCCAACAAAACCGGCGTGCGTCCTGCCGATGTCGGCGCGGGCTGGGATGGTGAGGCGTTTGGCAAGCAGGAAGTCGCGATGACCTTTGAAGGCGGATGGATGATCCCCTTCATGGCACAGACGTATCCGAATGTGCAATATAGCATCGCTCCGCTCCCAATGGCTCCCAACGGGCAGCGCGGCAACCTGATCTATACCAACGCGTGGGGTGCGTATAGCGGCACAAAGTATCCGGATGCGGCCTGGAAAGTCATTCAGTTCATGACCGCCATGAACTACCAGCAACAAGTGCTACATGATGGTTTCGCCCTACCGACAATCAAATCGCTTGAGTCGGACTCGTACTTCACGTACAACCCCGGCTTTGCGAACTTGCTCAAAGGCGCGGCGTATGGCCATGCGGATTTCTACGGCATCGCTGATACCATCGTACATACAGAGGTTGCCAATGCCCTTGATTCCATCGAGGTCAAAGGAATCCCGGTAACTCAGGCTTTGAATACTGCTGCCACGAACGTCAATACGTACATCGCGCAAAACTCCGCTCCATAAGGCGCTTGCCGTGGTCCCGTGGAGTGGTCCGCGGTTACTACACTCGCGGATTCGGTCACTCGCTCAGGCGGGGGTCGCGGCCATGATGGCCGGGACTCTCGCCATTCGCAAAGGAGCGTCTCACGATGCAACATATCCTTCCGCATCCCACATCCACTGCCTCGGCGACACTCAATCGTCGTGGTGCATTCCGCCGCAAGTTGCAAACATCGATGGCGGCTTATGGCTTTCTGGCGCCATTCCTTCTCGTTCTCGTCACCTTCACTCTGATCGCGGTCATTTATGCCTTTTATCTCAGCTTCTTCTATGTCAATTTTGGCATCACCATTCCAAAATTTGTTGGCTGGTTCAACTATAAATTGATCTGGTATGACCTGACCCATCAAGGCACGTTTTATATCAGCCTGATTAATGGCATATGGTATACCGCTGGTGTCGTCTCGATCCAGACGGTGTTGGCATTGCTGTTAGCTATCTTGATCAATCAAAAAATTCGTTTCAAAGGAATTTATCGGACGCTCTTCTATCTGCCCTCCCTGACCTCATCGGTCGCGATCTCGTTGATTTTTATCTGGCTCTACAAACCCAATGGCGGTATCAACTATGTGCTCTCGTTGATCCACATCAAGGGTCCCAATTGGCTGAGCGACCCGACCGGCTTTTTGGCGCACATCTTTGCACCACACAATGGAAATCTGCCCTATATCCTGGCTGGGCCGAGCACCGCGTTGATTGCGATCATCCTGCTGGCTATCTGGACGACGGCACCCACCTTCATGCTGATCTATCTGGCCGCGCTGCAGGATATCCCAGATTCATTGTACGAAGCGGCTCGCATTGATGGTGCGAATGAATGGCAACTTTTGCGCAATATCACCATCCCGCTGTTACGACCCACAACTTTCCTGGTGGTCGCCCTCGGCACAATTGGTGGCTTTCAAGTCTTTGACCAGATCTATGTCATGCAAGGGCCAGGTGGCGGCCCGATCAATACGACGATTGTGCCCGCCCTGACGATCTATAATACCGCTTTTACGAATGGGTTGACGGGGTTAGCGTGCGCGGAGGCGGTGATCTTGTTCGTGGTTATTTTTGCTTTGACTGTCTTGCAACGACGCTTCATCGATACGAGCATTCAATATTGAGGGTCCCACGTACCATACGGGCATGACGCGTCAAAGCGGGGCGCGCAATGCGAACGGTTGGCGAGGGCCGTCATCCCTGGACGTACCATCCCGACTGAACGGGTGGAATCTGTAAGAGTGCAAAAGGAATGAACGATGACAACGACCTCAGTCTCACCATCTACAGCGGAAGAACGGCCGCAGATTGCGGCCAATGATCGGCGGCAACCACGGGATAATGGGGAACTCCTCCGGGCAGTCTTACTCTATGGCCTGCTGACAATCTATGGAGTTTTCTCGCTCATTCCTTTCGTCTATGCCTTCGCTTCGTCATTCAAGACCGAAGCCGAGGTGTTGCATACTCCCCCCACTCTCCTTCCACTACAACCAACATTGGCGGCTTATCAGACGATATTCAGTTCATCGAACAACTTCACCCATTACATTCTTAATTCGTTCATTTACGCAACGGTGGCGGCAGGGCTCAATGTCATCCTGGCGTCGATGGCGGGATATGCCTTCGGGCGCATGGAGTTCTGGGGGAAAAACGCGCTCTTCGGACTGACCCTGGCGGTGATGATGATTCCCGGTCAGCTGATTATGATCCCCAAGTTTTTGATCGCAAATTCACTCCATCTGACAAATAATTTGGCGGCGTTGATTATTCCTAATATGGTTGCACCCGTCTCGGTCTTCATTATGACGCAATTCCTCAAAACTTTACCGCGCGAGCTCGAAGAATCCGCCGTCATCGACGGAGCATCGCGGTTGCGGACGTTCTGGCAGATTATCTTACCACTGGTTCGACCTGCGATGACGGCGGTGGCACTCTTTTCGTTTCAGGGTGCCTGGAACGACTTCATCTGGCCATTGCTTGTGATGAGCAGTCCGCAGAATTATACCCTGACGGTAGGACTCACCTTCTTCGCCGGTGTCCACTATACGGAATATAGTCTGTTGCTGGCGGGGGCGGCGGTGAATATTGCGCCGCTCGTTGTGTTGTTCTTCTTCTTCCAACGCTACTTCGTGCGTGGCTTCGCCACAGCGGGGCTGGCGGGACGCTGAGTGGATCGTATCATACGCATGAGCGGATGTCGCCGCCACGCGCGGCCGCGGGTGAACGCCTGGCGTTGGCCCTTGCGGTGAGGGGTCCGCACGATCGTCGTGGCTATCGCTGGTCTTAGATCTGGTTGCGCAACTGGCGGTAGGTAAGGCCAGCCAGTTGCGCGCAACCAGCAGGATGATAAAGATACAAACGACAAGGTGGAATGGGGTCATGCGCTTCACCATCAACGAAGATTCGATGTTTCTGATCGCCGATCAATTCGGCGATGTGCCAGCCCGGACGGAACTGGGATTTTATTATGAGGATACGCGTTACCTCTCGTGCTATGTGCTGCGGTTGAACGGGATGCACCCAACCGAGCTCTCCGCGCGCGCCTTGGAATATAACAAAGTGTCCTATTATCTCACCAATCCACCATTGCCGGGGATTCAGCAAAGCACCGTCACCATCGCGCGCACGCAGGAGCTCGCGCAGGAACTGACGGAGACGATCGATGTCACGAATTATGGTGATGTGACCATCGAGTGCACAATTGACCTGGATATTGATGGGGATTTTGCGCATGTCTTCGATATCAAGCACGCGCTTGAAATCCACGCGGATGATGCCTATTACGCGCGGCAAAAGCATGCCTTCGGCTTCACGCGTACCTTGAGCGCGGATGGGCAGACCCTCCACTTTCAACACCTCCGTGGGGGGTTGGTACGGGCTCTGGATGTCTCGTTCAGCCAGCCAGCGATCAGCAATGATGGGGCGCTGCGTTTTCCATTGAGTCTCGCGCCGCATGAGCAATGGACCCTTGAAGTCCACTTTCGGCCCCAAGGCGCTGTGGCACTGGCGGAGCATCAACGAGGCGCTGATCATCGACGCGCGGCGCGCGCTGCGATGTTGGCCACTGCTCCGCGCCTGTCGACAGACTCGATGTACTTGCACAATGCGTATGCTCAGAGCATGCGTGACGTTGCCGCGTTGCGGCTGGATGATCCCGCGGGCAATTCAGGCGAATATGTGTTGGCAGCGGGCATCCCATGGTTTATGACCCTCTTTGGTCGTGATTCGTTGATCACCGCCTATCAGATTTTGCCCTACTTTCCAGAAGCCGCCAAGGGAATCTTGCGTGCGCTCGCTCGTCAGCAAGGGACGCGCGTGGATACCTTGCGGGCTGAAGAGCCGGGTAAAATCTTGCATGAGTTGCGTTCTAATACGCATTATGGCGAGACAGATGAGCCAAGTATTTTTCCCTATTACGGCACGATCGACGCGACACCGCTCTTCGTGATGCTCCTGGCGGCGGTCTATCGCGTGACGGGCGATCGCGATTTTGTGCGGAGCTTGCGTACGCCGATGCTGAACGCCCTTGCGTGGTTGAACGAATATGGCGACCGCGATGGCGATGGCTATCTGGAATATTTCCGGCCAATGGCCCAGGGACTAGCAAATCAAGGGTGGAAAGATTCCGGCGACTCGGTGCGGTTTGCCGATGGTAAGATCGCGCATGGAGCGATCGCGCTCTGCGAGGTGCAAGGGTATGCCTATGCCGCGCGGTTAGGTGCGGCGGAGATCTTCGACGCGCTCGGCGAAATCGACGCTGCACGAGCTGAACGAAGCCAGGCCACGGCGCTACGCGCGCGCTTCAATCGCGATTTCTGGATGGCCGATCGCGATTTTGTAGCCCTGGCCTTGGATGGCGAGAAACATCAGGTGACGGCCCTGACCTCGAATCCGGGGCATCTCCTCTGGACGGGCATCCTGGATGATCCTAAAGCGGAGAGTGTGGCGCGTGGCCTACTGGCGGATCCGCTCTTCGCGGGCTGGGGAATTCGTACGATGGCGCGGGGCGAGGGGGGCTATAACCCGATCTCATATCATAATGGATCGATCTGGCCACATGACAACAGCTTGATCATCAATGGTCTGGCGCGCTATGGGTTCGCGGAATCCGCGGCGCGGGTCGCGGATGGATTGATCGCCGCTATTGGCTATGCGTCGGACGATCGGCTGCCGGAGCTTTTCGCTGGGTTTGATCGTGCTTCAACTGGTTTTCCGGTGGAATATCCTGCAGCCTGTCGTCCTCAAGCTTGGGCGGCTGGTGCGGTCTTATTGATTGCGACCGCGATGACGGGCTTTGATGCCAGTGTGCCTCAGTTGCGCGCAACCCCCTTCCTACCAGAACATCTGCAACGGGTGCGATTGGATGGGCTGTGGATCGAGGGGAAACAGACCACACTGACGGCAGTGCGCCAGCCATCTGGTGCAATCGAAGCGGCACAGCAGCCAGCGAATTAGCTCGACTGCAGCCGGCGTTTTCAGACAAGCGTCATAGATATATGCGATACTCTTCTCGTGAGGATGGCCGACCCGCGACGGCGCGCGAGAGTGGCGCGGCCCGATGTTCACACGCGGTCCCTGCCGATGTCGCGAATCGCTCTGGAGGTCAGTTGATGTTCCCGATCGCCCATGCCTATCTACTCGAACGATTGATCCCGTCGCCCACTCCTGTTCAGTACCTTGGCTGTATCTGGCCCGATATGCTCTTTAACGGTCCATTGACTCACCACCAGACCCACCGTGAGGGATTGGCGTTGCTGGCCTATGTGCGCACTGCAGCGCCGCAACTGCTGCCATTCATGCAGGCAGTTCTGACGCATGGCACCGAACCGCATGGGTTCGATTGGTACAGTGATGAAGCCTATGATTCGGGCGCACCCAAGGGCTACGCGTTCGAGCGGGCGCGACCTTTCGTCCCGGCGGTCATCGCCGCGACGCGAGTCGATCCGGCGATTGGCCTCTGGAAAGCCCATAATTTCGTTGAGATGAGCTTCGAAGTCGCGCTCGATCAGCGCGCGCCTCATCTCAAACGGGCAATCGTCTCAGCATGCGCGGATGCGGATCTCGTGCGTTTTGTTGTCGAACCGCTCGCACAGTATTTTCAGCAACCGATAGAGGCGCTGGCGAGTAATATCCAGCGCTTCCCGGAGACCGTCGCGTTGCATGACGTCACGCCAGCAACCCTGGCAAGTGCCTATGCCATACAACTGCATCTCAAGCACGCGGTGACAGATCCAAGCGTACCGGCGATGGCGAAGATCATCATCGATATCTGGGAGGCGATCAGCCGCCAGCCCATCCCCGTCTCCGATAGTGAGATCTTCTTGGAGACTTGCACCCGCGAAGTTGCCACGGTTCTGACCCTGTGAAAGTTGGCCGCATCAGAAATTGGCGCATCGATTCTCCGTTCGCCGCTCAGTCATCCTCGACAAGCAATACATACAGGGTCCTTGGTCCATGGACGCCTTCGACGCGACTCAGTTCGATGTCGCTCGTGGCGGATGGCCCGGCGATCAAGGTCATTGGGCGAGTTGGTTGATCCATGATCTGGGCGATGCCTTCGGGCAAGATGCCGACGACCTGGCTGGCGCGGACAACGCAGAGATGGCGATCGGGAACCAACGAGATCAAGCGTCGTCCTTGCCCCACACCGCAAGTCAAGATGATCGTCCCGGTCTGGGCGATCGCGACTTCGCAACCGGTGATGACCCCTTCGCTGCCATCAAGTTGTGCCAGGCTCAGGGGTGGGTCATCTCGAAGCAGTGTGATCGTCGTGGGCAGCCAGAGGTCAGGCAGATCGGACGGTGTGACGAGCGTGGTGATTGCCAGTTCGCCACAGACGCGTGCCACGGCATCTGGCAAGCGAGCGAGTGTGGTGCGCGTCACCCGGGCTTTATAATCCTCAAGGCGATCCACGAGGTCAGCGAGGATCGCGCCGCGGTCACGAGTGTCGCGTTGGGCATAGTCCCGCGGGATCGGTGCAGTTGCGGGTGCAGCGGCCACCGCCGCGCGGATGCGCCGCAGGATCGCATTTTTTGCGTTTTCCGCCATCACTCCGCTGCTTTCTGGCGTGCGCGCCACCACTCGCGAAACGATTGTTGGGGGATATTGGGTAAATCGCGCGCGATCGTCCACCCTCCCAGCATGCCAGGGAGGTGGTCAATGACCCCATCGTGCTGTACGAGACGCTGGCCGCGCCGCGCCAGACGTTGGGCGCGTTCATAGCGTTGGGGGTGCGCGAAGATCCCGGCGAGCTGACGCATCGCCATCGCCTCACTATTGAACGGCCCCGCATGCGCGCCAATCTCGCCGCGCAGATGGAGCAATACATCGGGAATATTGATCTTGACCGGGCAGACCTCGTAGCACGCGCCACAGAGCGTCGATGCATAGGGGAGGGTCTTGGCGCGATCCAACCCCAGCAATTGTGGTGTCAAGATCGCCCCGATTGGGCCAGGGTAGACGGAGCCGTAAGCATGGCCGCCCGTGCGTTGATAGACTGGGCAGATATTCAGACAAGCGCTACAGCGGATGCAGTGCAAAGTCTGGCGGCCTACCTCATCAGCCAGCACATTGGTTCGGCCATTATCCAGCAAGACGAGATGGAAGTTCTGGGGGCCATCCCCCGGCGTGACGCCCGTCCAGAGACTGGTATAGGGATTCATGCGTTCCCCCGTGGAACTTCGTGGCAGCAGTTGCAGGAATACCTCGAAATCGCGGAACGTGGGAATGACCTTCTCGATCCCCATGACCGTGATCAAGGTCTTGGGGAGTGTCAAGCACATGCGCCCATTGCCTTCGCTCTCCAGCACACAGATTGTCCCGGTCTCGGCCACCGCAAAGTTGGCGCCGCTGATGGCAACTTCAGCCGCGAGGAATTGTGCTCGCAGGTAGCGGCGTGCCACCGCAGCCAGCATTGTGGGTTCGTCGGTCAGGTCCTCACCCCGCGCGATGGTGCGACGGAAGAGATCGCGGATCTCGCTGCGATTCTTATGAATCGCAGGGACAAGGATATGGGAAGATCGCTCCCCGGCCAGCTGGATAATCAATTCCGCCAGATCTGTCTCAATTGCATTGACGCCCACCTGCGCCAATGCGTCGTTGAGATGGATCTCATCAGTGGTGAGTGACTTGACCTTGACGACCTGCGTGGCGCCCTGAGCCTGGACCAGCCGTGTGATAATGTCGTTCGCCTCGGCGGCGTCGCGCGCCCAATGTACCTGTCCGCCGGCCTGCGTCACGGCGGCTTCGAGTTGTGTCAGGTACTCGTCCAAATGGCGCATGGTCGTCGCCTTGATGGCGGAGCCTGCAGCCCGCAACTCTTCCCAATCAGGCATTTCACCGACGACCTTGCCGCGCTTGGCGCGGATCGTCGTCGTTGCTTTGCCCAGATTGCGACGCAACTGCATATCGGTCAGCGCGGTTTTGGCGGCCTGGGGAAACATTGGCAACGGTTTTCTGCTCATGAAGCCACCTCATCTTCCGTACTGGCAAGAATCTCTGCCAGATGGAGCGTCCGCACACCGGCGCGCTGGCGGTGCAGCCCGCCGCCGATATGCATCAAGCACGAGGTATCGGCGGCGCAGAGCACCTCCGCGCCGGTATCCAGCACACAGCGCATCTTGTCACTGAGCATCGCTAATGAGGTATCGGGATTTTTGATTGCGAAGGTACCGCCAAACCCACAGCATTCAGAGAGATTGGTCAGATCCACCAGGTCGATGCCTTTGACTGCACGCAACAAGCGCAGGGGAATTTCGCCGACTTGCAAGACGCGCAGGCTGTGGCAGGTCGCGTGATACGTGACGCGGTGCGGGAAATATGCCCCGACATCTTCGACCCCCAGCCGCTTCACCAGAAATTCACCCAACTCATAGACTCGTGGGATGAGGGCGTCGACAGCCGCAATCAAACCCTGGTCGCCACTGAGCGCCGCTGCTTTGGGATACAGTTCGCGCACCATGCCAACACAAGAAGCGGACGGCGCGACGATGACCTCGGCGGCGCCGAAGACCTCGACAAAATGGCGTACGAGTGGGATGGTCTCGTGCTGATAGCCGGTGTTGTAATGCATCTGGCCGCAACAGGTCTGGGTATCGGGGAAAGTGACCGTCTGTCCCAGTCGCTCTAACAGACGGGTCGTCGCGATTCCAACCTGTGGGAAGAGGGTATCGTTGAAGCAAGTGATGAATAGCGCGACACGCTGTGAAGGCATAAAAGTGTCTCCGTTCCGCAACCGGACGAACTGCCGGTGCCCCCGTGCCCGTGCCAGAATACGCTGTGTAAGCGGTGTGAGGCAATTTGGCGCCGACGCCAGATGCTTCCGAATAGGCAGGGTTCAGTGTGAGTGAAACGACCCACCGTGATGCCATAATACCATAGTGCTGACCAGCAAGTTGCATATTTCACTGGAATGATGCACGAACCTCGCGAGATTCCAGCGACAAAAAGACCTGGCGCAGCGTTATTGCTCAGGGGCCACCCATCAGCTCATCTAACTCATTGTACGCGTTGTCTGGATTCTGATCAAAGTGATTATCTGGTTCGATCGTGACAAGATTGCCGAGCCAGAAGTGCGCTTGAGGGTTAGCGGTCGGTCCTTTATATGGATCAATTCCCGCTTGATACTTTCCCATATAGGGATCGGGATCGAGCGTATCGTTGCTGGCATACGGTAAGGCAATCCAGGTACCATCATTGGGCTGCTGGAAGGCAAACGTAGCATACGGGACCCGTTCGAAATACCCACCACCCAGATATTCCTGCCAGTTTTGGTTCCATGGATCATAGATTGCGAAACTCTGGATCTGGGCATGGGCGTTGGTAGCGGGATTCCCGACCGACCACACCCCCGCGACGATCACGGCATGCTCGCCATGGTCGACGATGACCACCACGGGATGGTGGTAGGTCGCGACAGCGAAAGCAATGTGGAAGGCGGCGGCATTTACTCCCGTATGGTAAATATGCATGTGATAGGGTACAGCGCCCTGGGTGCCATACATGATGCCGGCCGCGATAGCGCGCGGGTCCAGTCCGAAATCATGCGAAATATTCGCCAGCGTGAAGGGACGGCGCGCGAATCCAGTGCTTTCGATCACTGGACCAGGCGAAAAATTGGCGGCCACGCTATGGTCCAGCGCATAGAGCAACTGACCCGGTTGTTCCAGTGTTGGATTACCCGGTAGGACGCTGTTGGTCACTGGTCCCTGACTCTGTTGATGCGGAAATGCTAATGATTGGTTGGTGGTCCAATCATAATAATTAATGACCGCCTGCACATCAGCCAACGAGCAGTAGTTCCCTGAGGCCTGCGGCCACGGCGCATTGACTGCGATGGCCCCGTTCGGGGACACCCCGGTCGCCACCTGCATGCCATTCAGACTTGCCCCATAATAAGTGACCGGAGTGGGGGTTGGTGGAGGTGGCCGTGGAATGGGCGTCGCGGTCGGTGGAATGGGGGTTGCGGTTGGCGGAACGGATGTCGCGGTCGGCGGCACAGGAGTCCAGGTGGGATAAGGGGTTGTCGGGGAGAGGGGAGTCGCCGTGGCGGTCGATCCGATGGCAAGTCTGGTCGGCTGGTTACGTCCACTGACGAAGACCAGCATAGTCCCAGAGCGAAAAACGGTGATAGCAACACTGGCGATGACGATCAACAACACGATAGGCACCACCAGTAGCGGAATGAGGCGACGCCTCGAGCGTTTGGGTGCTGGGCGCGGGCGTTTAACGGTCGGGGTGAGCGACTGGTTTTGTTCCATTGGCTCTCCTCTGGTGATGCGACCAGGCGGCCGGTAGTGCGTCTGCGTACTGGAATATGCATGAGTCCGAAGTGTGTATGAGCATAATAGAAAGCAATCACATTGTCAAGCGCTCTGTTGCATTGAAGTTGATCCTCATCGATACAGGGAACAACTGGCGAAGATTGCGGATATCGTGCTTGAAAGGGCGCGCATGATCGCCGGGATGCCGGGCAGATCACGGAAACCTGTTCGTCTGGCCAACATGCACCTTTATACCATCACCCTGGCCCTCGCACAGGCTGCGCTGACCGCGGCGACGAAGCCATGTGGATCATCAACGGCGAGGTCGATGCCATTGGTGATCTGGTGGTCACTGAGGAGGCCGCGCAGCCTGACTGGCTGGCGCAAACCGATGCGCACCTGCGTCTGTCCACCGATGCTGAAGCTGGCTGTCGTCCTCTGCCGATCCACCACCAGGCCTTCGCGCTGATTGGGTGAGGTTCGTCGATCCAGCGTGATGGTGGCGATCGCGTTAAACGGCACGCGCATCTCGCCCAGGATGCCATAGTGGAGATCGAGGAACGCCGTATCGACGACATGCGGCATGGTGACCAGTGAAGCATACAGCCCCACCACCCAGAGGCATCCATACAGTGCGAGGATCAGAACCCCCAACCGTAACCAACCCCAGGGGATCAGCAACTCACCGATCAGGATCTCGATCGGTGTAGTGAAGATCATCGCGATCAGGAAGACACCGAGCACCGAGGCGCGATGATAGCCGAAGCGGTTGGGAGCATTGGATGGGCGTCGGGCGATCCAGCGAGCGATGCTGACATAGACGCGCGGTTCCAGGGCGATGGCGCGCGCGATGAGGGGTGGAAAGAGGACGGTCAGCCCAGCCTCTATAGCGTCCCAGAATGACGCCCCATCGCGCAGGTCGCCCCAGATGCGCCCAGTGGCGCGTGCCAGCGCGATCAGCGCGAGCATCAGGCCGATGGCCTCGACCAGCGCGACGATGCCGAAGGCTGTGCGCCCCGCCAGGGTGCCCTGTCGGACGAGCGCGAGATCGGCTACGATGCCCAGTGGCCACCAGAGATAGCGGATCGCGTTCCAGGTGTGCCGCATCATACTCACCGTTCTTTCTCACCAGTTCGGATCAATGCGAAACAGCGCTGTTGGGCGGGTGTCAATGCGTTGACCAGCAATGATTCGAATACCTGAGCAAAAGGCGCAGTCAGTTCGCCGGTATGGTGTGTGTCCATTGTATCAATCATCTCACGTATCGCCGGAGTGGCGCGTATTTCGGCGGCGAGAACGGCGATCTGTGGATCATCCACCGCGAGATCGGCCAGCGCGACCAGCCGTTCGCTCAGCGCCAGCAACTCCTGATAGCGCGCGGTATCGCTCAGCAATACCTGTTCGGTGGCCACCAATCCCGCCAGTGGATTCCCCGGCCAGTGGAGATCTTCGATCATGCCAAAGAGGCGCTCATCTTGGTCCCAGAGCGCATCACTGATCGTGATCCCCAATGCCGCTACCTGCGTGCGGACGCGGCTGAGGATGGGTGATGGCGTGCTGGGTCGCGAGGCGAGATCGCGAGGCGGCTCAGCCAGCAAGTCGGCGATATACTGGCGGCGTGCCTGCAAAGTTGCGATCGCAGTGTCCAGATCTGTGGCGAGGGCGATCAAGACCGCATGTAACGACTGCGCGGCGTCAGGGGCATCGAGGACCACCTGAATCTGGCGCAGCGAGAGACCGAGCGATCTCAGACGTCGGATCGCCAGTAGCCGAGTGATTGCGGCAGCATCATAGCGGCGATAGCCACCGGTGGTGCGCGCCGCGTTCTCGAGCAAGCCGACGGCATGATAATGGCGGATGGTTTTCGGCGAGACGCCGAGGAGCGCAGCGACCTCCCCAATCAGCAGATATGCACGCATCTCCGCACCTCCCGCTCTTTATCCTACAACCTTGCCCCACGGGCAAGGTCAAGGGCGGATCAGTTGGATTGCGGTGGGATCGCCGCCAAGTTCGTCAAAGAGCACCAACTGGTTCAATGGTCGCAGGCAGGCGGCTGGTAATGCGTAAGCTCGCTGGGTCGGTGAGGTACTGACCGGATTCGCATAGCGTGGTACGAGCGATGCTCGTTGCCCCGCGACGGTCCAGTAGCGGCCAACACATTGGCCGTTTAACCAGATCAACCCGCGTGTCATGCCGACCAGGTCAAGCAGAAGCGGCGCGTCAGGCACGGGCTGCGCAAACATCCCACGCCACCAGGTCAATGGTCTGGACTCCGTTGGCATTGGTGACCAGGCGACCAGGGCGCCACCCTCACCCCAGATGCGCGCCGCTTCGCCGCGCAACATGGGCTGTTGTCGCCATGGGCCGGGCAACGCTACATCATCCAGCAGGACCTGGCCCCAGATCCCCTTGCGCTCATGCACCATATTGTGGTGGCCGATCACCCAATCGCCCTTGATGAGCCCCAGTCCGATGCCGAGGAGAGCCAACGTATGTTCACCCGCTGCGAGCGACGGCAACACGAGAACACGTTTGAAATTTTGGTCATCGAAGAAGCCACGCTCTTCGCGCGGCGCATGGTCAGCAGTGGTTGCGACCAGGCGCCCATCCACGAAGCAGTGCGCCAGATCGCCATAGCCATCCAGTGTGAAGCGGAGCGTATCCACTGGCGCCGCGAGAGTGAAGGAAGTCGTGTACCAGCAGTAATCACTGCGGTCTTTTGTGAGGGCGAGTTGATCGACCGGGGCGGGGGTGGCAAAGATTGGTCGATCGAGCGTTGGGCCGACGATGCCGATCGGTTCGGGCCACGATTCCCATTGTAAGTCCACAGTTGGTAGGATACTGGATTGATAGGAAATTTGATCTTCCGGATGGATCGCATCGCTGCGGAACAGGACGGTCTCGCGATGGACGATGAGTGCGGTATGAGGCGAAAGGGTATGGGTGCGGCCCGCGAACGTGAGGGTGGCCGGTTGATCCGTCGAGCTATTGACCAGGAATGCGAGATCGCCATAGCTCCAGATCCCACTGCCGCCACCGACCTCGTCGAAGCGCGGACCGTCACGAGACAATAAAGCCTCCTTGTGCGCCTCGATCACCTGATGCAGGCGGGCCAGGTGACGAGCTTTCGTCGTCGGTCGGCCAAATGCATCCAGCGGAGCATCATAGTCATAACTGGTCGTCTGGAGGAACATCCCCTCGCGATCGAAATTCGTGCCGCCGTACCACATATAGTAGTTGATGCCCGTGCCACCCGCGGCGATGAAGCGTGTCGCCGCGAAGGCGATCTCGCGCGCATCGCGTTGATGGTGAGGGACGCTCCAGGTATCGTACCAACCAGTCCATAGCTCTGTCCACAGCATCGGCTGATCGGGATGGGCGCGGCGATGCGGCTCTATTTGATCCGATACATCGAAGCCGTTGAGGGTTTCAATCGTACCTGGCGCGCCGCCCACACACATTACCCAGGGGAGATCCATGCCGAGCGAGGCGGCGAACTCCGCAGACCATGCCAGATAGCGCTGCCCGTCATCCCCATAGGTAGCGGCGACCAAGTTATATTCGTTCTCGATCTGCGCCAGGATGATTGGGCCTCCATTGGCAGCGCGGTAGTCGTGCAGCAGGTCGGCAACCGTGCGCGTCCAGCGGGCCATCTCGCGTTGCCAGGGTGCATTGTGCGTACGGAACTGGATATCAGGAATATCACGCAACCAGAGCGGGAGACCGCCATAGTTCGTTTCCGCACAGATGTAAGGACCAATGCGCAATACCAGGTACATGCCAGCGTCGCGCACGAGTTCGCAGAAACGTGGCAGATCCAGCCGACCAGCAAAATCGTACGTACCACGGACTCGTTCATGTAGATTCCAGAAAACATAGGTCTCAATCGTATTCAATCCAGCTTCGCGACAGCGGGCAATGAGGTCAGGCCACTGTTCCGGGGTCGCCCTGGGATAATGGATGGCGCCACTCAGTAAAAAAAATCGTTCGCCATTGAGCGTAATGGCGCGGGGGTCATAGCTCACTTTGATAGGGGGATAGGTGTTTTCGCGCATCGCGCCTCCTCATATCGCACCGTTGGCCACCACACCCATCCAGGTGTGGCCGCCATCCGCATTATACCGCGGAGCATCAGCCCTGTCTTGGGGTGAAATGCCTGCACCGATTTCCCTATCGTGGTATAATAGATGGGACCAAGTACGTCAGTTCACCACACTATTGTCACCATACAGTTGTTGCGCGTATTGCTGAACGAGAAATTCAAGGAGCCTGCCCCGATGAGCATCGTCACACGTATTTTCGGTGATCCGAATGAGCGCGAGCTGAAACGCTTGCGCCCCTACGTTGCACAGATCAACCAACTTGAAGACGAGGTCGCTGCGTTAAGTGATGACGACATGCGGGCGAGGACCGTTGAATTTCGCGAACAATTGGATCAAGCAGCTGAGCAGGGTGAACAAGACGACTTGCTAGAGACCATCTTGCCGGAAGCATTTGCGCTGGTGCGCGAGGCCAGCCAGCGGACGCTGGGAATGCGCCCATACGACGTGCAGCTTATCGGCGGTGTTGTCCTCCATCAGGGCAATATCGCCGAGATGCGCACTGGTGAAGGCAAGACGTTGGTCGCGACGCTCCCCTCATATCTGAACGCGCTGACGGGCCGCGGCGTCCATGTGGTGACCACGAACGACTATCTCGCCAGTCGCGACGCCGAAATGATGGGGCGGATCCATCGCTTTCTTGGTCTGAGTGTCGGGTGCATTCTCTCTGGGCCAGATCATCAAGATCCGGTGGAGAAACGCGCGGGGTATGCGGCGGACATCACGTACGGCACGAACAATGAGTTCGGTTTCGACTATCTGCGCGACAATATGGTCGGTGATATAAATTCCTGCGTTCTACGCCAGTTAAACTACGCCATCGTCGATGAAGTCGATAACATCCTGATCGATGAGGCGCGTACGCCGTTGATCATCTCGGGGCCGACGCTGGAATCGCCGGAGATGTACGTCCGTTTCGCCCGCGTCATGCCAATTCTCAAAGAGGGAACGGATTATGAGATCGATCAGAAGACCAAGACCGTGGCGATCACGGATGTCGGCATTGATAAAGTGGAGGCGGCGCTGGGCGTCCAAAACGTCTATGGCGATATGATGCTGACCCGCTACCTGGAGAACGCGCTCCGTGCGCATGCCGTGATGTTGCGGGATCGTGATTATATCGTCGAAAACAGCGAAGTGATCATCATCGATGAGCACACGGGCCGCAAAATGTACGGGCGCCGCTACAACGAAGGGTTGCACCAGGCGATTGAGGCCAAAGAACGCGTCAAGATCCAGGCCGAGAACCGGACGATCGCGACCATTACCTTCCAAAATTACTTCCGGCTCTACCGAAAATTGTCGGGTATGACCGGCACCGCGTTGACAGAGGCGCAGGAATTCGACAAGATTTATAAGCTCGACGTGATTGTCATTCCAACCCATCGGCCGATGATTCGCCGCGATGAGACGGATCTGATCTATAAGACGGAGGCGGCGAAATTCGACGCGGTGGTGGAGGATATCGCCACTCGGCACGAACAAGGGCAACCGGTCCTTGTCGGCACGACCTCCGTCGACAAATCCGAAATGCTCGCTAAGAAGCTGGATCGTTTCGGACTTCCCTACGAGTTATTGAACGCGAAGAATCATGGACGTGAAGCATCGATCATCGCCCAGGCGGGGCGACTGGGCGCTGTGACGATCTCGACCAATATGGCAGGCCGCGGCACAGATATCATGCTGGGTGGCAACCCTGAAGGTATGGTAGACGATATCCTGCAAGAATGGGAGATCGATCTGGAGTTTGCCACCGATGAGGATCGCGCTGAGGCGCTGGAGGAAGCGCGACGGCGATGTGCGGAGGATCACGAGCGCGTCGTCGCCCTGGGTGGCCTCCATGTGATTGGTACCGAGCGCCATGATTCGCGCCGCATCGACAACCAGTTGCGCGGCCGTTCGGGCCGCCAGGGCGATCCCGGCTCGACGCGTTTCTTCGTCTCGTTACAGGATGAATTGATGCGGCGTTTCGGGTCCGACCGGGTGGCGACGCTGATGACCCGGTTTGGCCTGGAAGATGATGTGCCAATAGAGAGCGGCATGGCCGCCAAGATGATCGAGCAGGCGCAGACGAAAGTCGAGGCGTACTATTTCGATATCCGTAAGAACATCGTCGAGTATGACGATGTCATTGCGCGTCAACGCGAGGTTATCTACAAAGATCGCCAGGATATCCTGGCTGGTGAGAGCGTCCATGATCGTATCGTAGAAATGATCACCGAGGAAGTGACCTCGCTGGTGCAGATGCATACCAGCACGGGTCTACCCGAGACCTGGAATCTCGACGCGATCGAGTTACATTTCGAGCGCTGGAAGATGCCGTTCTCCGAAGATTTCTTTCCGGAAAATATCAATCAATTGAAGCGCGAGCAGCTTGTCAACCTCTGTGTCGATTGGGCGCTGGATGGTTATGAGCGGAAGCGCGAACGGCTTGACGAACAACTGGCGGTGTTTAGTGAGACCAAGACCTCTGGCGAACAGATTATCGCGCAATTCGAACGCAATGTGATGTTGCGCGTGGTCGATATCCTGTGGATGGATCACATCGATGCGCTGGATGTGCTGCGCTCCGGCATTGGGCTGCGGAGTGTCGCCCAACGCGATCCATTGGTCGAGTTTAAGAATGAAGCGTTTGCGGCATTCGAGCATCTCAAGCAGCAGATTGCGCATTTCGTGGTCGAGAATGTCATCATGTCCGAGATCGCGATTCGCGTGGAGGCACCCCCACCAGGTCTGCCTTCACCCTTGCAGATGCAGACGAATAGCGACGAGATCGCGGCGGCGTCGGGGCAACCGAAGATCGCTGGACCACCAGCACCTCAAGAGCGGCCCAAACCCATCGCGACGGTTGCGACGGCCCTGAAGACGAACGAGCCGCGAATTAAGGCCAAGCGCCCGATGACACAAAACAAAAAGCTGAAGGTAGCAAAGCGTGAGCAGGATGGACGCCTACCAACTGCGTCCAGCACCAACGGGCACGCTGAACTGCCTCCTACGCCGATTCCTGCGCTGACGGCAACGGCTTCATCCGATATGAGCGCGAGTGAGGCTACACCCACAGCGCTGGTGAAAGGCACAGCAGCCCGAACGCCTTCACGCCCGCTCGATTTCGCCCAGGTGGGGCCAAATGATCCATGCCCGTGTGGCAGCAAGCAAAAGTACCGGTTCTGCCATGGGGTGGGGGGGAAGCGCTAGTGTGATGTGATGAGGGATTCGCGATGCCCGATGGCAAACGATCTACCGATATGCCATCTTACCAAGGAAAGGATATTTTAAGAACGCCTGATACCATGGGCGAAATGACAATGTCCTCGTGAAAAACCCTTCTCTCGCCAAAGCTATCCTGCCTAATGGGTGCAATACAGACTTCATGGCGGTGAAATCACGCTTACACTACCTGAGGTATTTTATCCCACAAACACCCACCAGTTGCTAATTCCATAGTTCAGTACCGCGACCACGCCGGAGCCGATGACCGAGGCGAGATCGATCGCCAGCCAGCGTTCCGCGAAGAGGAAAATGATCTGATTCAAGGCCATGGTGGTGAGGACAACACCATTGAAGCGTAGCCAGGCGATCATCGCGGTGCGACCTGTAGTGTGGTGATCATGCCAGGTGACCGTCGCGTGGAGCAGAAAACTGATCTGTGTGCCAATCAGCACCGCGAGGACGTTGGCCGCGAGATCGAACCAGCCGAGGGTGGAAAGTAACGTGAGGGCGAGGAGTTGCGCCCCCATCGCGATGACCCCCATCCCGGCGAAGCGTAGCGGCCGCGCCCAGTGCGACCAGAACCAGCGCATCGAGGGAATGGCTTTCAATATGCCCGGGTCTTGCGATTGCGAACCGACTTCCTGTATGGCCATCTCAGCACCATCTTTTTTCGGCAACCGTCCGTTGGCAGGACTGTGCACTCTGATGTGGTGAGTGTACCGATTATATCTGAAAGTTGGCTATGAAATTCCTGAATTCTACCTGAAGTGTGAGGACGTTGTGAGAACATCCCGTCAGAATTGCCCAGAGTCCCTTCACCCCATAGCGTCACCATTGGCAACGCCACGCGATGTTTATCGGTGTGAACACAGAACGGTGTGCGGAGCTAACGCGCGGCGTCCGATAATGGCGAGGTGAGGAAATCGCCCAGCAACGTGCTGACCGCCTCTGCGGCGTCACGTTGCACCCAATGTGATGCGTCATCAAACAAGACCAGGCGGCCATGATCACACATCGCGATGCTGGGGCGCGCCATCGTCGTGCTCAGGGCGACGTCACGCATTCCCCAGAGCAGCAGGGTTGGCATGGTGAGGCGTGGCGAGGACGGCTTGGGCGGCGTGTAGCGCGCGATGGCGCGATACCAATTGATCATCCCCGTCACCGCGCCTGGTTGGCTCCAGGCTTCGCGATAGCGGGCCAGGTCCACATCAGAGAACGTTGTGGGGAGCGCGCTCTCGACCAATGCCCGTACTCCCAGTGCCGCGTCCTGGCGCAGAAACAGGCGCTCGGGTAAGCCCGGGATCTGGAAGAGCAGAATGTACCAACTCCGCCGCCATTGATCGATATTCCTCAGCAAGGTCCGCCGGAACACATCGGGATGCGGCACATTCAGGATCGCCAATCGTTCGACACGGTCGGGAGCCGTCATCCCCAACCACCAGGCCACCATTGCACCCCAATCGTGGCCGACGATCGCCGCCCGCGGCGCCTCAGCGGCATCCATCAGTCCCAGAATATCCCCTGCCAGCCGTTCGAGCCGGTAGGCAGCTACGCCGTGAGGCTTCTCGCTCAGATGATAGCCTCGCTGATCGGGAATCCAGACTCGCAGGCCTCGGTCCACCAGGGCATCGATCTGGCCTTCCCAACCAAACCAGCAATCTGGAAAACCGTGGAGTAGCAAGACCAGAGGACCGTCTTCTGGGCCGGCCTCAACGACATGCAACTCAATACTGTTAGTCGATATCTGGCGATGACGCAGTGTGGCGCGTAGCATGGGAAAACTCCCGACGTTGCCTTCAGGCGATGATTCCCGTTCGGTGGGCATGCTGATAGTTGAGCCATTGCTCGTAAAGCCAATCGAACTCATCCACCTGGCACAGATGCTCTTTCATGCGGATCATCTGCCGGACCGCACTGGTCTCATACCATACCTCACCGATAATCGGCCCCATCAACGTAAAAACTGACTCATCTGCCACCCCTCGCCGCACCAGCTCACCCATATGTGAGAAAAACCGATCCGTCTCGATGATCGCTTGCCATTGATGTTTGGGCAGTTGGGGTAATGTCTGATCGGAAATCTTGGGCAGCGTGCGGACAGCGAGCAACGCGGCCTCAAGGGTGGGATTTTGTAGTTGTTGATACAGTTGTAACGAGACACCCGCTCGCTGATTGCGCCGCGTCGCGCTCAGTTCAAACGATAATAAGAACAGACCCAACGCCAGCGCGAGAACTGCCCAGGCTAGAAGGAATAGCCCTACTGTTACATCCATTGCCGTGTATCACTCCGCTGGTTGTTGCAGTGCCAACGTGCTCTAGAAGGCAGTTGAGTTTCGCGAATGCGTGTGTCGCCTGGACACACCCCAGCGAATCTCACCACCCCACACGCCGCCACCACCTGTAGTGGTAGCATACGGCATCAAAAGTATATGTCCTCGGCCCGCTGACTGTCAAACACTCAGGACAACTTGACGGAACCAGTGGTGATGGCTCGGCTTTATGGGAAGTTTAGCCGGTCGTCATTCGCCTAAATTCTTGCTCACGTGCTCCATTCTGAAGGCGCCTGCGCGCGTCGCGTTGGGACCTTTGCGCGGGGAAAGTCGCACACAAGCGCTCTATCATGTATAATAATGAGACGGGTAGTGTTGACGGTGCTCAATGCCGCAATGCACACAGGCAGACGTTGAAGTGCGGCCCATTGGCACGTTGCCAATCCGCCCGCGTTCTCAGGCCAACACCTATGTCGCCCAGGGACGCCGCGTTACCAGATGATTGTCCGCGATAGCGCAGAGCGGGTCGGGCGCCGTCATGCGAACCGTGACGCAGAAGGAGGAGCAGTATGCCGCTGTCGGATGGCCCAAATCTCGTCGACGAACGAATC
Organism: Ktedonobacteria bacterium; assembly: GCA_027459705.1. Taxonomy (GTDB): domain Bacteria; phylum Chloroflexota; class Ktedonobacteria; order Ktedonobacterales; family JACDGC01; genus DAIDHM01. The sequence continues at coordinate 25,090 of DAIDHM010000007.1, read as the reverse complement.
GTGGACCTCTCGCGCGCGGCGCGCGCCCTCATTGCCGGTCCGCCAGATTACCTGCGGGTGTTGGTCAGCGATGAGTCCGAGCCGCGTCGTCAGCGCCGCGCCATCATTGTGGCCGCACTGCGTGAACATGAGGCTTTGGGGCATGTGGGCATCTCGCCGGTAGAGCTCGCCGCCGATGTCGAGGCCGTCTTGCGGCTGCGACAGGAAGCAATCCCCGATGACCTTCGCAACGAGATCATCGACCTGCTCCGCCAGCTGGAAGCCTGGGAAGCGGTAGATTCTGCCGTCGCACCGGAACGCGCCCGGATGGAAGGCGGCCTCTCGCGGCGTGTGGAACGCGATTATTCACTGGCGCGGCCAATGCGCGTCTTTTTGCCCTATTGGGATGAGATTCAGCGGACCTTGCGCCGTCGCTATGTGAGCCTCTCCGCAAACTATTTCGCCCAGGCCGCCGCCGCGCTGGAAGCCCTGCTCCGCGAGCTACAGGAGCGCCACCCCGATCAGCTCCATTGCTACACCTCTTGGCAATCCGCGCGCCAGGGCTTGATGGGCGTGAATCGCGAATCGCGCGATTTCGCCCGCGAATTGCGATCGATTGAGGTGGACCCCAATCATCCGGAAGCTTTGGCGGATATCGCCGATCGCCTGGGCATCCTCTATGAGAAGTTTTATAAGGTCGCACATGAAGGCGCGGCGCAGGTGCGCGAACGTCTCGTCAGGCTGCGTGATGCCCCGCGCGACGGACAGAACGTGCGCCGGTTGCAGCTCGTCTTGCGTTCTCGTGAAGAAGAATGGAGCATCAGCCTGGGTGAGAGCGAAGAAGAACGAACAGATCGTTTGGACGCTATTGGCATCGAAGTGTTGCGCGATCTGGCATCGTTCGAGCGGCTCGTCGCCGAGACCGGGCCAGGATCCTGGCGCGAAGGCGTCCGATTGATCTCGCTGGCGTTGGTGGAACTCACGGAACGCATACATACCGCCATCGCCTTGCGCTTGCAACAGACGCAGGCGATCGAGGCGCTGACCCGCCGCGCGCGCGTCCTGGCGAATAGTGTTGGTCACCCCGACACGCTGGAGGATGAGACACAATCCGCGCGCCGCTGGCTCTGGAACGCTTCTGGCGCGGTCCATGCTGCGATGTGGGTGCAAGACCAGCCCGCCACCGATGAAAGGGTGATTTTGGATCGTTGGCTCGAAAATCGTGGCGGCAGTCCATTGCCCATTGTCGATGATGAGACCTGGCACCGCTCGATCATGCCCAGGAAACGCGCGGCACCACCGCCACCGCCACCGCCGCTTATCACCGCCGACGATTGGGATGCCGGAGATGATCCGCGCATGCGACAGTACGAAGATCAACGGAGTGCACTCGTAGCACGATTGATTGCGGCGGGGACCGCGGCTCAGCTCCGGACGTTATTGTCGTTTGACGAATTGCGCATTCTCGCGCAATTGCTCTGGTTGCCGCGTGACAGCTCACCCCTGCGGCGTCTGGGGTTACGTATTGCGCCACCATTGGCACGCGGCACCCAGCGCGCGCTGGTGAGCGGGCCTGGCTTCGAATTGGATATGGAAAATTATCGTTTCGTTGCGCTCGGCGCTAAGATTGAAGTGGAAGCCCCGGCGGATGCCAAATACGAGGCGCTCGCGCCCGCCCTGGTGGATACCCCACCCCCCGCGCGCCGACCTTATCCTCCGGGTGGCTCGGTGCCCCCAGATGTTGCCAGGCCAGAGCGCGCCGCAATCTTGCCGGTCTCGCGGCAATCGGTTGTCCTGGGGAATGCGACGCCTTCCGTATCGTCCGAAGCGGGGCCAACTCCGGGGGCGAACGCGCCGGACGCCGGTAACGCGCGTCGACCCTGGCCATTCCTCACGCCCAACCGGCGGAGTACCCGCAATCCACCTCTGCAGAAACCGCAGGAATCGTGACTTACTCCACACATCGCCACCACCCGGCTCCACGCCATCAGCGATCGCGAGGGTCGTGGGAGTGCGGCACCGGGCCACCCGGGCGAGACTGATACCCCTGTGATGATGAGGTAAACGCTATGGCAACGACCGTTCCGCGTAGCACCATGCGCGAATCCTGGGGCTGGGTCTGGCCCGATGTATTATTGCGGGTATTGCCGTTCTGGCTGGTGCCGTTGGCGATGGCGCACTGGTTCCTGGGGGGGCCGCGCGCGGTTGGTGTAGCGCCGCCACCCTATGGCTGGGGAATCGCGCTGCTGATTGGCCTGGCAGTGGGGATCCCCATGCTGGGGTTGGCAATCGCCTGGCGTCGGGTCATCGCCCCCCGGTATCGGCTGCCCACCACGGCGGATCAGACGTTGCAGACGATCTTCTATCTGGTGATCAACGCACCGGCCGAAGAAGTTTTCTGGCGTGGACTCCTCCAGACCCAATTGATCCGGGCTATTGCATTGACTGGCTGGGGACGTGGCTGGAGTATCGCGCTCGGTATCGTCGTGATCGCCGTCTTGTTTGGCGCCTACCACCGCTTGGGCAATTATCCCTGGCGTTTCAATATCGCCGCTATGGGCGCTGGATTGGTCTTCGGCGCTCTCTATGCCCTGTTGCCAGGCCCGTCGATTATCGTCGCGAGCATCGTGCATGGCCTGACGACGGCTGGCTTTCTTTCCTGGGGAGATGTCGCCCTGCACTGGATGCGCATCCGTCGACTGGCCTCAGCCTCGCGCCAGTCGGACTACGCGGTGGTGCGTGTGGATCCGGGCCAGCTTGGCCCCGGACCAGCCCCGGCACCCAACTCTGGTCCGCAGATGGAAACCGAGAGTTGAAGTGGTCCAGGCGCGCTATGCTATCATGGTTCGACCTGCGCATGGGGGTCTGGTTGTGCCATTTCGGCTAACGGCAACGTGAAGTGAAAACGCGATCCTTCGCCTGCGATGCCGGTGCTCTCAACCCACACCCGTCCCCCGTGTGCCTCAACCAACGTCCGGACAACATAGAGCCCCAATCCGGTACCGCGCACCGTGCTATTGGCGTCTCGTTCGAGCCGAACGAAACGCGCGAAAATCTGGGATTGCTGCGGCGGGGGGACCCCAGCCCCATGATCCGCGACCGTGATATCCACCAGGGATTGTTCCGCGCGTCTCCGTGCGGAAATCCGCACTTCGGATTCTGGCGGTGAATATTTCAGGGCATTGGTGACCAGATTATGAATGATGCGTGCCAGTGCCTGCGCGTCCGCGCGGACCAGCAGATCATCCGGACAGTGCATATGCAAGCGATGAAGATCGGCCGCATGCGCCAGCGCCGCCGTGCTGGCGGCCGTGCGGATTGCTGGCCCCAATTTCACAGGCTCGAGGTGCAGCGGCGCATCGCTGCCCGCTAGTGGATCCGCACTGCCTAAGGCATCCAGCAATCGTTTCAAAGATTCGGCCGCCTGAAACGCTCGTTCAACGTAATAGTGCGCTTCGTCGGTGGAGGATCGCCACCCTTCCGGACCCATATCGCGCAGAATGTCCAGAAAGCCGAGGAACCCGGTCGCAGGTGTCCGCAACTCGTGCTGGAGCGTCAAAATGAATTGGTCTTTACGATGATCTAATTCGCGTTGATTGGCATTGGCTGCCTGTAATTCGGCAACGACCCGCGCGTAATCAAAGGCGAGCGCCCGCTGCATAGCCAGATCGCGCAGGAGTATTTTATCCGTCTTCGAGAAGGGGAAACCATCGTCACGTGGCCCCAGCGCAATGATTCCGACCAGCGTATCTTGCAAGCGGATGGGGACATATAATGCCCAGAGGCAGGCCAGTTCATCCGGCCCACAGGTGACCAGTTTGCCATCACAAACGGCAAGGCGATCGATCGGCAACGGATAGGTGGTCGCGCTGTGCGCGGCGCTCAGGGCCACGATGAGCGGATGGAGACTCTCAAAAGTCATCGGAGCATTGCTGCCGGCGATAGACTGAAAATAGCCCCGCTGGCGATCACCCAGAAAGATCGCGACATCGCGCACCGGCAACGCCAGCTTAATCTCGCCGATCAATGTGATGGCCAGGTCTTCAATGCTCTCGCGCCCCTGGTGTGTCGCGGCCAGCCGGAGGAGCGCGCGGTAGCGACGTACCTCTGGAAAGAGCCAGGTCGTGGTCACCCATGCCATCGCGCGCATGATCAGCGGACTGATGAGTGCGGTCAGGATGAGCGTGATCAAAGCAGTCGCGACGACGACTGGGTCGTGGACCTGGGAGGAGCCAAACACGTGGAGACCAAGGCCGATCTCAAGGGTTGCGAGCAAGGTTAACGCAATCAAGCTCAAAGCGCGCTCGATGGAGTGGCGAATGAGTGAGTCGACAGGCAGCAGGGAGCGGCGCAGAATGATGAAAGCCAGGGCTATGGGGAAGGCGATCACACTGAGTGCCAAAAATTGCCCGGCATCGAGGAATACCTGGCTGTCCCTATGCATCAGAGCCAGGATGAACGCGGGTAATATCGAGAAACAGACCAGCGGCAGAATACTGATGGCAACCGCGATACCAAGAATACGCGCGTACTCGCTCTGCTGCGCCGTGATATGCCTGCGGTTCCCTGCGACTACAAGCGCGAGGGTCAGACCATAGATGGCAATCATGTAAGTATCGACGACCACTCTCCACCAATTGGGGTCGGCGATTGAATTTCCCACAAGCGCGATCTGGATTGTGCTGATACTGAGGGCGGCCAGGGTAGAAGTGGTAAAGATCCAGCGGCGCCAGCGCCGCAGATCTGGCTGCTTCTGGGGATCTATCAGGATATACCAGAGCAATCGGATCAAGATGACGGGAGCCCAGGCGACTGCCGCAACTGTTTCTATCAGACTGAAAAGCGGTGCATTGACACCCGCGCCAGGCAGCCAGGCAAACGCGAATACCAATGCGACCATTGCCGAAACCGCCAGCGCCGCCAGGCGTCGATCGGTAGCTCCGGGCTTTTCAGGAGCATCTGGCCTTCCGGTCGCGTGGAGCACGATGGCGATAGCCAACGCGCTTGAGATCAAGGCAATAGCAAAATCAAAGATCACGGCGAGCAATGGTGTGGGCCTGAGATCGACAGTCGATCCTTGCGCGCATGTTTGCAGCTCTCCCCTACCAGCGAAGGTTAATGACGACACCCCACCCACCGGTGCGGGCATGATGAGCAATTGGCTCGAATGATCGAATACTCGCGCGGAGGTCTGTGGCGTAATTGCCGTCCATTGGTGGTTGATACGGTATGAACAGATGATCTCCCCGGAGCGCAAGCGCTGATCATACATCGTGTCGATCGTCGGGGCCTGGGTGATCTGCCAGCGGCAATGGCCTGTGCCGCAACCTACGACATTACCTACCAGATGGAGTTGCGGAGAAAGCGTGGCCCAGTTTGCCACACCAATGACAATGATCAATCCGAGCGAACCAATGATGACCGTCGCCAGGATTTGGCGATACCAATAGGGCCTGGTTGGCGAGGTGTTGCTGGGAGCTGACGATGGCGGAATTTGGTTGGGGTCACCGTGTCTCTGAAAACGCAACTGTTGCCAGTTAGAGCCGCTGCGCATGCGCCAGCACCTCCTCTTGCAGAATCCAACTCAACCAGCGGCACGTAGCGGGACCGGGCACCTGGGCGGCACCGGGCCACCCGGCGGCACCGGGCCACCCGGCGGCGGTGCGTCGTTGCATAGTGGCCACGACACGGGTGGCGAGATGGCGGCCGCGTTCGCGTACTCCAACTACCTGTTCATTCCAATCGGTGGGAAAATGTCCGAGATTCGTTTGTACGAAACGGTGGGCAGGACGCGCGCGCGTTCGCCCCTCGGAGGTCTCCGCCGGATGGCTTGGCGCCTCTGATAGTTGCCATTGCCCGAATGCCAGACCCAGATCACTGGCCCACTGAAGCACCAGGCTATCCGGCGATTCCTCGGTTTGATCAATGACCGGCAGGTGGGACGTGCTGCCAGTGCCTGGCAGCGTGTTCGGATTCCCACTCGTTTCTATGGCGACTTGCATACCAACCTTTAACGCCAATTGTATGATCAGGGCGCGGTGCTGTGCCAGCGTCTCCAGCAGTTCGCCACCATGTGGCAGTCGCTGGTGTATGAGGGATGCCTGGTGTAGTAAGAATGCGCCTCGACTACTGGCGAGGGCAAATGCCTCCGCGAGCGGCGCGGCGAGCGTCGGGGGTACCTGGGGATGGTGCAGGGCACGCTGGGCCAGCGCGGTGAGGATCAGGATAATCTGCAGGGTGACCCATTCACCACACGCCTGGGCATGGGGGCAGTGACCACGGCCCAATTCTTCATTGAGTATATCGGCCAGTGCCGCGAACTCGACTGCGGCGCCCAGCGGTGCCGCCATGCGCCAACGGCCCAGCGCGCACCCCGGCTGATCAGTCCGACTGAGGGTGGCATGGGCAATCAGAACGTGCGTGGCTGGCAGCCAGAGATCGTTGAGGTCACAGGGGTGCCCCATGGCGACCTCGCGCCCCAGGAGGCAGGCGGGATGGCGCAATGCCCGGCGCAGAGGTGGTAGGATGCCAGCGGGCAAGCCATGACCATAAATCGTTTCATTCATGCGCCGCGCCACGAGATGTAATCGACGCCCGATCTCCGCACGATCCGCCGGGTGGCCCGGTGCAGGGTCTTCTTCCATATGTTTCGGCATCTTTTGGCGACTCCTTCTGGCCTCCGGAAGGTGGCCTGTGCACCGCTGTGAGGGCGAACCGTGCTTGGCCCAGACTTTTCCGAGTGTCCTACCATGCTCTGTGATTGGAATGTTATCACGGCAGGCTATATAATCCATAGAGGACCATCGGGCCGAGGGCTGGATGATTCGACAAGAGAAAAAGTGAGGCATCGCCATGCCAGTGATCCCAATACCTGAAGCGATCGAGCGCTTCCGTCGTGGTGAATTTCTTATCGTCGTGGATGATGAAGACCGCGAAAATGAAGGCGATCTGACGCTCGCGGCGCAATTTGTGACACCAGAAGCGATCAATACGATGGCGAGGTTTGCGCGGGGATTGATCTGTGTGGCGATGTCGGGAGCCAGGCTCGACGCACTGCGACTGCCGATGATGGTACAACGCAATACCGCCCGCTATGGTACGGCTTTCACGGTGAGCGTGGAAGCGCGCGAAGGTGTGACGACCGGTATCTCCGCCTTCGATCGCGCCCACACGGTCGGAGTGCTCATCGATCCTAACTCCGGTCCGGAAGATATCGTCAGTCCCGGACACATCTTTCCTCTCCGCGCCCAGGAAGGTGGGGTGTTGCGGCGAGCCGGACAGACCGAAGCAGCGGTCGATCTCGCGCGTATGGCGGGGTTGAACCCGGCCGGTGTCATCTGCGAGATTATGAATGATGATGGGACGATGGCGCGACGACCCCAACTTGAAGCGTTCTCGGTGGAACATCACGTGCCCATTGTCACGATCGCGGATCTCATCGAATATCGCCAGCGCAACGAGAAACTGGTGACGCGCGTCACGGAACCCGTGCAGTTGCCGACCCCGTATGGCGAATTCATCGCCATAGGCTTCCAATCTACCATCACACGCGACGAACATGTCGCCCTCGTCATGGGGAATGTCGAGACGGATGAGCCCGTCCTGGTGCGCGTCCACTCCGAATGCTTGACCGGCGATGTCTTTGGCTCGATGCGCTGTGATTGTGGCGAGCAGCTCGACCATGCCATGGCGATGATCGCCGCCGAAGGACGGGGGGTAATTGTCTATCTCCGTGGCCAGGAAGGCCGTGGCATCGGCTTGCATAATAAGCTCAAGGCTTATAAACTGCAGGAGGACGGCGTCGATACGGTCGATGCGAACTTGATGCTGGGTTTGCCGCGCGACGCCCGCCATTATGGGGTTGGCGCGCAGATTCTGGCAGAACTGGGCCTGAAACGCCTGCGTATTATGACAAATAATCCGGAAAAGCGTGCGGGCATCGAGGGCTATGGGCTGGAGATCATTGAGACCGTGCCGATTGTCATTCCCGCGAATCCGCATAACCGGCGCTATCTGCAAACGAAGCAAGAGCGCATGGGCCATGTTTTCACCGCGCAGGAGTAACCATGCCAAAGTATGAAGGACATCTCATCGGAACGGGGCTACGCGTCGCGATAGTGCAGGCGCGTTTCAACGATTTCATCGGTCAGCACCTCTGTGATGGTGCGATCGGCACGTTGCGTCAGCATGGCGTCGCATCGGATGCGATCGATACGATCACCGTCCCCGGCTCCTGGGAATTGTCGCTGGCGGCACAACGCGCCGCGCGCACTGGCCGCTATGATGGCATCGTCGCCCTGGGCATCCTCATCCGTGGCCACACCGCACACTTCGAGTACATCGCGGGCGAGATGAGCCGGGGCCTGGGTGGGGTCCAACGCGAATCAGGTATACCAGTCGGCTTCGGCGTCTTGACGGTCGAGAGCATCGAACAGGCTATCGAGCGCGCGGGTACGAAACTTGGCAATAAGGGCGCCGAAGCGGCATTGGCGGTAATCGAAATGGCAACCTTGTTGCGGGCGATCGATGCTCCCGCTCCGACAACCGAACGGTGATCCCGAAGATGCCACCGCCGGATCCGCCCAGCGATCGGCCGGATTCCGTTGCCGATCAGTCGGCGGCTAACACCGCCGCCCGACCCCTCTGGTCGCCGCGCCATGTCCCGCCACCGCCCTGGGTTCTGCGTGGCTCAGCGTTGATCGTGGTGGGTCGTGTCGCGCGTGCCATTGCCCGGCAGATTGCCGATAGCCGTTTCGCCCCTTCACCCCATCACTATCCGCTGTCCCTCCCCTTCCTGGGGAGTCTGGCCGCGGTCGCGTTCGTGCAATACGATGCGTCGCCGGTTGGCCCCTACCACGAAATGATGGTCTCACCCGGTCTCATCTGGCATACTGTTCCAGGGGCATTGATCGCGCGCTTACCGGTCGATAATCAGCAATCGTTGTTGGGAGGGCGCGCAATCTGGGGTTTGCCCAAGACTATGGCGGACTTCACCTGGACGGCGGGTGACGCGCCTAGCGTCGAGGTGCGCGAACCTATGGGCACACCACTCATCCAGGCGCGCTTTCAGCGGCGGGGATCCTGGCCAGCCTTGCTGGTGCCACCGCTGCCTATCATGAGTGCCTGTGGGCCACGTTTGCAGGTTTTTACGGTCACGCCACTCTTGCGGAGCGTCACTCGTATGCGTGTCGAATTCGAGATCCCCGACAAGAGTGACTTTGTGCCTTTGCGCAATCTCCTCCGTGGTCCCCATCTTGCCTTATGTGTCGAGATGTTGCGCCTACGGGTCTCCACTCCACTCGATCTGTTGTGAGGTCGCGTGGTCCTGCTCACGCCGTAATGCTACAATGTGCCTGGAGATTGGCGCCGGGGATGTGCCCGCGCACGGAGATCGCGGCGCGGTAGTGGCGCCGGAAGTGGTGGATTCCATGGGAATGCCCGAAGAACCTCTGTTTCCTGTATATCTCAGTAACCCGGTACGCTGGGGCGTCCTGGGGCTGGGGAGCATTGCCCGTGGGGCGATCTTACCGGCGATGCTGGCGACACCTGGGGCCCAACCCCTGGCGGTTGCCAGTATGGATCCGTCGCGCGCTGCGACCTTCGCCGCGGATTTTGGCATACCCAAAATCCACACAACCTACCAGGCTGTGCTGGATGACGCGGATGTGGAGGCGGTCTATATCGCGCTGCCGAACCATCTGCACGCGGAATGGGCGATCCGGGCGGCGCGGGCCGGCAAACACATCCTCTGCGAAAAACCCCTGGCCCATACGTTCGCCAGCGCGGTCGAGATGCGACGTGCCGCTGAGGAGGGCGAGGTGCTCTTGATGGAAGCGGTCATGTACCGTTTCCATCCGCGCATGCGCCGTATCGCTGAACTGATCAGTAGTGGTCTGCTCGGGACGATCAAACTGTTGCGCGCGAGCTTCTGCTTCACCTTGACCCAATATGACAATTATCGCAATGACCCAACGATGGGTGGAGGGGCGTTATTGGATGTCGGCAGTTACTGCGTCAATGCGGCGCGGTGGCTGATTGGCGAGGAGCCATTGACGGCCATCGCCATGGGAACGCTCCTGGAGAGTGGCGCGGATGAGAGCATCAGCGGGGTCTTAGGATTTCCGTCAGGCGCGCTGGCGCAGATCGAGTGTAGCTTCGGGACGGCCGAGTATCAGCGACTGAATATTGTGGGCACCGATGGCATGATCGATGTGGTAGCCCCGTTTACCGCATGGCGCAACGACGAGGTGAGCTTCCTGTTCCGTCACGCGGGCCAGGATGATGAAGTGCTTTTTCCACCCACCGATCCCTATGCCCTGATGATCGCGCATTTTGATGATGTCGTACGTGGTGAAGACCTCCTCTGGTGGCCCACCCAAGATGGCGTAGAAACGATGCGCGCGATTGACGCCTTACGGCGCGCGGCCAACAGCGGGCGTACAGAGCGCGTGCGACAATAGCCACTTTGGTGCGCGCGGGCAGAATAGACTAGGCAGAAGCCCTCTCGTATGGTACACTCTGCCGTGGCAGTGGACACCACGAATATCTCTCAAGGGGCGAGCAAGCATGGCACAGAGAACGAACACGAAGCGTCGTGACACGGCAGCACGGCCAGGAGCGACCGAGTGAGCGGGATCTGGGACGACGACGATCCGCGATCCGCGCGGCGCGAAGGCCCTTCGAGTGATCGCCCACAGCGTCCACCACCCTCGGGGCGGCGCGATTCCGCCGACCCACGAGATCCTCCACGTAGCGCGCGTGGTGATGATCCTGACGCGCGTCGATCGCGTCCACGGGATGATAATGCACCACCACGCCGCCCACGCGACGATGATCCACCATCGCGCCCCGTACGGCCTCGCGATGATGCCTCACGCCGTCACTCTCCAGAAGATGAGGATCCCCGTCGCGTCAGACCGGGCGACCCCGCTCGTCGATCACGTCCGCGCGACGACGATGATCCCGATTCCCCACGCCGACCGCCAGCGTATCGGGGTGATGAACGTGATGGCGCATCACGGCGGTCACGTCCCCGCGATGAGGACGATTCCCCTCGCGTTCGCGAAGGCGCTCCGCGCCCACCAGGACGATCGCGACCAGATCCCGAGGGAGACGATTTTGAAGTTCCGCGGCGTTCACGTCCGCGTGATGGCTATGACGATGGGCGGCCGCGCCGTGATGACCCCGGCGGTAGCCGGAGTCGGCCGCGTGATGATTTTGACGATGCGCCTCGACGCCGTCCTCGCGAGGACGACGGCGCGCCCAGACGTGCGCGTGATGCCTATGAAGATCGTCCGCCACGTTCGCGCCGCGATGACCCGGGGAGTAGCCGGAGCCGACCGCGCGATGCCTATGGGGAGGAACCGCGTCGCCGCGCCCGCGAGGATTATGACGCACCTCGCTCAGCGCGCGATGGTTACGATGATGGCCCCCGGCGGCGGCCGCGCGAGACCCTGGATGATCGACCTCGCCGAGGCCGTGACGCGGAGCTTGGCGGCCTCTGGGGCGATGAAGAGAGTTTCGGTGGTCGCGTCATGAATGCCCTGACGGGCCGTTCGCGGGCCGCTCGCCCGGGGATGCCCGACCGTGGGCCAGCCAGTTCGCAGGGCGGTCAATCTGCTACCGCCAAAGGGCCACTGGTCGTACCCTTGCTCATCGTGGTACTGGTATTCTTCGTCATCGGCGCGGGGGTCGGGTATCTTACGAATAAGCCCTTGCCCATTACGTCGCCGATCTTCTCCACTTCGAGCAGCCAGAGCCCGGCCGCGCCAGCCACAACCGGCACGCCCGCGGGGACTCCGGTGACGACGACGACACCGGCCAAATAAGCGTTCACACCCGCCCCATCAAGCCTATGTGGTGTGGTGCAGCGCATTCCAGGACCGCAGCGCATGATCCAGGTGGTGCGTCAGCAATTGTTGCAACACGCCATCCACATCGTCGCGTGTGCGGGTGTCGAGGCGCATGACGGGTAAGGCCGCCCAATCGGTGACCTGAATGAGTCGCAAGACTTTCAGGGTAAGCAGCGGCAGCGTGCGTTGGGCATAGCGCGCGCAAGCGGGGCAGACGGCGCCGCCCAGTTCCGCGTTGAAGCCATTCTGTTCCACCGGTTGCAGTGCGCTTTCACAGACGACGCAATGATGAAATGCTGGCCGATAGCCGAGCAGATCCAGTAGCTGAATCTCGAAGTTCCGCACCGCCGCCCAACCGCGCGCCGCCGGCCCCGCTTTGTTGGCGGGGACGGGATCGCTAAGCCAGGCCGCCGCGTCCGCATTGAGGCGCTGCAGAGTGGCACAGGCAAGCGTATAAACGGCAGTCTGCGGCTCGCGATCTTCCAGCGCGCGATCGATCGCCTCGGCGATGTAGTATCCCGCCGTCGCGTGCCAGTAGGTGCGGCTGAGATGCTCATAACGCTCGCGGATCTCACCTTGCGTGACGATAGAGAGGTCGCGACCGGCGGCGAGCATGAAGTGTGTACGATTGAGCAGTTCGATATATCCTGCCAATCGGCTGGTCGTCTTGCGCGCGCCTTTGGCGATCGCGCGGATCTTGCCCTGCTCGCGTGTAAAAATCGTCAGGATGCGATCCGCCTCACCATAGTCGATGCGCCGCAAGACCATCCCTTCCGCCCGATAAACTCGTTCATTCGCCATCAGCTTGCTCCCGCCTCACGCTCTCTCATCTTCACTCATTCCGCACGCGCCCCGCCAGAGTGGATGTCGTTATGTCTGAGATGCGCCGATCGGGTCATCGCTGCCGACGGCGTCGCGGATGGCGGTCGCATCGAGGAGCCGTTGCTGGAGGATCTCGGGAGCGGGCTCGGCGGCGGGCAGCGCTTGCAGACTGCCCAGCCCGAATTGCTGCAAAAACTCCGAGGTGGTGCCGAAGAGCGCGGGTCGCCCAACCGTCGTCGCGCGGCCGACCTCCTGCACCAGGCTATATTGCACCAGAGTCTGCAAAGCCCGGTCGCAATTGACGCCGCGGATCGACTCCAACTGGCCGCGGGTGATCGGCTGGCGGTAGGCGATGATGGCGAGTGTCTCCAACGCGGCATTGGTCAGTTTTACCTGCATCGGCATGCCCAGGAACGCGGCGACATAGCGCGCATATTCCGGCGCGGAAACCAATTGCACCTGCTCGCCCACGCGCTGCAAGCGGATACCCCGGCGCTGTTCCGCGCATTGATTTTCCAATAATTCGATGCCCACGCGCAACCGCTCTTCGTCAATCTCCAGCAATTTGCGCAGTTCGGCGATCTCCACCGGGCGTCCGGCGACGAAGAGCAGACTTTCGATTGCCGCCGCAACGGCTTGCGTAAGGGACAACGGGTCACCTGGTTGATGCATATTTCACCCATCACCATCTGGGTTGGATTATATGCGACCGGTCATACGACCTGCAAGTACAGATGTGGTACGTGTATCATTCCAGTTGTATCATCAGAATACTCTCGGAGATACCTTTCGCTGATGATTCCATTGTTATAGGTATTGTATGCCAATTGATTTCTGGGGGTGCCTTTTGATGATATAGGTCGAACAAAAATAAAGGGCGCTCTATGGTTAAAATGTTGTTAAATATATCATACGGATATTGCCTTAAATAAAATAATCGGTTAAGATTTTTCTGCAGGCAAGCATACTTGTGTAGAAGGCATGATGGGTGGGTTTGGCTACGTATGGTAAACCGACGGATCGCGACGACAATTGGCATCGTGGGATGTATCTGCTGGCTCATGGCTGGCTGCAGTTTCGGGGGAGCGCCAGTCGGCGCTTCCCATCCCATGGTTGCGACGGTAACCCCAACCCAACCCCCAAATATTCAAGACGCCCCGACCGATGTACCGAACACGGCGCCAATAGTACAGGCAACAGCGCTATGGCCGCATTTGGCAGTGCATCGCACCTCAACCGCGTATAATTCCTCCAGGCAGTTCATTTTGCAGGGGACTGGGACGCCTGATGGGCGCTATTTGCTCGCAAAATTGCAGAGTTATGATTGGCCTGGCTACGGAAACTATAGCCCAGAACAAGTCGCGCTGTACGCGCCCGGGACCGGCGCGGTAAGGATCATTGGGGCGGCGCACGATACCACTCATGGTGTTACGGGAATCGTGGCCGATAACCACTGGGTTATCTGGTATGATCGCGGCCTCCCGGAGGTCAGTTCCGACCCCAGTTGGAATCTCTACGCGTACAACCTCGACACCGGGACGACGAAACTGATCGAACACAACCCAGGGTATGGTTATTACCCAACTCCAGAGATCGACCAGGGGATGCTGGTTTGGGATGATATCTTTGGTCCCGTGGCGCTCGATCATTCCACTGTGGTCATCCGCCTCATGAATCTCGCCACAGGGACTACCACCGATCTAGCCCATAAGGCGCTCGGTCCGATCATCAACTGGCCATGGGTGGGTTGGCATCAGGTTACTATGGCCAGTGCAACTCAGGTGCAATGGGATGAGCAGTTTATGAATATGCAGACCGGTGAAACGCTCACCGTTCCAGAAATGGCGGCCGAGATGGTTTTGTCCGGCACAAGTCTCGTTTACAATGACGGCAACTCAAATGGCTCATATTTCACCTATCTCCCAGACATCCACCACCCTGAAAGTGGGAAACAAGTGTATGTGCAACCTGGTGGATTTACGATGAACGCGCTTACCTTCACTGGTCGCTACATTGGTTGGCATTCACTCGGGAATCGTGATCTGCCCGCCCTGTATGATACGCAACAACGGCGAGTCATTCAATTTCCAATACAGTATACAGCTGCCGGGACAGAATGGTTGTTTATCACCACATCCTATGTCGTATGGATGGAAGATCCCAACACGGATCAACAGAATACCGCGGCGGCGAACCAACATAAGGATCTGCCGGTGATCGAAAGCATCGTGGCAGCGAGTCAGATCATGACCCCATAACGCCAGTGCAGTGTGGGTTAGCGCCATCAGCCTTTGAAGCGATAGCCCACGCCGCGCACCGTGAGGATCAGGCGCGGATTGGCGGGGTCCTCCTCGATCTTCTCGCGCAGCCAGCGGACATGCACATCCACCGTACGCGTGTCACCCGAGTAATCATACCCCCAGACGCGCTCCAGCAGGTGGCCTCGGGTCAGGACGATGCCGCGGTGGCGCATCAGATAGACCAGCAGGTCAAAGAGGCGCGCCGTCAGCGCCAATTCCACTTCGCCGCGCCAGACCTCATGGCGGTCCAGATCGACGCGCAACCCATCACTCTCAATGATCCCCTCGCGAGGAATGCCCTCGGTATTTTCAGGTTGGCTCGTCTCAGCGCGCCGCAGTTGTGCGCGGATCCGCGCCCGCAATTCTGGCCAGCTGAATGGTTTGGTAACGTAATCATCGGCGCCTAATTCCAGACCAATGATCTTATCACTCTCTTCAGTGCGAGCGGTCAGCATGATAATCGGTGTGCTCGCCGTCTCCTGATTGGCGCGAATCTGCTTGCAGACCTCCAGGCCATCCAGGCCAGGGAGCATCAAGTCGAGCAAGACGAGATCGGGGTGGGTCTTACGGGCCGCGTCGAGCGCCGCGGGACCATCGACAGCGGTAATCACCTGATAGCCTTCAGCGCGGAGACGGTACGCCATTGTATCGCGTAATGTCGGATCGTCTTCAACCAGCAGAATAATGTTGGCCATGCGCGCCTCTCAGTTGAGATCCTCGTGAATTCCGGTGCGAATGAAAATGATGTCCTCGCAGATATTGGCCATGCGATCGCCGATACGTTCCAGATCGCGCAGGGCAAAAAGCATCATCGTCGCCTCCGCGACCTTGTCCGGATCCGATTGCATGAAGGATTGGAGCATGGTCAGGAGGTCGCGATAACAATCATCGATGGGATTATCCGCCAGGCAGACCTGGCGAGCCAAATCCACATCTTCAGCCGCCAGGGCGCGCACACCATCGCGGACCTGTTGGCGCACCAACCGTGCCATTTCGCTCATGCGCCCCGCGATCTGCAACGGCATGGTGCGATAGCTGACGCGCGCGCCGCGCGCGACGTGGACGGCGTAGTCGCCGATACGTTCCAATTGCTCACCGATGAATTGGTACGCAATGATCATGCGCAGCGATGGCCCCATCGGTGCCCAGCGTTCGATCGCTTGCAAGACATATTGGCGCACCTGACCACGCAGATCATCGACAATGCGGTCGGTAGCGATCACCTCGTCGGCGAGACGATCATCGGCATAGGTCATGGCGTGGAGGGCGCGTGCGATCAGTTCCTCGACGAACGACGCCATCTGCACGACGGTCTCTTCGATGCGCCGCAACGCGATCTCGATATTTTCGGTCGCCAAGGCAACCCTCCTTCGCCTGACCCGGCGCTTTAACCGAAGCGCCCCGTGATGAAATCTTCCGTGCGCTTATCGGCAGGTCGATCGAAAACTTCGCTGGTCGGCCCATACTCGATCAACGTCCCCGTCAAGAAAAACCCGGTGTATTGCGAGATACGCGCGGCCTGTTGCAGGTTGTGCGTCACGATGGCGATCGTATACTGCTGCTTCAATTCGCGGATCAAATCCTCAATTTTCAGCGTAGCGATCGGGTCAAGCGCCGAAGCTGGCTCATCCATCAGCAGCAATTCTGGTTCCACTGCCAGCGCGCGCGCGATGCAGAGGCGCTGTTGCTGGCCGCCAGAGAGGCCGAGGGCGCTGCGGTTCAGGCGGTCTTTCACTTCATCCCAGAGGGCGGCGCCGCGCAAGCTTTTCTCCACGCGGTCGGACATCTCGCTGCGGCTGATGCCGCCCATGAGCTTGAGTCCGTAGGCGACATTGTCGAAGATCGACTTCGGAAACGGATTGGGGCGCTGGAAGACCATGCCCAGTTGCTGGCGGAGCGCGACTACATCTGTGCCGCGGCCATAAATATTTTGTCCATTGAAGATCACCTCGCCCTGGACGCGCGCATTAGGAACGAGATCATGCATGCGGTTCAAAGCCCGCAAGAAGGTTGACTTGCCACAGCCGGAGGGTCCCATGAAGGCGGTGACCTGGTGCTCCGGAATCGGCAATGAGACATTTTTGATGGCATGGGTCGTGCCATAGTAGACGTTGAGGTTGTGCGTCTCCAATTTGATCGCGCCCGTCGGGCGTGTCATCTTGGTGACATTATCGACTGAAGTCAAAAGGACTTCTTCGTCGACCCGTTTCATATCTTGTGCCATAGGTTGCATCCACTCCTTACCGACCGCTGAAATAGCGGCTGAGGCCCGCGCCAATGAAGCGCGCCGAGAGGTTCAAGACGAGAATCAGGATGAGCAGGACCAGCGCGGACTCCACCTGGCCAGCATGCCCATTAGACCCAGAGAATTCAGCGAACAAGGTGTAGATCTGAATGGCGAGTGTATTGCCAGGTTGTTGGACAACCGCCGCCGTCTGCCAGCCGGTAATTGGCCCCGATGTTCCGGCAGTATAGATCAAGGCTGCCGTCTCACCAATCACCCGGCCAGAGACGATCAGGATACCCGTCACCAGCCCAGGAATTGCCGCGGGGAGGATGACCCGGAAGATCGTCTGAAAGCGCGTCGCGCCCATCGCCAGGGAGGCCTCGCGAAATTCGCGTGGCACCGCGCGCAGGGCATCTTCCGCCGTGCGCAACATCCAGGGCAAATTCAAAATGGTCAATGCTAGCGCGCCCGCCAATCGTGAGAAACCCCAGCGTTGGCCCTGGCCGAAGTCAGTGACGAAGAGGAAAAACCCTAATAACCCGATGACGATCGAAGGAATGCTGGAGAGGGTCTCAGTCGCATAGCGCACGATCGAGACCAGGGCCCCTTGCCGCGCATATTCGACCATATAAATCGCCGCGCTTACCCCAATAATCAACATCGGGACCAGGGAGAGTATCAACATATAAAACGTGTTGAAGAGTAGCGGAGCCATCCCCGTGGACGGATCGCTGCTGACGAAGTCGCTCAGGTGCAGGTATGGCAAGCCTTGTGAGATGGTGTAATAGATGATGTATCCCAGAACCAGAATCACAATGCCCGCGACGGTCCAGACGGAGAGCGTCGCGACGCTATCCCAGATCCGGGCGACATTCCGGCGTCGCGCATTCGAGCGTTGTCGCCGCGCGGCGACAGTCATTTCGTTCGTGATCGCGCTCATGCGTAGATCCTCCGTGATGAGATTGCCCGACTGATGCCGACGAGGATGCCCGAGAAGACGAGCAAGACAAAACACATCGTCCAGAGCGTGTTGTAGAGCGTTGAGGGCGGTACCGCCTCTTTAAAGTTGAAGAGCAGGTCCGTTGTCATCACACTGGTTGGGCCCAGGTAAATATAGGGATAGAAGTTCGTGAGGCCGATGGGGGCGTGAAACGCGCCACCGATCACGAAGGCGACCGCGACGGTCTCGCCCAGCGCGCGAGCGATGCCCAGGATGACGCCCGTCAGAATGCCGGGCAATGCCCCTGGCAACACGGTCCGGGTGATGGTCTGCCAGCGGGTCGCGCCCAGGGCCAGGCTGCCTTCGCGAAGATCGCGCGGCACCGCCTGGATCGCGTCCACCGAGATGGTCGTGATGGTGGGCAAGATCATGAAGGTCACGACGACGGTCGCGGCGATCAGGCCGAAGCCATTAAAGAATTTACCGCCCGCGAAGAAGTTGAGGATGTCGCGGATGGCTGGCACCACTACCAGCAAGCCAATCAGGCCGAAGATAATGGATGGAATTCCCAGGAACAACTCCACGGCACCGCGCAAGGGGCCACGTAGTCGGGAAGGGCTGATCTCTGCCAGAAAGATTGCGAGAAAAATCGAGAATGGTACAGCAAACACCATGGTCGTAACGATGAGCGAGAAAGAGCCTTCAAGGAAGAAGAGCGAACCGAAATTTTGCGCGCCATCATATTTTGATGAGACAAAGAAATCAAAGAACGAGAGGCGGATGGTGCTGACATCTGGGATCGCGGTGAAAGTCTGATAGGACTGCGATCCAATGAAAATGTAGACCCCGATCAGGATGACTACGAAAAATAACGCCATCACCGTGAAGAAAGAGTGTGAGAGATAGTCAATAAATATTTTGCCTGCTGATCGTCCGGGATTAGATTTTGCCACCTGCGAAGCCAGGGGTTGTTGGATGTCGGACATGGAATTTCTCCAAGAACTCCTCTGTTGAGGAACAGTTGAGCAGAGAAGACAGCGCTGCTGTCTTCTCTGCTCCTTCGCGAGTGTGGTACAAGGCACGCTGTCTGCCCCGTACCGGTTCTCCTCATTCCGAGGCCCCTTCGCGCGAAGAAACTATGGGGTTGGGTGCGTCGCCTGCGCGGCGGCCGTCAGGTCGCTGACCTTCAGGTAGCCGAGGCTCGGGACCAGCGATGACTGCACCGTGTCGCTCAAGACATAGTTGATCAACGCTTGTTCCGCGGGTTGTGCCGCGCCCTTGGTGTAGGCATGCTCATAGCTCCAGAACTTGTAGTTGCCGGAGTTGATGTTCGCCGCCGTCGCGCCATAGCCATCGATGCAGATCGGGAAGATGGTGGTGGCGAACTGGGGCTGCAGGACGAAGCCGGTGGCGACATAGCCAATGGCGCCCTGCGAGGTGCTCAGCGCCGTAGCGACCGCGCCAGTCGTGTCCTGCGTCAGGGTCTGACCAGCGGATTCCGTCACGCCGCCGAGGACGTACTGCTTGAAGGTGGCACGCGTGCCCGAGGCCAGCGGGCGATTGATGACCGTGATGGTCTCATTCGGTCCGCCGAGCTGCGACCAGTTGGTGTACGTGCCCGTGTAGATGCCCTTGATCTGATCCGAGGTCAGGTTCTCGACCGTCGAATGAATGTCGCTCGAAACGACCAGCGTGAAGGCCACAACCGCCATCTGATGGTCAACCAGATCCGTGAAGCCCTGCGTCGCTGAATTCTGCTGATAGAAGAAGTCCGAGAGACCGATGTTGACCGCGCCAGACTCAACGTCCTTCAGGCCGTTGCCGGACCCGTTGGGGTTTGTCGTCGTCACGGTGCCATTGACCTGGTCGAAGGGGACATGAGCTTGCTTGAAAAGAGGCTCCAACGCCGAAGAACCGTCGATAGCGATCTTCGTGCCGGTGAGGCCCGCTGTCGCTGTTGGGGCCGTGGGGGTGGTGCTGGCGGCCGTGATGGTCAACTGCTGGGCGGTCACAGTGCAGGCCGTCAGCGTCGAGGGCGTCGCTGTCGCGCTGCCTGTGCTGGTGCCAGCAGTGGTGGAGCTGCTGCCGCAGGCGGAGAGAAGCACGGTGGCCAGGACGGCCGCGGCGCTGAACGTCTTCGCCCAGAAGTGGCTGTTACGTGTGGGGGTCATGAATCCTCCTAAAAAATAGGCACATGCTCAATGGTCTCAGTGTCCGGCACCCTCAGGGACTATGTTGGGCGCCCACATCGTTGTGTGGACCTACTGACAGTGCGATTGTACAATCGCCATGTAAACTGTGTGTTAAGATCGTTAAAGAAATGTTATGGACAGCGCAAGTCGGTCTTGTATGCACTTCCCCGGACATTTGCTGGTTTTCTCCAGCAGTCTTTGCCCAAGAAACATCCAGGTAATGCAACACGCGCTCTCGTGGATATGGCGCAGGCACATCAGGCTGTCGATGAGGCGAACCTGAACGATCTCACTTGAGACAACTCGCATCGAGCGAGGTGTCGGGGTGTGTATCGACCGCGGCTTGCGTCATTTGCGGGACTAACAGAAATCCGTTGCCCAGCACATCATTCAATTGAAACTGCACGCCACAGACATATTGGATAAAACTCCGTTGCAAGGGGGAAAGAGGCGTCTCGAGCGAGGTATAGAGATGTTCATAATTCCAGAAGGTGTAGGCTCCGCGTTGGATGTTTGTTGTCGTGGCACCGAACCCATCAATGCACACTGGACTGACGTTCGAACTATTTGCGATCAGCGCACTGGTAGGGGCATAGCCAATGGCGCCATGTGCCGATGCGAGAGCCTGCACCATCGCGGTCGTGCTCGGCAAGATCTGACCAGTGGGGAAGGGATTCTGTGATTGGGCGACATAGGTGCTGAAGGTGTGACGTGCCCCTGAGCCATCCTCGCGATTCAGCACGACAATCGGCTCGTTTGGCCCACCAATCGCGCCCCAGTTCGTCACCTTGCCCGAATAAATATCATCAATTTCCTGGTGCGTAAGGTTTTGGATCTGCGCGCTGATATCAGGGCTCACAAGCATGGAGAAGGCGTCAACCGCGACCAGACGATCAGTCAAGCTTGAACTGAATTGGCGTGTGACCGAATCGTTGCTGGCTGAGTAATCCGAGAGTCCAATATCGACTAATTGATCAAACGCATACTCGATACCCGTCGTCGAGTCCGTCGAAGTGATGGCAATAGCCGTACCATTAGCGGCATCGAATTGATTGGCGGCTTTGGTAAAGAGAGGAATCAATGCAGAGGCGCCCGTCATTTTCATGCCCTCCCCTGCTAAAGTGGGATCGGCAATCGGCTTGCTGCTCTTATTCAAGCTGCCATGCGGAAAATCAGCAAACGTAATATGGCAGGCGGTCAAAGTGCGATTACTCGGCCCGGCGGATCCCAGCAGGAGGTAGGTCAGCAATGAGTTCCGCGGGCTATACGTATATTGCGCGACCAGCATCGTGCCCAAGATGAGGACGGCGACGCCGACGAAAAGGACACGTTCAGGGATCAACATATGCGAGGTTTTCACGGCGATTTCCTTTACGCTGATTCTGTGGGGGAGGGACTGGCTGCGCTCGCGGCGGGCAGACGCACATGGAAGAGTGTGCCTTCCCCGGCGACCCCGGTGCTGTCGAACCAGATCGTTCCCCCCATGGCCTCCGTCAGCGCTTTGCAGAGGTAGAGGCCGAGCCCATTGCCAATGGTGGTGGAGGCCAGATCACGGGGCAGGCGGGCAAATCGGTTGAAGAGGAGGTCAGCTTGCTCAGGAGGTATTCCCAATCCAAAGTCGCGGACCTGGATCTCGACGAAGGCTGGGGACGGAGCCTGGCGATGCGCCCGCCCTTCGCCGATTGTCGGCACCGCAAAGCATGTTACCTCTACGGGCGAGCCGGGCGGTGAATATTTGACCGCATTCGAGAGCAAGTTTGTCAGAATTTCCTGCAATAAGAGATTATTACCCCAAATCGTGAGATCTTCCGGGACATGCATGCGCAGATCGCGCTCGATGACGTGCTGCTCGCGTGGTGAGACCAACCGCACGGAAGTCATCAGGACGGCATGGACATTCACCACTTCATGCGTGAAGTGGTTGGCTTCCAGATCGATGCGCCGCGCGTCGAGAATGCCTTCCACCAGCGACTGCAGATCGTCGCCCGTGCGAGCGGCCTCCTCGATCATGCGTTTGAGTCGACCAGGCGCCGCGTGATCATGGGTCAATAACAACATTTCGAGCGATCCCTGCAGGGCCATAATCGGATTGCGCAACTCATGATTCACGTTGGTGATAAACTGGTTTTTCATCTCGTCAAGTTGCTGCGCGCGTTGATAGGCAATCTGCACCTCACCCAATTCGCGGAAGGCGGGGGTGAAGACCTCGAGCGTGGTGAGCAGAATTAAGGCGATCCCCCACTGCGCACCAATCACGAGCGGGCCATAGATACCCAGTTCACGCGCATTGACCACACTGCTATCGGGATTTTGTGGCCCATACCAGAGAATGAAGATGGAGAGCGCGTTCACGCCGAGGGTCGTTGCTACCGTCACCCAGGCTCGGCCCGAGAGCAGCCCGGCCAGGACGATGATGACGCCATAAAACATCATGCCAGCCATGACGGTAGGGTCGACTCCTTGCGAAAAAGTCCAACCCAACGAAGGGGAGAAGATGAAGATCGTCGTCGCCATGACCAGCGCCAGGATGGCGCGATTAATCCGTTCACGCTGCGCGGCATAGGCCGCAACGACCATCAACACAAAACTGATCCCTGTTCCCAGGTACCCGAGCAATGTGAGGAGGGGTCGATGGGGGTTGATGATGGTCGCGAAGCCATCGCCGAGGGCGATGAAGAAGAGCAATACCGCGAACGTGGGTGCGAGAAAACGCGTCAAACGGAGGCGGCGCTGTCGCTCAATCTCGAGAAACATGTCTTCGCCGCGCGTCGCCGTAGGCACATTCTGACTCATGAAGCATCCCCTTTAGTTGCCTGGAGATTCCGCCAGGTCACGCATCCGTCGCACGCGATCCGCTGCGCTGAGGCTGATAGCTTGATGGATCGCGGCGATTAACGCGGTGGGTTTCACGGGTTTTGTCAGGTACAGATCCACCCCTGAGGCCTTGCCGATGAAGCGATCTTGTTCTTGCGCCATCGCGGTCAGAATAACCAGCGGAATGTCCGCGGTGTCAGGATCACCGCGTAGAACGCGCGCCATCTGGTAGCCATCGATCTGTGGCATTTTGACATCGATGACGACACAATCCGGCCGCGCATCCAGCAACCGCTCCAAACCTTCCAGACCATTCTGCGCGGTGAGCACGCGAAACCCGCCGATTTCGGCGAGCGCGTCAGCAAAAATCTGCAAAATGCGGAGGTCATCATCCACAAGGAGAATGGTCAGATTGCCAGATACAGGGGACATGTACGGGCACCTCCTGATCGCTGAATAACTCAGGAATGCGGGTTCGTGGTAGGACCAGAGCGATGGAAGACATGAACGTTGATCGCGTAGAGGTCACGAAGGACCACCGATAATTTTTCGCATTATAGCATAATTGCCAGGGAATACATATCTGTGGCCGCATTATACCAAGTAAAAGCATGTTCATTATAACTGGCACTTCACCGACGATCATTCCTTCTACTCATTGGGCTGTTCCCAGAGTGGCTTGGTTGTGCAATATTCGCGCAGAAAACTGATCTTATCTTCCTTGAAGCGCACCAACGTTGCGCCTTCAAAATCGCGCGGTCCCTCGAAGGTCCACTCTAAAAAGCAGGTATCTTCGTCGATGGCCAGGCTCGTGATGTCCCAGCGACTGATATGCCAGGGACCATAGTTTCCTGCAACACGCCTGTTTAACTCGCGCGTGATCGTTTGAGCCCCACGCAAGATCTCCCCATCCGATTCGATGAGGATGCAATCAAGAGCGAGAACACGCAAGACTTTGTCACTGTTATATTCCTTCCAGCCATCCACATATGTACGAACAAGCTGTTCTGCCAATGCTCTATCCAATTTCCCTGCCTCCAGATGGTGCTCATGAGGTCTCCCGTTTTCTCACACCTGACTGCGGTAAATCTTTGTCCGACAAAGTCGATTGCCCCTGATATTCAGCGGCTTGTCCCTTGTTGCGCAATCTCTGCTTTGTGGTACAACGGGATATCTGTATCAATCAAGTGTACTGAAATCTGTGGACAAATAACAAGGTCCCCGGCTCATTACTATTCTCGCGCAGCTTCCACCTAACGGGGCGTGCATCATGTTGCGAGCTCGGCATTCTTTTGACACTTCCCACGGCTGACGTTCTTTTCCTGTATACTGAAGCAAACAAGGTACCGGGCTTGGCGCGCTTTGTCGGTATGGAACAAAACGTTGTGGATACTCGTCCCTTTCTTCAGGAAATCATGAGTAAATGAGAGCGAGGAGGACGAGCATGCGCATCATCGTATGGATTATCGTTTTGGGGGGAGTGTGCACCGCGTGTGGGGTCACACCCTCCAATGCCGCCGCGCCCCAGGGCAAAGCGCTCTCCATCACTTTATTGCCAGGGGCACCAGGGTGGTCTTATGCCCCCATTGATGTCATATCGCAAGATCAAGCGCTGATCGACCAGTTTATGACGCATGTGCACACGCTTCCGCCCATGGTGGGATGGGTGAGCTGCCCATTGGACAATGGCTATCAGGTGCACATCGAAGAGCGCGAGGGGGCAGGCACGCCGCTCTTCATGGGTGATGCGAATATCACGGGATGCCGCCAATTACAGGTGACGCAGGGATCTACTTCGCGCGCTTATAAGACAGATACCCTCTTCTGGGCGCAATTGTCCCAACTAGCAGGTCAACCCTTGCCGCCACCGATCCGTATTGGTACGTCGTCCACCTTGCGAGTCGAGACCTCCACCACGTATGCTTCCTGGATCACCGCCCGTAGTGCCTGTTCCGCCCGACGGC
>DAIDHM010000245.1 GCA_027459705.1 Ktedonobacteria bacterium | reverse complement strand
CGCGCATTGACCATCGGGATCACGACTGTTGCTATCGCCGCCCTCGCTGTCTCAGGATTCTTCCTGGCCAGTCGGTCGAGCGCGAAAGCCAGTGGGTCCCCCACATCCTCCGTCGCGGCCCTCCAATTTGTCGGTGATACGGCAATTGGCCCGGGCGGCCTGGGCAATTTTACGGTCAGTAATCAGGATAAGACCCTCCTTCCGAAAGATCGCAGTCCGCAGGTGGCTGTGGCGGGCTCGCATCCCAGCAATGGTTTGCCGCCTCCGCCGACGACCAACCCGAATCCCACCCCCCAGGGTGTCACCTCCAATAATCCCGGATTCTCGGGCTTCAATGGTTTGACACATGCTGACCAGCGGCTGGCTGGCACGGGTGCGTATACCAATACGCAGTTTAGCCTTGAGCCCCCCGACCAGGGCCTCTGCGCTGGCCAGGGCTATGTCGTCGAGAGCGTCAACAACGCGATCGCCGTCTATGATCAAAAGGGGAACTTGAAAGCTGGCCCTACCGCCAACAGCCAGTTCCTGAATCTTGTACCCGAGATTAATCGTACGACGGGAGTCAGTGGCCCGTTCATTAGCGACCCCAAATGTCTCTTCGATCAGACGACACAACGCTGGTTCTTCTCCGAACTGATGATGGATAACGGCTCCAATGTTGGCGCGACGGGCCGCAATTATAGCCTGGTCGCCGTCAGCCAGACAGCAAATCCCACCGGCCAGTGGGCGGTCTTCAAATTCGATACGACCGACGATGGCCTCAATGGCACCCCCTCACACGCGGGTTGCCCATGCTTCGGTGATCAACCTTTGATCGGCGCAGACCGCTATGCCTTCTATGTCACGACCAACGAATTCGGCGCGGGCTTCAATGGCGCCCAGGTCTACGCGATGGGCATCTGGCAGCTGGCCTTTGCCGCCTCGCATAACGGCACCATCCCGCCGGTATACCATATCGATGCCTCGGGCTTCCTCGCCCCCTATGGCGGTCTGTCGTACTCCATTCAGCCTGCGGTGACCCCACCGGGTGATTGGAACAGCGACAACGAAGGCGAAGTGCAGTCTCATCACGGTCTCGAGTACTTCATGAGCGCGTTGCAGTTCGGCAACCCGCCCTACCAGGTGCTTGATAACCGTATCGCGGTCTGGGCTATGACCAACACGGCCTCGCTGGCCACCAGTACTCCCAGCCCCCAACTGCAAGTGAAGGTCATTGGCTCCCAGACTTATGGTCAGCCTAACAACGTCTCGCAGAAGCCAGGCCCGACTCCCTTCCTGGACTTCCTGACTTCGCTCGGCTATTCCAATACTGAAGAACAGATCGCTACGAACGATGATCGCATGAATCAGGTTGTCTTCGCTGATGGTTCGCTGTGGGGCGCGGTCAACACGATCATCGGCGACGGATCCAACACAGGCATCGCCTTCTTCAAGGTCAAACCGTCCTGGAATGAGGGTACATTGAATGCCCGAACACAGGTCGGCTCCTACGTCTCGGTTGCAGGCAACAGCGCCTTCTTCCCATCGGTTGCCGTCAATTCTGATGGTCAGGGCATCATGACCTTTACGGTGGCTGGCCCCACGATGTATCCCAGTTCCGCCTATATCGCTGTCAATGGTGACGGACCGACTGGGAACGTCCACATTGCCGCGGCAGGCACTGGCCCGGATGACGGGTTCACCGGCTATGCGCCATTCGTCGGTCCTGGCACACCCGCGCGCTGGGGTGATTATTCCGCCGCAGTCGCGGTCGAAGGTGGCTCGATCTGGGCCGCCAGCGAATTCATTCCCAACGCGTCGCGCACGCTTTATGCCAACTGGGGCACGTTCGTCCTGCATGTGAACCCGGATAACTAGGCGTATGTAAACTGACCACGCCAGGTGGTACGCTTTCACGGGGCAGACGCTGCATGCAGCGTCTGCCTTTCGCCATATGCAATTGGAACTTTTTTCAGGTATAGGTCGTCTTCATTGAAGGGAGGAAGCTGAGCATGCATCCACGATTTCCGCATATATTGCTTATCCTGGTTCTCGCTGCATTTACGGCCTGCGGGATCACTACCACCACGTATGGTAACGGCACCGCAAGCACCACCAGCCCTGCTGCGACCTCGACCACAACTCAGGGATCCACCGAACCTGTGCTGTCGAACACACCCTATAGCACCAGCACCGCAGTGACGGCATCAACTCCGGCACCGGGGACCCTGCAACCACCCCCAACCGTGACCGGTACGACGACGCCGGATGTGGTAACCCTGACGGTCAATCAGAATCATGTCAGTTTGGGCACTGTGATTGCGGCCTCTGTGCATAATGGCCTGGCAACGTCGATCTCTACGATGAATCATCAATCGGATTGCAGTGTGGTGCAACTCCAGTTGCAAACCAGCACTGGCTGGTCGACGGTCCTGCCCTGCAAAGAGATGACCCCAACCCAGATCTTGCCATTGAACGCTTTGGGATCCATGGCTGTACAGTTGGCCGGGATCCAGACTGCGGGTACATATCGGCTGGTCTTTCAGTATTTTATTGGTACGGATATATCCCCAGCAGCAGCCATAGCCATGGTCACATCCGGCACGTTCACAGTCGGCTGAGATTGTGAACGTGCCGCAGGGGCGTTGCTTTCGCCATCTTGGATGATGAGTCCCAGGCAAAGCGCCTATGGGCAATCCCAGTCCGTTTCAAAGGACTGGGATTGCCTTCTTCTGATTTAGGGACAGCAAAGGAGAGCTCGCAACGTTGGAGGACGACCGGGCTATGAGTAGGAGAATCCAACCCGCGACGGCGAGTTTTGTTGGCGGCCAAAGGACCTCTCGACGCGAGCTCACGCTATGGGTCGCCGGATGCTTCGGCTTCGTATTCAGACCAGGCGCGCTCGATGCCAATATCACGGGCCCGGGTCAGGAGTTTCGCCTGGTGGCGAAGCTGGCGGACGGCTGTGACATCGCGTTGGGTCCCACGGCGCTCCATGCGGTCGGCTTCGTCGGTGATGACATGCACGGCGTCGTCAGTCAGCAGGACACCGCGCCGGGCGTTGAGCACGATGCGCTCGCTCTGGCGGCTAGGAGCGCTGATGAGTTCCCGGACCGCGCGATGGACAGCTGCGAGATCCGTCTGTCCGTTGGCGACGCGTGGTTTGTTCGGTTCCTCATCCAGCTGTTGACGCACCCGCCGCAGGTCTACCAGAAAGACTTCCCAGGCTGCGGGAATGCCGTCCTGGCGGGCATGGCGCAACAAATTACGGTGCAATTCCAGATAGACCTCGCCACGGCGCGCGCGCGGATCAGGATCATTCTGGGCGGCGACAAGTAATTGGCTGATGAAAATATCGCAGATATCTGTCAGCAACAATCCCTGTTGTGCTTCAAGGACACGACGGGTCTCGTCCCAGTCCGAGGTAGTCAGCAAGGTGCGCAATGCTTCACTCACCGCCGCTGGATTGGGCGTGGTGCGCGTGCTTGATCCTTCAGTCGGGAGTGGGGTGGTCGCTTGCCCCCGCTCCACCTCCTGGCGAGCGCGTTCGAAGTTTGCCCAGGCGCGATCGATATCCAGTGTGCGAGCATCGCGGAGCAGGTTCCGGTGCAGTTCAAGGTAGCGGATACTCTCCACCGCTTCTTTGCTGCTCTCCTGCATTGCCAGCTGGATCAACGCGGAGAGCATCTGATCGGCTGACTCGGTCAAGAGGCGTTCGCGCAGCCTGATCAAGACCGCATGGGTCTGGGACCATGTTTCCGTACCCAACAATTCGCGGAGCGCGTCCATGGTGGCCTGCGCCTCGGTGGCATTGGGGTCTTGCTCATCCGTCTTCTCGGGCACCGGGCGGATCGCCAGGAATTCATCCCAGGCAGGGCCGATACCGATAGCGCGCGCCCGTTCGAGCAACAACCGGTGAGCTTCCAGGTACATCGCGATATTGACCGCTTCCGGCAAACGACTGGAGCGGACATCTTGAATATAGCGGCGCAGAATCGTCTGCGCATCCTCACTCAACAGTAGGGGCGCCGCGCGATCCAGGATCTGACGGGTCTCTTGCCAACTACTTGTCCGTAGAAATTGTTGGAGTGCGGATTCGACGGGCGATATCTGCTGTGCCACGCCCGGTGGCGGATTCAGGTTACTTTGTTTCGTGAGCGGGCGCGTAATACTTTTGACACGCACCTGCGTAGCGAGGACGTCTTGTTTCTTGGGGAGGGGTTTATGGCGATGAAATGGCCACATGTCTCGCCTCTCAGTCTGCCACCATTTGGGTCATGCACATGGTGTGTTTGCATTGTAGCAGACAGGACGGGGTGGCGTCCAGATCAAAACTTCACAAAATATGGTAAACTGGGTTGGGAACGCGGTAGGCAATCGAATAGGCAATCGCGCCAGTGCGGCTGCTCCACGTCATCGCGCGGCTTTTTTCAGGTGCGCGACCTCCCGCCCATTGAGGTGCAGTGAGTCCTGGCTATTTTACGTGGAGATCAAACATGCCTGAAGACATTCACCCCCAATCGACCAATCAGCAACTGGTCGAGAATCCCTTCCTGGGTGAACCTGTGGTACGGACCCCAAGTCGCATGAATCGTCGTGAAGGGGTGACGGATTGCCCATTTTGCGCTGATATCGCTGCTGGTGCCTGGCCTTCGGACCGCGAGACGTGGGTGCGTCCCAACGATTTCCCCCCGCTACAGCCTCCGCTGGGGGAATGCTTTGTCTTGCTCTATGCCCGAGCACATAATCTGCCTTTCGCGGCAATGTCACTTGACCAGGTGGTCGCGGTGGTGGATCTCTGGCGGGAAGTCTATCTGGATCTCAGCCAACGCTATGCCTGCGTCATGACCTTCGAGAACTCTGGTACGGCGATCGGCCAGACCCAGTACCATCCCCACGGCCAGACCTATGGAATCGCCTTCTTGCCGCCGATCATCGAACGTGAATTGGCCCATGTTACTCAGCATCTGACGACAACCGGCGCTTGCCTCTTCTGTCGCACGCTGGCGGAGGAGGCCGCTGGCGCGCGCGTTGTGGTTGATACGCCGCATTGGTTAGGCTTCATCCCGGCCTGGGCGCGTTATCCATACGAAGTGCAGATCTATGCTCGGCAGCACATCTCCGACATCAGCACGCTCGAACCCGGTGGCGCGGCGGCGCGGGAATTGGCGGAGATCCTTTTGCGCATCGTCAGGGGCTGGAATACCCTGGTGGAAGGCGCGATGCCATATTTTCTGGCACTCCATCAGTTGGCTGATCCTCGTTACCATCTGCACCTGGAATTATTACCCGTAGGTCGTGCGCCCGGAAAATTGAAATACGCGGCCAGTGCCGAGACAGCTTTTGGACTCTGGCTCAACGATGCGCTACCCGAGGTGAAGGCCCAGGAGCTTCGCGATGCCATGCCATGAGGACGCGTGCGCGCACTGTCCCGGCATGCTATAGTATTGAATAGACATACCTTGAGGAGCGCGATCCATGCCACTGCCCGATGGCACCCACTATTTCGACCATGCTGCGACGACTCCGGTTGACCCGCGTGTCCTGGCGGCGATGCTACCATACTTTTCGACCGAATTTGGCAATCCTGGTGGAGTCTATCGGCTGGGGCAGCGAGCGGCCGCCGCTGTCGACGAATCTCGCGAAGAGATCGCCGCCATTCTGCGTTGTCGGCCAACTGAGATAATCTTCACCAGTGGCGGATCAGAAGCGGATAACCTGGCTATCAAAGGTATCGCCCAGGCCAATCGCGCGCGCGGCAACCATATCATCACCAGCTCGATTGAGCATCATGCGGTACTGCATACCTGTCAGGCACTGGAACAACAGGGCTTCCAGGTCACATACCTTCCGGTCGATGCGCAAGGGCGTGTCGCGGTTGCCGACGTCGCGGCGGCCATCACTCCCGCCACAGTCCTCGTGACTATCATGCTCGCCAACAACGAGATCGGGTCGATCCAGCCGATTGCGGAGATTGGCGCACTCTGTCGCGCGCGACATATTCCGTTTCATACCGATGCGGTGCAGGGCGGAGGACTGCTCCCCTTGGATGTCACACAGCTTCAGGTTGACGCACTTTCGCTCTCGGCGCATAAGTTCTATGGTCCGCGTGGGGTTGGGGTACTCTACCTCCGCACCGGAACGCGCATCGCGCCCCAAACACACGGCGGCTCGCAAGAGCGCAACCGGCGCGCCGGGACGGAGAATGTGGCGGGTATCGTTGGGGCTTCCACGGCGCTGACGCTGGCTCAAAATGAGCGTGTGACCGAGGTGGTTCGACTATCTGCACTTCGTGACCAACTCATTGCCAATGTGGAGCGCATTCCCGCCGCGCGCCTGACAGGACACCCGACCGATCGCTTGGCCAACAATGCCAGTTTCGCGTTTCAGGGCATCGAGGGCGAAGCGCTCTTGCTGCATCTCGACCTGGCGGGTATCGCTGCCTCCAGCGGATCGGCCTGCACCAGCGCCGTCGTCGACCCCTCGCATGTACTGGTGGCGATTGGATTGGACGACCACTGGAATCGGGGGCACTTACGGCTGACCCTGGGACGCGACACCACCGCTGAGGATGTCACAGCGGTCAGTGCTCAATTGCCGATGATGGTGGAGTCTTTACGTCAACTCGGCTCAACGCCCATCGCATCCCACTAGCAATGCTTGCGCAGTTCAGATGTGACGACCTGCGAAGACAGATGAGGAGATCTCCAGCGTGCGCGAACATTTCACGGATGACCTCTACTGGTTGCAATTCGATCTCCTGGCGGCTGAGCCAACTATCACGCATGGGGTCTTCTCGCGACAGGGGGGAGTCAGTCAGCCTCCATTTCTTGGATTGAACGCTGGCAGTGGCGTTGGTGATGACCAAGATGCTGTCACCGAGAACCGTCGCCGCATTGTCGCCGCCCTCCCTGGACATCCCACGTTGGTCACCGTACATCCCGTGCATAGCAACCAGGTCATCGAGATCTTACCCGAAGCTGTGCAGGAAGGCCCCGCGCTCACCCGCCTCATCCCGGGCCGCGCCGACGCGATGATCACGCGGGCGCGTGGTATCGGACTCTTCTGGGCCTATGCGGACTGTGCGCCGATTCTGCTGGTCGATCGCGAACACGACGCCATTGCGTTGGTGCACGCTGGCTGGCGTGGTACGAGCCAGGCGGTCGTTGCGGCGGCGATGAGCGCCATGACGACACATTATGGCACGCGACCGAATGCGTTGATCGTTGGACTGGGGCCGACTATCGGAGCATGCTGTTATGAGGTCGATGGGCCAGTCAGCCAGGCGTTCGCTGCCCATCCCTTTGCCCTTGAACACGCGGCCTTCTCTACGATCACGGTCACCGACGAATCGGATACCCGTAAACAGTCTCTCCGGCTGGATGTATTAGAATCGAATTACCGACAACTCCGCGCTCTCGACATTCCCTCCAACCAGATCGAACGCTGTGATCTCTGTACGGGCTGCCATACCGATCTCTTTTTCTCATTTCGCAAAGAGCACCGCCAGACCGGGCGACATGCTGTCGTTATTGCGCTTCGCTGATGCCGTGCTCCAGCGATCTCATTGCCCCAGCCAGATTTGTTCGTAGGTGCGCCAGTCAGCATGCGTCATGACCCACTCTGGATAAATCGCCACGCCACCAAAGGCGGGGTGGTCCGTCGCTGTATTCAGTCCGGCGATGACGCCGCGTAGCCCCGTCGTCAGATTTTCCGCCGCGCTGTGAAAGGCGCGTGATGGGGGATCGCGATAGGTCGGCAGACCAATGATGACGGTCGCCGTGGAAGGCGCATTCTGCACCGCCCGGAGGATGTGTTCAGTCTCTTGCTGCGCGAATGCCTGATAAAGCGGCGCGGTGGGCATGCCCGTGTTGTAGAGCATCACATCAAGTTGGTCGACTAACTGGCTCACCCGCTCATAGTAGTACGTCGTCCACCAGGTATCTTCGCGCCCGGTGATTGCGCGCATCGCGTCTGCCACGCGCGCGACTGGCACCCAGTTTGGCGTGGTGACGGCCAGAATAGCCTGAGGTCCGATCAACTGGCGCGTGGTGCGGAGGAGATCCAGAAAATGGTTATCGTTATTGGGGATGGGTTCCAGGTCATACTGGATACCATCGAAGCCGAGATCGCGCGTGAAATGCGCACTTGTGGTGGCGATCTGCTGGCGTGTTGCCGATACCGTGAGATCGACGACATCACTCGCTGTCCCGGCGCCCGCGCGATAGATCTGGCCGATCCAGGCCAGGACGCGCAACTGTGGCAGCCGTTGATGCATAGCCTGAACGAAATCCGCGGCATAGAGATAGCGCGCGCTGGGGATGGTGCCATTGCCATTCAACGGCCCGACATGCGCATAGACATAGGTGATCTGCCCCTGGCGCAGTTCGTCGGCCAGTGCGTCATAGTCGGTAGGAGAGTGACTATCCCCGACCCAGGTGTGGGCGATCCAGATGGCATTCGTGTGCTGATTGAATGCTGGACCGGCGAACTGCGTATGGGTCGCCGTCACCCGCCACCAAATTCCCTCACAGACGAGCATGAGGATCGCCACGACGATAATGCCGAGCCGCCACCATCCGCGCCGCCGCCGGGCGGTAGGTGCAGGTGGCAGGGTAGGCGAAGGAGCGGGAATCACCAGGTGCGCCATCGCTCCCCTCCTTCTGTCCCTCAGACTCGTTCACGCTCCACATTGTAGCGATCTCGCCAACTGATGACAAGAGAGCCTGTGGACCTCCACTGCGACCATAACCAGGGCACTGACGCGGTTGAAGTCTGCTCATTTCAATTCCCCGATAGCTTATACCTGTCTCCACCTGCTTAAAAAATACCTACTACAACCCAGAAAAAGTACCGGTAAAACCAGCATGCTGGGATGATCCGTGAGTTATCGAGCATAATGACCTTGCAATTTGGCGGGTTAACATTTATAATTGAGGTATGCCAAAATCTCAATTGCGGTCACAACTGAATCTCAGCGAATCCGGCGAGGATTACCTGAAAGCCATCTTTCAACTCCGAGAAGAGTTGCGACGCACGCACGACAGCGACCTGGTAACCACCAACGCGCTCGCGGCGCGGCTGGGGGTGGCGCCTGGGTCTGTGACGGGTATGGTCAAAAAACTTGCGGATCTCGAGCTGGTGACCCACGCGCCCTATCGCGGCGTGAACCTGACCGAGGTAGGCGAACGCCTGGCCCTGGAACTGGTGCGACACCATCGGTTGCTGGAACTGTATCTGACACGGGTCGTTGGGTTCCGGTGGGATGAGGTCCATGATCAGGCTGACGCGCTTGAGCACGCCATCTCCGAGGAGTTCGAGGACCGCATCGACGAGATGTTAGGGAATCCCGCCTACGATCCCCATGGTGATCCTATCCCTACGAAAGAAGGGCAGATCACTGGTCCGGAATTAGCCCCGTTGGCGGCGATGATTCCGGATCCTGACCGGATCTATACGATCGTGCGGGTACTGACTCAGGATCCGACGCTCTTGCGCTATCTGGATCAGTTGCGACTGACTCCCGGCACACATATCCGACTGATGGCGCGCGCGCCCTTCGGCGGCGATTTGCGCGTAGCCACAGAAACCGCCGAATGCCTTATCAGTCCGCTCATCGCCGGTGTCATGTTGGTCATGCATTCGGGCCACTGACAAGCAGGTGATGCGGTGCGGGAGATGGTAGTGCGGTGCATGTGGATGATGGATCCCTTTCAAGGGTATGATATTGGGCACCTGGGTTGCTTGGCACGCGGGTGGGTGGAGGAATGGTCATGACCGAGATAGATATCAATGGGTTGGATGAGGCAATCGCGGGCGAAGTTGTTGGGCGGCGCGGAGATCGCAAGATGTTGCGTGCCGCCAAGAAATCCCTGGATGGACGCGCGACGGGCTTAGCGCGCATTCTTCCATTTCTGGGGCCGGCATTTATCGCATCGATCGCGTATATCGATCCGGGGAATTTTGCGACGAACATCCAGGGTGGAGCGCAGTTTGGTTACACCCTCCTCTGGGTCATCACCGCAGCTAATCTGATTGCCGCTTTCTTGCAGGCGCTTTCCGCGAAATTGGGCATCGCCACGGATGCCAGCTTGCCGATGCTGTGTCGTAAGTATCTGCCCAGCAAGCTCAATTACACACTCTGGGCCATTGCCGAGATCGCAGCGATGGCAACTGACCTGGCGGAATTCGTTGGCGCATCGCTTGGATTCACCCTACTCTTTCATTTTCCGTTGCTGCTCTCCGCCCTCTTGACTGGTCTGGTCACGTTCCTGATTCTTGGATTGCAACGGTACGGATTCCGGCCGTTAGAGGCATTGATCGCAGGCTTCGTGAGCATTATCGCGTTGTCATATGTCGTCGAGACCATCCTCGCCCGCCCCAATTTTCAGCAGATTACTTACCACGCTATCGTGCCCAATCTCCCGGCCGGCAGCATTTTGCTGGCGGTCGGCATCCTGGGTGCGACAGTCATGCCTCATGTTATCTACCTCCATTCCGCGCTGATGAATGGGCGCGTCCCGGCCCGCTCCAATGCGGATCGCAAGCGCATCTTCCGACTCTCGATTGTGGATGTCGCCATCGCGATGACATTGGCAGGGGTCATCAATGGTGCGATGATGTTTATGGCGGCGGCGATCTTTCATCGTGACGGCCTGACCCAGATCGCGGACCTGGGCACGGCCTATCGGACGTTAACCCCTTTGCTCGGCGGCGCGGCAAGCATCATCTTTGGGGTCTCGCTGCTGGCCTCCGGTCTCTCCAGTTCGACCGTCGGGACGATGGCTGGCCAGGTCATTATGGAAGGCTTTGTTGGCTGGTCCATTCCACAGTGGGTGCGGCGGTTGATTACGATGGTGCCTGCTTTGATCATCATCGCTTTGGGGGTGGACGCGACCCAGGCGATCGTCTTCAGTCAGGTGATCTTAAGTTTCGCGCTGATGGGGCCGATTGCCGCGCTCCTCTACTTCACCTCACAGCCCAAGTTGATGGGTCCATTGGTCAATCGCGCCTGGACCTTAGGGCTGGGCATCGCCATTGGTTTAGTGATTCTGGTCCTCAATGCCTGGTTAATTATCGCGACTGTAGGCGCCTCAAGGTGAATATCGATAGAGACAGAGCGAACTCCGCACGGCAGTGAGGGAGTTCGCTCTGTCTGTGTTGGAGGGCGGAGGAGGTGGGATTCGAACCCACGGTGCTCATCACACACACGATTTCCAGTCGTGCCCACTAGGCCGCTATGGGACTCCTCCGGGATCGTATACGGGGCGAGACCTCGGCCTCGCCCCGTTTTCCGGGCGGAGAGAGTGGGATTCGAACCCACGGTACCCTTTCAGGTACACTGCATTTCGAGGGCAGCTCCTTAAACCGCTCGGACATCTCTCCGCCGTGTAGTATAGCACATGTGTTGGTGCACCGCAAGTCCACAAAGCAAACAAACAAATATCCGTGCCACACAAAGTCGTCTTGACACTGAGGGAGCGGGATGATACGCTACGCCATGAAGCAATGGGCACTGGCGGAGCCATGTACTGCCTGAGGATGGGCACAACGCCGGGCAATCCTCACGGCGCCGTGAGGCGCGAAGAGTTGAGAGGAGCGTCAAAGCATGCCAACGAGAATCATCCTCGCGGAAGATGAGACCATCATCCGCATGGATTTAAAAGAAGAATTGACGCGGCAAGGCTATCTGGTAGTCGGCGATGTCGGTGATGGTGAGAGCGCCGTGAACCTCGCGCGGGAGCTACGCCCCGACCTGGTGATCATGGATATCGATATGCCGGAGATGGATGGCATCACAGCGAGCGAGATCCTGACCCGCGAGAAGATCGCGCCAGTGTTGCTGTTAACCGCGTACAACAAACCCGAACTGATCGAGCGCGCCAAGAATGCCGGGGTGTTGCACTATCTCGTTAAGCCGTGGAACCAGAGCGCGTTGAAACCGGCCATTGAGGTCGCGCTGGCGCGGTTCGCGGAGTTCCGCGCGTTGGAAGATAAAGTCTCGACATTACAGGATCAGCTGGAGACGCGCAAAGTCGTGGAGCGCGCCAAAGGCGTCTTGATGGCGAAGCAGGGTCTGACGGAGCAAGAAGCTTTCCGCAAGATCCAACGCGCCAGTATGAACGCGCGCAAATCAATGCGTGAGGTGGCTGAAGCCATTCTGCTCACCGACGAGATGTCATAAGGACCGCAGTCACGTTGCTCGGTTTCATCCAGCACTCGCGATGACCCGGTTGGGATGTGGCATCTCTGCATTCGTCCGTATCCACCAGGGAGGTTTCCTATGCTTGTCGCTGGTGTCCGATTTCGCCCCGCCGGACGGATCTACTTCTACGATGCGACCCGTTTCCCCAACCTCAAAACGGGACAATATGTGATTGTGGAGACACCGCGAGGCAAAGAAGCGGGGCGCATCGTCATCGCACCGCGTCAGGTCGAGGTCAACGAAATCGGCGAGGGACAGAAGCCTATCGAACGCCTCGCTGAGGAGGATGACCTACGTCGGTTGCTGCAATGGAAGGCGAAGGAACGCGAAGCTCTTCAGCGCTGTCACCAGAAGATTCAACAGCATACGTTGCCCATGAAACTGGTGGAAGCGGAATACGCCTATGATGGCTCGCGTCTGACTTTCTACTTCGCCGCGGAGGAACGCGTCGATTTTCGTGCCCTGGTGCGCGATCTCGCGACAGCGTTTCATACCCGCATCGAGCTACGCCAGATTGGCGCGCGTGACCATGCCAAGCATCTGGGTGGTCTGGGGCCATGTGGCAAAACACTCTGCTGCTCATCCTGGCTGACAGACTTCGGCGCAGTCTCGATCAAGATGGCCAAAGAGCAATCCCTCCCACTCAATCCCAATAAAATCTCCGGTGTCTGCGGTCGACTGATGTGTTGCCTGGCCTATGAAAACGACCAATATACCGAAGCCAAAGCCGCGATGCCCGCCATGGGAGCCGAGGTGCAGACACCCAGCGGGTTGGGCAAAGTTATTGGCTATAATGTGCCACGGACCAGTATCGAGGTGCTGTTGGAGAGCGGTGCGACGATCTCGGTCCCGGTTGAGCAAGCGACACGTGGCGCGGCAATGCCGGTATCTTCCCATAGTGGTGGCTGTGGTTGTGGCACTGGTGGTGGCTGCTCGACCAAACGCCCCCATCAGGTGTGAGCGAGCCTCAAGATCGTAGAGCGTCATCTCATTTCTCCAGTTAGACGGAAAACCTGGCCCAGAGTTCCATGTGCCCCCTCTGCTGCTCGAGGACTCATGACCGTTCCCGTTGCGAGCGGTATGTCATGCTCCAGCGAAAAATCTCTTCGTAGCGCGTGCGCGGTCGCCTGTGATGATTTGGCGCTCCAACTAGACAAGCAACTCGGAACATCCCCCACACGCCCTGTCAGGGGAGCCTATGCATTTTGGCGATACAGCTTGACGCACGGATGCGTGGACTATATTCTGCTTAGAGGTACGATCAATGGAGCTTTGGCAATGACACGAAAACAGGTTGCTATTCTCATCACCCTGCTGCTGGGTGTCTTTATGGGCGCGCTTGACATCTTCATTGTCGCGCCTGCCCTGAGTGTCATTCAGCATGGGTTGCAGGTCTCCGCGCGTACGATTACCTGGACGTTTACGGCCTATACACTGGTGCTGGTGGTCACGCAACCGTTGGTCGCTAAACTCTCGGATCTCTATGGACGCCGCTGGATCTATGTGGCAAGCGTCGTGCTCTTTGGCGTTGGCTCGATCCTATGCGCGGTAGCCCCCAGTTTCGGTCCATTTATGCTGGGCCGAAGCATCCAGGCCTTGGGCGCGGGTGGCGTCCTCCCGGTCGCCAGCGCGGTGATCGCTGATACCTTCCCCGAGTCGCGGCGCGGAGCGGCGTTGGTCATCGTCGGTTCAGTGTTTGGGTTAGCTTTTATTCTTGGGCCAATTCTCGGTGGCATCCTGACGGGCGGCGTCCATATCGGTGCGATGGTCACAGACTGGCGGGCCATCTTCCTGGTCAATGTACCGGTGTCGTTGATCATCATCGTCCTGGCTGCCCGGAACCTCCCGCTCGTCACCGCCCACCCCACCGATCGCATCCACTTTGATTGGTATGGCGCCGCCCTGCTGGCACTGGCGCTCTTCAGTCTGGTCTTCGGACTAACCCAACTGGACTTCACAAGCCTCCGCGCTAATTTTGCCCGCGACGCTGCAGTGCCATTTATCCTGTTCGGATTGGCACTTTTCATTCCCTTCTGGCTCAATGAGGGCCGCGTCCGCGATCCAATCGTGGCGCCGCGTGTCTTCAGCCGTCGTCAGTTGATCCTGGCGATGGGCCTGAGCATTTGCGCGGGCATTGTCACCTCCAGCATCGTCTACATCCCCCAACTCGTCCAGGCTGAATTGCGGTTGGCGACGCCAGGCCATAGTGGTTTCTACCTCGTTTGGGTGGCGGTGACGCTCACGCTGGGGACGCCAATGACCGGTCGCCTGATCGATCGTATCGGTTCACGCAGCGTCATGCTCTGCGGTGGCATCGTCACGGCGATCGCGCTGACCATGTTGCTGCTCATCGGATCACAGCCTGTGGGCCTGGTCATCAGCCTGGCTTTGATTGGTTTTGGCCTTTCGACGTTCGTTGGGACACCCCTGCGCTATATCGTCGTGAATGAGGCCCCCCCCGACCGCCGTGCCGCCAGTCTCTCGGTCCTGACGGTCTGCAATAGCATCGGCCAGACGCTGATTCTGCCGTTTGGTGGAGCATTGATTGCATCAGAGACTGGGACCCATACCGTGCTGACCGCGGCGCAACGGTTGGCGACGATCCAGGCGATCCATGTATTTTACCTGATCGTGCTGGCGTTGATTGTCGGTGGTATCCTGCTGACGCTCAATCTCAAGACGCGTGCTGTGGAGAGCGCCGACCGCCGCTTACGCGAGCGCGCCGCGCGCCGCCACTCGCAGCCCCGTACGGCTACGGCTACGACGACGCCCGGCGAGCCGGTGATGTCGACGCGCTAGGGGATTCGTGTTCAGTGTCTCGCACAATCGCGATTAGGCTCGCCAGTGCGGCAATCTACAACCTACGACGGTGGCGTATTATTAATGTACCAACCATCATTCACCAGCCGCCTGTAATGTTTGGGCAATCAGGTGAGGACTGTAATAGCGGTTCAGGCGGCCAAACTGATCAATGATGGGTTTGATCGCAATGACCTGTCCTTCTTGCTTGGCACGCAGAAGAAACCCAAGAGTGCCCATCATCGGCAATTGGGCGGTTGCGGCTGCCTTACGACCTTTTTTCTCATCGATAAGGACAACGTTTGCTCCCAATATCTGGGCCAAGGTCAGTGCGGCTGCTTCACCCTCATCTAAAGGAGAGAATGGTGGGGTGATCGTGACTTGGTGCCGATGAAGCCATACTGAGTGCGCGAGATCGGGGAGCGACATTTGTGTCCGAAATTTTTCGTATTCGTCCCAGACCTGCTCGGGAATATGAATCTTACCAAACACCGAATGCAGCAGGCCAATCGCCCCTGCTCCGCCTAGCGTGATAAGGGGTGTAGTGTCCGCTACGACAATGGCTCGCGCACGTGATGGCTGCGTCATAGCGGAAGTTGTGCTTCTTGTACAGGATCGCCGCCGGGATCATCAATGGAAATGTGATGGTGTGCTAATATAGTCTGAAATTCCCCTCGTGATATTCCTAAAAAGCGTGCCGCCGCTGCTGATGAGACAATCCCCTGTGCGTACAAATCAAGCAAGAGGAGTAAATATGCCTGCTCTTGCAGTTGAGTCTCAGGAATATGAACTTCCTGGGCAAGCTTTTGGAAATCAATACTCATTGCCTGCTCCAAATGATCCGTGATCTTGGATTATTTACGTTGCAATGGAAAGAACCTGCGCGCTCAGTTGTGGGACCACACATGTGCACACAGCTTCGCACGGCCGTTGCTCCGCAACACTGCCGTGCGAGGTAACATGAGGATCGGCAGTGTGTGGCGCATCGGTCAATTTGGCTCCAATGTTGGCAGCAGACATACTCTGCTTGTCTTAGGATAATAGCTCAACCAGTGCAGTCATCGCTTGCCCATCGGTTCTCTATGCGCGTTACGCGTATTGTACCATGTTCATTTGGAGGAGCTTGACTCAGTGCCATTGCACAATCGCGCGTAACTGTTGTTCTCACCTGGTGGTGTTCGGTTTTCGCAACTCCAGGATACGCTTGGCGTGACTGGCATCTACTGGGCGCAATACGCGATTAAGGCGGGTGCCAGCACCGCCGGATCGACGTAATGGGTTTGGTCAGCCAGTGTTTGTCGCTGCGACTGTGGAAGACTCGCGGCGAGAGCATCGGCGCCAGCATGCATCCACATTGGGCTGGCGCCGCCATCAAGCACAAGGGTGGGGATCTCAATCAGCGACCATTGGCGGAGTGGCTCAAGGCTCCCCGTCATGAACGCTTCCGCAATGCGCCCGTCATACGGCAACGTCGGGGCTAACGCCTCCAAATCCTGCCATTGTGGGGACTGCCGCATATGTTCGACGATATCTACCACCATCTCTGCAGGCATATCGGCCATCACGGCCCGCGTCATGAAATATTCGATGGCCGCGCCCCGCTGTCCTGAACCGATCAGGTGATCCAGGTGTGCCACAAAATCGGACGGCAGGGGTGGATGCGCCGCATTCACGACCAGGGGTGGCTCATACACCACCAATTTGGTTATCCCTTTGGCAAGCTGCAATGCGGCAGTCAAAACCAGGATCGCGCCAGAGGACATTCCATATATGGCGGCGGATCCCCCTGCTACGGCAATCAGCGCGGCGATATCTTCGATCTCACGGGCAATAGCATAGGGGGGAGTATCACCGCTGTCACCGCGTCCTCGCCGATCATAGCTATAGACAGTGAAGTGTGGCGCCAGCAATGCCGCGAGTTGGCCCGCGTCGGCACGGGTACTCAGTGCGCCTCCGACAAGAATAATCGCTGGCCCGTTGCCCGATTGATCACATGCGATGCTGGTGCCATCCTGTGAAACTGTGGTGCGCATGAGCGTTCCTCTCGTTCGCAATTCTGTCCTCAAGCATCTCTATGGTTCGTATACGGTTCACCAGCCATCAGTATACCATATGGAGAGAACGAATGTTCAGTTTTGCGCCACTTACTGCTGGCAATCATTCAGGCAATGTCCTGGGTAGATCGGACTTTACGCGGCGTTGGCTGGCCCAAGCGGTCGCGGCGGAAAGACGATATCAAATTGCGCTTCCATCCGTGGATATTCCTCGTCGATCTGGTTGAGGAGATCCGTAATATCGACGGAGCGCAAGCGTAAAATGTCGATTGCACGACCATCAATCTGCGGTCGAGAGCGATCTCCCCACCAACCGACACCATAGGTGCGCGCCAGAATGTCCGCAACGTGGACCATCGCGGTAAGTTCGTCGATATCCGCGCCGCCACCCAGACCGCCGCCGCGCAGCGTGTGGTGGCGACCAACCGCATTGCTGATGACCTCTGTCAAGCCCCATTCCTGGCAGACTTGCCGACCGAGCATCGCGTGGTCAAAGGGGAAGAGGCGCCGTTCAGCCTGGATCAGTGGTATTCCTTCAGAGGCGGCGGCCCAGATACACCGCTCATATTCCGTCGGGATGAGGAGTGAGAAGATGCTTTTGCCCACATCGTGCAGGATGCATGCGGCAACGAACGGCGTGGCGTCATCAATGCGAAACTGGCGCTGGAAGTTGGCATCGCGCGCCAGCACTCGTGCCGCGGCACCAGTCGCCAGGGCATGGCGCCAGAGGCCGTCCAAACGCGTATTGATCGCAGCGTTGGCGTGTAGTCGTAAGGTAAAGATACAGAGCGGGCTGGGTTGGTCCAGATATTCGCGGATCGTCTCGAATCCGATCAGTTGCACCGCACGCGCCACCGTCCGGATGGGATCTTTCATACCATAATAGGCCGAGTTGACGGCCCGCAAAACGCGCATTGCCAATGCGGGATCGCGCTGCAATGCCTGGACGATATCCGCGATGGTCGTCTGTGGTCGATCCAGGAGCACCGCGATTGCGCCTGGGAGTGGCGACCCCAGCGGGAGACCACGTACCATAGTCAGCAGCGCTTCCAGCGTGGGGATGACGGAGGTTGCCACCGTAGGGCGGCGAGGAATCGACATCAGATCACCTCAAACGAATCTATCCTTGGCGTGGAGCGACAGAAATGAGTGTAGCTCCTTCTCTAGTATGGAGCAGTCGCCAAATATCACCGCGATCCGTGGAAATCCGCGTCTCCAGGTTGCAACGCATCATACATTTGTGCGTTTACCTTCCTCTGTGCATATTGCGATACAATAAGGCATGTTTCGGCCAGCGGCGCTGTGCCATGGGTGATGCAGTTGAGGAGATGATCATGACTGAAGCGACACCACTACCAACCATAGATTTCTCTCGCTATTATCGCTACGACGACCTGGTGTCTCACCTGCGTGCATTGGTGGCGGCTCGGCCCAATCTGGCAACGCTCGAATCCATTGGCCAGAGTCTCGAGGGCCGCGACCTCTGGTTGGTGACATTGACAAATCAGGCTACTGGAGAAGCCCTGGCGAAACCCGGCTTCTGGATTGATGGGAATACCCATGCTGGCGAAGTGACTGGATCGACTGCCTGTCTGTATACAATTTGGTGGTTGTTAGATACGTATGGAAGGGATCCGCGCGCGACCGATCTGCTCGATCACCAGACGACGTATATCTTGCCCCGCCTCTGCCCGGACGGTGCGGAATTTTATCTGACGAATCCATCATATATCCGGAGCAGCACGCGCTTGTATCCTTATCCAGAACCGCGGCCAGGACTGACAGAGGCCGATATCGACGGAGATGGGCGCATTTTGCTCATGCGCCTTCCCGATCCGAATGGCGCCTGGAAGGCGAGCCAGTTGGATTCGCGCATCATGCGGCCGCGCGACTTTGACGAGTCAGGTGGCATCTATTACACACTGCTCAATGAGGGCTATATCCACGAATATGATGGCTGGCGCTTCGATGTTGCACCCGATCCACATGGCATCGACTTAAATCGCAACTATCCTTACCAATGGGGGGCGCGCGACGAAGAGCGCGGTGGCGGAGCCTATCCGCTCTCTGAGCCTGAAGTGCGCGCCGAGGTCGAGTGCTGGCGCCAGCGGCCAAATATCAATGGCTTCTACACCTACCACACCGCTGGTGGTGTCTTGCTCCGCCCATACAGTACGCTGGGTGATGATGCGCTGCCGACGGAGGATCTGGCGATCTTTAAGCACTTCGGCGAGCGTGGCCAGGCGATGACGGGCTATCGCCATGCTTCGACCTACCATGATTTTCGCTACGATCCCAAGGGCATCACCCATGGCTGCATGGATGACACCGCCTATGATCTGTTTGGCTGGTTTGGCTTCACCGCGGAGCTCTGGGATCTGCCAGGCGAGGCAGGCATCAAAGATCGCAAATGGATCGAGTGGGATCGCTGGCATCCAGAAGAGGATGATGTGGCGATCATGCAATGGAATGACGCGCATCTGGGTGAGCAAGGTTTCGTCAACTGGCATGCATTTGAGCATCCCCAACTTGGACTCGTCGAGATTGGCGGATTTCCTTATAAGACCGTCGAGCAGAACCCACCACCGCAATTTCTGCAGCCAATCATCGAGAAGCATGCGCGTTTCACGCTCGCGTTGGCGCTCTCCGCCCCGCGCCTGGCGCTACCTCGCACCCAGGTCGAACGGCTCGGTCCCGAAACCTGGCATGTGACCGCGCTGGTCGAGAATCAGGGCTTCCTGCCAACCGACACCAGCCGCCAGGCGCGGAAGCGCGCTAT
Organism: Ktedonobacteria bacterium; assembly: GCA_027459705.1. Taxonomy (GTDB): domain Bacteria; phylum Chloroflexota; class Ktedonobacteria; order Ktedonobacterales; family JACDGC01; genus DAIDHM01. The sequence continues at coordinate 24,616 of DAIDHM010000245.1, read as the reverse complement.
TGTCCGACCAATCAGTGCGACGCTGACGCTGCCCGCTGGCGCATCGCTCGTGGTGGGCAAAGACCGTATGGAGATTGGCCAACTCGAAGGACGCGCGCTCAGCCTGGGCCGCCTCTGGGCACTGGATGATCCTGGTGCGCGTAGCCAGCGATTAGACTGGACGATTCGCGCGCCTGCCGGTAGCGCTGTGGTGCTAACGGTCGCCGCCGAACGCGGCGGAACAGTGCAAGCCACCCTGCGACTGGTGGAATGAATCGTATTGGGGATGTTGCAGAGATTTGCAACTGACCGCGAGTTGGCAATCTATGAACAATCTGAGAACCCGCTTCGTACACAAAGAGGCGCGTTTCCTATTGCTTGACGGAAATTGTTCAGACATCTACAATGATGCATAATCTATCATGACTGGATGGTTACCTGGACGATTGTGTGGCAATCCACACCCAGGAAGGTCGCCAGAGCAACGGCGACACAGGTCTCCCCTTGTGTGAACGAGTCTGATGCCGCAACGTCGCGGTCCTTCTGCGTTGCCGCACAAATTCAGCTGGAGAAGGATGGTGCTCGATGAGCCAACCACCATTGCCGCCGGCGCAGGACGCCGAACCAATTTATGGAGGGCCGCAGGTTGTGTTGCCGCCGATAGTGGATCGTTCGTCGGCAGCGGACCTCCCACCAGCAAAACCGCCCTATGGCCCGCAATCGATTGGCGCGCCACCTCCACCTCCTGCGCTTGCGGTAGCGCCTGCCGCGCTCTCGCCATTCATGTCAACTCCACGCGCACCAGCATTGCCACCGTTGCCGCGCACAGAGCGACCACTTTTTTGGCGCATCGTCCGTTGGCCCTTCAAGACACTGCTCAAAGGCATCTATTATGCCGGTAACGGTGTCAGCCAGCATCCGCGCCGTTCGTTGGGCGTCGCGGCGGTTCTGGCCGTATTAGTTCTGGCGCTCTGGGTCATCGTGAACATGGTCACACCCACAGCGCGCCCGGCGCGCGCGCTGGGCTCCGTGCCCATCGCGACGGCATCCCCCAACCCGGATATCAATGCGCCTTTTACCATCACCGATTATACCCAGGGCCTGGCGCCTTTGCCGACCAATGTGTTGCACTACTTGCATGGCCTCAAAACGTACAATGCTCAGGAGCTTTGGTCAGCCCTCAGTCCAACCCTCCAACAAACCTTCACGCAGAACAATATCACCCAGTCGGCCTATGCTTCGTACTTCGTGCAAGAGAAGACCGCAGGTATCGCCTACCAGCAGTTCATCTACACGGGATACTTCATCGTGCCCGGAACGGGTGTCTCCAAGTACACGGTCGAGGTCATCAAGTCCGACAGCGCCGGAAACAATGTGGCAGAGACGTTCTACTTCGAAGTCGATGGCCAGGGTCAGGTTATCCAGGCCTCCAATCTCAATGGCCAGTAGGCGGAGGCAGAACACATGATCAATGATGCGGAACTGGACCGATCGATCGATCGGTCGCTCGACAATATTGGACGATTCTTCCGCCGCTGGGGTATGGGGATTGTAGTCGTAGCGCTGGTGATCTGGTTCATCTTCAGCCACACGACCACACAGACCCAGGTGAGCGGACTTGGTATTATCCTGCAACTCGGCGTCGCGGTGATGTTTGGCATTCTGCAGTTCGTCGCCATCTTCTGGTTCCTTGGCCGTCCCCGACTTTACTGGGTGATGCCGGGTGAGACGGGAATCGGCTTTGCGGATTATAAGGGCAATCCCGAAGTGCTGGAAGCCGCGCGACGCATCGTCACATTGCTCCGCGGTGTCAAGACCTTCAAGGAGATGGGCGGCGAGGTGAGCCGCGGGGTCTTACTCGTCGGGCCGCCCGGTACTGGGAAGAGCTATCTGGCGCAGTGCATCAGTACGGAAGCCGGCGTACCATTTGCCTATGCCAGTGCCGCCAGTTTCCGCGCGATGTTCATTGGCATGGACGTGCTGATGATCAAGAATCTCTACCGCAAAGCCCGGCGATTGGCCCGCGAGTATGGTGGTTGCATCATCTTCATGGATGAGTTTGATGCCATTGGCCTCTCGCGTGGTAGCGGTGGGTCCAATCAGATGGGCATGGGCGGCGGGTTCGGCATGTTTGGTGGCGGGACAGGCGGTTTGAATGAGTTGCTCATGCAGATGGATCCACCACCCAGCGACAATAGCTTTGTCCGTCGCTTCCTGCGCATGCTCGGTCTTTATCATGGGAAAGCGATCCGCGAGCCAGTCTTGACGATTGGCGCTACTAATATCCCCGAATCTCTGGACGCCGCGCTACTGCGTCCCGGCCGCTTCGATCGTCGAATTGTCGTTGCGCCGCCTTCCGACGCGCACCGCGCTGAAGTCATTGACTATTATTTGAGCAAGGTCAAGCACGATCATATCGAGATGTCTAAGCTTGTAGGCGACTTCCGGGGTTATACCCCCGTCGCCATCAAATATGTTATCAATGAAGCGGTGGTCATCGCGCACTTCGCCGGACGCACCTCGATGCAATATCAGGATATCTGCGAGGCGCGCGAAACGCATGAGCATGGCCTGCGTATGCCGCGCCAACTCTCCCCGCTGGAAAAGCGCCGCCTGGCGTATCACGAGGCGGGGCATGCCGTCGCCCAGGCAAAACTGCTGGCCCGGCATCGGGTCACCCATGCCACCATTTCGAAGCGCCTGGGAGCGGGTGGCGCTGAAGCCTATGTCTCGTACCGCGAGATGGAAGAGATCGTGACGAATTCCGCCGAAGAGATCTTCGCCGAGATCCAGGTGCTGCTCGCCAGCCGCGCCGCCGAAGAACTCTTCCTGCAGACGCGCCTGAACGGCGTCGCGGGCGATTTGCAGCGCGCAACGCAGTTAGCGCTGCAGTATGTGACGGTCTGCGGCATGGGTGACTCATTCTTCTCGGTGCTCGCTATGAATGACCATGACCGCCTCTTCGTTGATCCAGAGATCCGTCGCGAGGCAGAGGCCGTCCTGCGACGCGCTTATACCAGCGTTCGTGCCCTGCTCGAGCACCATCGCGCGGCGGTGGTCTCGGTAGCCGAAGCGCTGATCCTCCGCGAAGATCTGGAGGGCGAGGAGGTGCTGGATTTGATCGCCCGCGCCGATGTGCCACCGCTCCCGCCGAGCGCGTTGGCCGAGATTGCGATGTCCGCGCTGGCGCAGGTCGATGCATCGCCTCCCCCACCCACCAACGGGCATAAGCACGAAAAGCTGATCGATGGCCAACTCGCCGACCTTCCGTCTCCTAGCAATGGTACGGGTCCGCTCTCGTGATCCGAACTACCGTGCAAATGCACGGCGCACAATCACCATCCGCTGCACTCCAGAAGAGCGTGGCGGATGGTGATGATAATTCCGTTGCGGAAATGTGCATGCTCTTATGGCCTTTGGAGAACCAGCCCATCGCGCGATGGACTGGTGCCACCAGGCCCATCCGAACGGCCAACCTATGCTGCTATTCCTCTGTTACAAACGATTTTCGACCTTGTCTAAGAAATGATTGATCGCGGCCATACATTGTTCAGGTATCTCGACATTCGCCATGTGCGAGACATTGGGAAAGAGAATCCACTCCGCGCCAGGAATGCCTTCGGCGACCAGGCGCATCGTCGCAGGCGTCACCTCATCATCTTCGCCCGATAGGATCAGCGTCGGCACACGAATCTCGCCGAGACGATCGAGCACTGACCAGGTTTTAATGGTACCGATGACATGGAATTCACTTGGTCCATTCATCGTATGATAGACCTCAGGATCTGCCGCGATCTGGGCGAAGGTCTGCATCACGAAATCGGGGTACTCCGCCATCTTTAGCACATGGCGGCGATAGAAAACCATCGTCGCCGCTTCATATTCTGGCGAGGAGGTTGTACCCGCGACCTCGTGCTGGGTGAGCGTCGACTGCACCTCCGCTGGGAGGGCAGCCCGCAGGCGGTTTACTTCCTCCACCCAGCGCGGTACATCGGCCGGACCACTGTTATTGATCAGGCTCAGCTGGCCGGGAGCCTGGGTGAGGGTATATTGCATGCCCAGCATGCCGCCCCAGGAATTTCCAAAAATATGGACACGATCCAGTCCCAACGCCTGGCGCACCGCATCAATCTCGGCTACGAATAATTCAGGCGTCCACATCTCCGGCCGATGCGGATGATCCGAGAGACCACAGCCGAGCTGATCATAGAAGATGACCCGTCGACCAACCTGAGCTAACGCGCTCAAATTCTCCAGGTAGTTATGCGCCCCGCCGGGGCCGCCGTGCAGCATCAGGAGCGGCGCGTGATCCGCCGTATCTTCGCCATAGACGCGATACCAGGTACGATAGCCATGGAATGGCAGATAGCCTTCATGGGAAGGCAAAGAGGTCGGCATCACGGTTCAATTACTCCTCTTTCGATCGTCACCGGACCATCCGGTAGTCGGCTACGTTGCTTATATTATACCGACGGTCTATTGCACAGTCAACATTCAGGTCATTTGCCCGACAATGACCGGCTTGTGTTGCACCATGGCCAACGAGCAAACGCGGCTCGCACGTGGCAATCTCAAGCAGTGGTGGCGGATGGAATCCGTCGACCGCTGACATCAGGTGACGCTGAGAGATGCGCTGGCTGGGCCTCAGCGGTCGCGAGTTGTATGACGAACGTGCTGCCTTCCCCAGGGATTCCCGGACTCTCCACCCAGATACGTCCACCCATCGCCTCGATCAGGACTTTGCAAAGGTAGAGGCCCATGCCATTGCCTACCACATTGGAGGCGAGATCGCGTGGGAGGCGCACGAAGCGGTTGAAGAGTAGAGGAGCCTGATCGGGCGGAACACCCAGCCCATGATCGTGGATGCGGATCTCTACCCAATCGCGCCGTTCCGGCGATTTGCGACGCTGGGCTGGTGTTTGTGTCGTGACCTGGCGTGCGGTCACTTCAACGGGGGAGCCAGCCGGAGAGTATTTGACGGCGTTGGAGAGTAGATTTGTGAAAACCTGCTGGAGGCGGACCGATTCGCCCATCACGGCCAGTTGATCGGACATATGCAGCAAGAGGTCGCGTTCCGTCAATTTACCTTCTTGAGGATCGATCAGCTCGATCGCGGCATCAAAGGTCAAGCGAAGCGGTACTGGCTCGGGTGTGAAATCATGCGCGCCCTGGTCCATGCGGCGCGTATCCAATATGCTGTCGATGAGCCGACGCAGCGAAGCGGCCGCATGTAACGCACGTTGAGCATAGAGGGTGAGGCGCTCGCGCGGCACGGTGGAGGGCGCGGCGGCGATGTTCTCCAGATAGCCCATCATCGCCATAACTGGATTGCGGATCTCGTGGTTGACACTGCTGATGAACTGATTTTTCAGGTCATCGAGTTGTTTAGAATAGTTGTAGGCCGTTTGCAATGATTGCATATCAGCCAGTGTCGCGCGCGAGGTTTGTTGTACGGCCAGCACGATGACGGCCGTACCCACCTCAGCGATCAATAAGAAGGCAATGGCAATGCCATTCTGTTGCGCGGTGAGGCCGGTTGAACCCGTCGGGAGGGGGCTTATGAGCACCGTCGCGATTGTATCCAGGACGCCGATTGCCGCGATGACCCACATTTGCACGCGGTTGCCGAGAATACCCGCGAGCAACGTGGTGACGATGAAACCAGCGAATTGCGATATAACGAAAGTACCCATGCCCTGGAGATGCCCTTGCACCAGCGTTACTTCCACGAAGGCAAAAGTCGTCGCGCCGGTGATGCTCCACGATGCGACGCCAACGCGCGCCTGGCGCGTCGCGATGAAGCTGATGAGATAGGCAACGCCGATCAAGGATGTATTGATGAAGACCAGAACGAAAGATGCTTGCATGGCATGCGCCAGGAGTAGTCGGACAAAGAAGATGCCATAGCCAAACAGGAAGACCGCGACCAGGGAGGCCAGAAGTGGCGCGATCACCTGTAGCAAGCGTAAACGGCGTTGTCGATCATAGACATCGAAAAGCGTTTCCACGCCATTGCCGTTCGGCCCGGAAGGTCCACTGCCAACGGAGGGTCCGCTCCCAGTCGTCATGATCGGCCGCCTTTCGGAAGGTCTTGCTGTTGTGCGAACGAAACCAGGCGTCTCAAGCGCTCCTCTGGGGTAATCAGTACAGTCGCGCGTACCTCGCGCGCCAATTCCAGTGGCGTCAATGGCTTGCGCAGGAAGGTATCCACCCCCGAAGCCAGGCCGGTGAAGCGTTCGCGATCCTGGGGTAGCGCGGTCAAGATCAAGAGGGGGATGTTGGCAGTCGCGGGATCGCCCCTGAGCGCGCGTACCACCTGATAGCCATCTAATTGGGGCATCTTCACATCGATGACGATACAATCTGGTTGCGATTCCACACTCGCCATCAGGCCTGCAAAACCATCCAGAGCAGTAAAGACATCAAACTCTCCCTGGTTGGTCAGACCTTCGGCGAGGACATCGATCAAATCTTGATTATCATCTATAAGGAGAACGCGGATTTTCGGCATCGTGCCATTCCTATCTGTGCCGCAGCGGCAACGGAGCATGAGTGGTGAGCGAAGCACCCTGGCCAGGGGGGACAAACAGTCCACCAGTGAGGGCATTGTTTTGAATGGTTTTAAAAAATCTCCCTCGACTGCTTGAAACTTGAAATAATCCCCATTGTTAGTCGATGTGGGGCGCGATTCGTTACGGGGTCAGTTGCACCATTGCGCATACATGTGGAAAACTCGCATCAATGCGGTTGTCACGAGGATGGGGCAGGCACCAGACACCGTGCTTGCCGATCCCTATTCTAGCGATGATCCATCATCCTGGCAAGCCCATCCCACTATTGTGGATGCTATGATGGAAACAACCACCTGGTACGGGCAAATTCTGGTGGTGTAGGAGAGCGGTAGAGCATGGCAGAAGATCCACGTCTGGCACAGATCATGGCGATCTGTCTGGGACTGCCCGAAGTCAGCCACGCGGCGTTTGGGGTCCATGTGCGTTTTCTGGTCCGGGCGAAGGCATTTGCTTATTTTTTGAACGATCATCATGGGGATGGTCGTATTGGGATCGCTTGCAAAGCTGCGCGAGGCATCAATGAGATGCTTGCCGAGACCGATCCCACCAGATTCTATTTGCCTGCTTATCTCGCCCATCAGGGGTGGATGGGGTTGCGGTTAGATGTTGGCGCGGTCGATTGGGACGAAGTGACAGCGTTTCTCCACGATGCGTATCGATTGGCCGCTCCTAAGCGCCTGGCTGCGAGCATTGAGCCAGCATTCCCCTCCGAGCCAACCCTTTGAATATGTGCACACAATTCACCCGTGCCAGCTCCAACTCCAGGGCAGAAGGGATTATCGCGCTTCCGCGATAATCCCTTCTGCCACCAATCGCGCGAGATCCGCTTCGGTGAGGCCGAGTAATTCGGAGAAAACCGCGCGGTTATCGGCGCCTAAAGCACCCCCAGTATGGCGAATCTGGCCGGGGGTCTCTGTCAGTCGGGGGACGATTCCAGGCATCACGGCGTAGCCTTCGGGCATTCGCGCATCGGGCGCATGATAGATCATCTCGCGCGCTTGAAAGTGTGGATCCGCCGCGATATCGGCGATGCTCATCACCGGACCCGCTGGAACCCCTGCGGCATCGAGCAGCGCCTGGACCTCCGCCAGCGACCGCTCTCCAACCCAGGCTGTGATCATCCCATCCAGCTCCGTGACGTTGGCCACCCGGGTCTGGTTATTATTGAAACGCGGATCATCCGCCAACTCCGGCTGGCCCATCACGCGGGCGAAACGGCGAAAGACATTGTCACCATTGCCGCCAATCGCGATCCAATGGGAGTCAGCTGTCAGGTAGACATTCGATGGCGCCGCCCGTAGCAGGGTGTTGCCCGTGCGCTGGCGCACTACGCCAAGATGTACATAATCGGTTAGCATCGCCTCGGTCATCGAAAAGACCGCCTCGGTGATCGCCACATCCACGATCTGTCCCTGCCCGGTCGATTCCGCCACACGGAGCGCCATCAACGCGCCGATCACCGCCTGCAACGATGCGATGCCATCTCCCAGGCTTGTCCCGACCCGAACAGGTGGACGATCTGGAAAACCGGTTACATAGCGCAAGCCGCCCATCGATTCGCCGACATTCCCATAGCCCGCGCGCTCATGGTACGGGCCGGTCTGGCCAAATCCTGAGATGCGAACCAGGACGACACGCGGATTAACCGACTGCATGCGAGCAAAGTCCAGATTCCAGGCTTCCAACCGTCCTGGTCGAAAATTTTCCACGACGATATCGCACTGTTCCACCAGTCGGAGTGCCAATTCCTGGCCAGCGGGCTGACGCAAATCCAGCGTGACCAGGCGTTTGTTGCGTGATGCCGAAAGCCACCATGCCGCATATGGGCCTTCTGCGGTTGGGATCAACTCACCCCAGGTGCGCAGTTCATCACCGCCAGTGGGAGACTCTACCTTGATGACATCGGCACCAAAATCTGCCAGGGCGCGAGTCGTTTGTGGTCCGGCGATATACGATCCTAATTCAAGGACGCGGACCCCTTGCAGGGGCATAGGTGGGGGCTGCCGGGTGGGCGATGGGGGGGTGCTGGATGGCTCAGTTGGCAGCGGACCGGCAGCGGAAGCTCCGCCTTCCGTCATATCTCTGACCTTTCACCTGTACGAATAGCCTCACTGTTCGCGGACACCCCGGAGGATGGCGCGAACAGTGAGGCCGCTTGGCAGCCTGTGAACTAGACGTTCCAGGCAGCGATCTGCTGTTCGGAGACGGTGGAGACGGTGGTCAAAGTCGTCCCGGTCGCGTCCCACTGGACGACATCCCAGGCGCCAGCGACGTTGTGGTACTGATTGTAGTCATCAGTGCCCGACGCGCCTTCGAAGTCGATCTTGTGGCCCGCCTTCAGTTGCGCCACGCCATCGGCATAGGTATTCACCTTGACATGGTTGGGCGCCTCAGAAGCATCGACGACATCGTTGATATCCGGAACCCATTTGGTTGGGTCAGTGGAATTCGCATCCGTCATCGCCAGCGCGGCGATGATCGCTGAGTCATAGGTGTTCTGGGAGAGCGCCACCGGCTGGTTGGTGCCCCAGACGGTATTGTACAACTGGGTGAAATGCGTCCAGGCGGGACCCTGTGGTGGCGAACCGTTCATGCCCGTCAGCCACTGGTGAGCGTTGGCCAGGCCCATCGCCTTGGCATAGTTGACATCCGCGCCCGCGTCGGTCGCGATGAATGGCACGTTCATATGTCCGAGCTGGGTCACATCACTGAAGAACGTGCTGGCCGTCTGTGGATCGGTCTGGATGAAGATGCACTGTGGGTTGTTCGCGAAGAGCTTCTGCACCTCAGACCGATAGGAGGATTGGTGCGGCGTCACTTCCAGGTTGGCTCCCGATGCAATGGTGCCACCGTGGTTGGTATAGGCCGTCACCAGAGGGGTGACCACGCCGGCGGCATTCGAGGTATTCTCAAAGAAATACCCTGCCGTCGTGCACTTGAGGTTCGTGATGGCATAATACGCCATGCCGATTGCCAGGGTGGAGTCCGATGGCGTCGTGCGATAGACGTACTGGTTCGTCATGTGGTCCAGCTGGGTTGTGCCGCCTTCAACGAAATCGGGCAGCTTCAGCGGATCAAATTGGTTGATGACGCCCTCGATCTCCAGCGAGGAAGGCCCGAGGATCAGCGTGGGATTATAGGTCTCCAACTGTTTCAACGCCGTCACCGCGTCGACCGGGTCGCCACCAGTGTCGGCGAGTTGCGCGGTCACCTGGTGGCCCATGACGCCACCATTCTGGTTGATCTCATAAATGCCGACTTTGGCCCCATGCAGAAACCACTGGCCGACGAATGGCTCGCGACCGGTCATCGGGAAGAGTTCGCCGAAGACAATGGGGCCGGTGCCGCCACTGCCGCTACTGGATGATCCACACGCCCCGAGCAGCATAGCTGCGATTGTGATGAAACCCATGGCAATTGACATCTTTGTCCGCATGTGCATTTTCCTCCGGAAGATTCCAGTGTTCGTTCTGGTACGGTACAACGCGGTACCGATCCACAAGGTCGCAGAAGAATTCGCCCGCTTGTTGACGCGCGAATCAACGCATTGCTGATCCGCAATCTACGCGATCGTAGAGGATGAAGTTTCCATCGTTTGTGGCGGGATGGCCAGGGACCGGAAGTTCCGGTACCGATGGAGTAATAAGACAACTCGATCGTCGTTATGTACGTCCTTCAAGCGAGACCGCTGGAGTGGAATCCGCTCCTTTCTTCCCTAAGAATATCGCTGACAGGTCGAGAGCACGCATGGCTTCGGGCGTGCCATCCACCCGATTGCGCCCGGCGACGAGCACATATACCCAGTCCGAGTTGGCGACAGCGCGATCGACGTTCTGTTCTACCACCACGACGGTGGTACCCTTGGCGACGATCTCATGCACTTTTTGCCAAACCACGTCCGTGTACAAAGGGGAGAGTCCGGCGGTCGGTTCGTCCAGCAGCAGCACTTTGGGGTCGAGCATCAAGGCCCGCGCCATGGCGAGCATATTGCGCTGGCCGCCGCTGAGCTGGCCAGCTTTCTTGGTACCGGCCGCTTCCAGGTCAGGAAACAATGTATAGAGTTCGGCGATGCGCGCGTTGAGATCACCCGATAGGATGAAGCCGCCCATCTCCAAATTTTCTTTAATCGTCATGCGAGGGAAGACGTTGTTTTCTTGAGGGACATAGGCTAATCCCTCACGCGTCATCAGGTTAGCTGGCAAATTCGTGACGTTTTTACTGGCGAGTTGCACGTTGCCACTCATGGGATGCAGCACACCGGCCATGAGTTTCATGAAGGTCGATTTGCCCGCACCGTTGGGGCCAACGATGGTGACAATCTGGCCTTGCTTCGCCCGTAGTGAGACGTCCTGCACCACGGGGATTTTGCCATAGCCACCGACCATGTGTTCTACGACCAGGATGTCCATCGCTTATGCCCCTCCCAGATACGCCGTGATCACTTCTGGATGCGCGCGTATCTCTTCCATCGTGCCGCGGGCCAGGGTGGTGCCATTGGCCATCACGATCACCTCTTCGCAGATCTGATCGACGATGCCCAGGTTATGCTCGACCATGAGCACGGTCAATCCCTTGCCGCGCAGATCCAGGATGTGTTGGGCCAGTCGTTGCGCGAGCGCGGGATTGACCCCCGCCATGGGTTCATCCAGCAAGAGCAGGGTGGGATCGCTCATCAGCGCGCGCGACATCTCCAACAAGCGCTTCTGTCCGCCGCTCAGGTTGCGAGCATATTCCTCACGCTTTTCGTAGAGGCCGAACGTATTGAGCATCTCCAGCGCTTTACCGACGAGTTCTTTCTCCTGTTGGGCCACTTTCCTGGGTTGGAAAATGACATTGACGAGGTTCTCACCAAGCTGGTTGCGCGGCGGCACCATGAGATTTTCTAACACGGTCATCGCGCCATAGTCTCGCGAAATCTGGAAGGTACGGATCAACCCCTGTTGCGCGATCCGGTATGGTGGCAAGCCGCCGATGCTCTGCCCATTGAACGTGATCGACCCCTGCTGAATGGGGTAGAATCCCGCGATGAGATTGATGAGCGTGCTCTTGCCAGCGCCATTTGGACCAATCAGCGCGGTGATTTTGCCCGTATGCACATCAAGCGAGCAATCATTGATGGCGACGTAGCCACCAAAGGCGTGCGTCACATGATCGACCCGCAAGATGGTTGCCACCGCCGAGTGGGGGGGTGCCGACGTAGGGGTTTCAACCGAGTGCGACATCGGCTTCCTCCTGTTTGTTCTCTGGTTCGGCCAACGGCACGGACGGGAACTCTGCCTTCCGTTCTGGGAAGATGCCCTGAGGGCGGAACCACAAGGTGATAATCAGCAGCGAGCCGACAATGATATTGCGCAACGCCGGAATGATGTAGTCGCTATTTGGGAATTGGGGCAGGTAGCGGGTTGCCTCCTGGAAGACGATCGGGACGAGCAATGTGCCGAAAGCGACCCCCCAGTTGTTGCCGCTCCCGCCAATAATCAATGCGGCGAAGAGCACGAAAGTCTCGCCAGTTGTCCAACCACCAGGGTTCAAAGCGCTGATGTATTCGATGAGGAGCGCTCCGCCAACGCCCGCGTAGAAGCAGCCAATGGCCATAGCGATCATGCGATACCGGAAGGTATCTTTGCCGAAAGCTTCTGAGACATCGATATCTTCGCGGATCGAGCGCAACGTCCGACCAAATGGAGAATGGTTGATACGCTGGGTCAGGAAGAAGAAGAACACCATGAACGCGAAACAGACCGCCAGAAAGAAGAGCTGGTAATTACTGTAGCTCAAGCCCAGCGCTGTCTGGAGTGGCGCGGGAACTCCGGCCAGGCCATCCCACCCATTGAAGAGTGGGGTGTAGTTCCCGATGAAATCGTAGGTGATGGCGGCGACCGAGACCGTGGCGATGGCCATGTAATCGCTGCGTAGCCGTTTCAGCGCAACGAAACCAACCAGTAGCCCAAACGCGGACGCAACGATGCCCCCCATGATCAATGGGATCGGGAATGGCAATGAGAAACCAAACACATAGGTCTGTCCGGCAATCTCCGTCGCCTTGGGCAAAGCGAATGAACCGGCGATGTACGCCCCAATCGCCATGAAGATAATGTAGGCGAAGTTCAGGATTCCCGTCATGCCAAACTGGATATTCAATCCCCACGAGAGGATGTTGTAGATGAAGAAGATTGTCGCCAACGAGATCAGGTACAGGAGGGTTCTGTCCATCGTCTTTATGCCTTTCCTTCAGTGGCGAAGATGCCCTGTGGGCGGAACAACAGCACCAGAACGAGGATGGCGAAGGCCACGTCGTTCTTGTATGAGGAATTGATGAGCGCCGCGGAGACTTCGGTGACAATGCCGATCAGCGCTGCGCCAGCAATCGCGCCATATGGTCGGCCGATACCACCGACGATCACGGCGGCGAAGATCACGAACTGAAAGTCATCACCAAAGGAAGGCTGTATGGTGGTAATGTTGATGGCCAGGACGACCCCCGCGAGACCCGCCAGAAATCCGCTCAGCGCCCAGGTGATATTCGTCACTAAATTGGTGTCGATGCCACAGTTGCGGGCAAGCGTCGGGTTGTCCGACATCGCGCGCATGGCCTTGCCAATCTTGGTATAGGTCAGGAGCAAATGTACACCAAGCATGATGACAAGGGCGACTCCGATGATCACCAATTGCTGGTCGGTGAGCTTGAAGATGCCGAGGTTGAATTGATGCGGTGTGGCAATGGTATAGCGCTTGAAATCACTCCCCCAAATGGCCAGTGTGACGTTTTGCAGAATGAGCGCCAGGCCAAACATGACGATCAGCATAAAAAGGACGGGGTAATTGCGGCGCACGAATTGTTGCATAATCCCCATGTTCAAGATGACCGCCAGAACAGCGGTACCGAGTCCCCCGACGATCATGGCCAGCCAGATGTTCAGACCATGGGAATTTACCATCCAGGCAAAATATGCGCCAATGGTCAGGAAGGATCCGATAGCGAAATTGATGTAGTTTGTTACACCAAACTGCAAGGTCAGTCCGATGGCGCAGAGCGCGAGGATCGAGGCGGTGACGAGGCCGAACCCGGCGGCATTGAGGTAGATAAAGGGATTGAAGGGATTGAAGTGCATCATGGTCATGCGCGATCTCCTTGTTGATGGACATGATTGGCATGTTCCAGAGTATGCCGGGCACGCGCGGCGACGGGATAATCGACGAAGAGTTCGCCGACGCGGATCGAGGCGATGCCGCGCGCTTCGGCGGCTGCGAAAGCGGTGACGATGGCCTGTGCCGTGGCGATTTCTTCCGGTGAGGGGGTAAAGATGTCATTGACGATCGCGACCTGTTGCGGATGGATGCAGGCTTTGCCCCCGAAACCCAGTGATCGAGCCTCCAGTGTTTCCGTGGTCAATCCGGCATCGTCCGCGAGATTCGCATAGACTGTATCAAGCGGTGGGGCGAGGCCAGCCGCGCGCGAGGCGATCACCATCTGGATGCGCGCCCATTGCAACCCCGGATGACCGTTGGTCCAGGTCATCCGGGTATCCAGACTGAAATCCCCAGCGCCAAAGGCCAGCGCCTGGACGCGCGGCGAGGCTTTGGCGATGCCAGGCATATTGGTCAGCCCGGCGGCCGTCTCGATGATGGGGAGAAGTTCGATAGCACCCATCGGCAGGTCGCGCTCACGTTCGAGCTGGGTGATAAGCCAATCCGCAATCACCAGCGCCTCAGCGGTCTCGACTTTGGGGACCATAATCCCCGTCACCCCTGACCAGATCGCCGCCTGCAGATCGGCATAGGCGAAGTCCGTCGCGAGATTGTTGATGCGTACATACGCGAGCGGATAGCCTGGCGCGCGATTCGCGACGAGATCGCGCACGAGGAGCCGCGCGGCTGGCTTTTCAGAGACCGCGACCGCATCTTCGAGATCGATGATCGCCGCGTCCGCGGTGGTGCCGCCAGCGGTGGCGCTCGCCAGCGCTTTGTGGACATGGCGCGCATGATTGGCCGGAGCGAAGAGCATGCTCCGCAAAGGCATCGGCATTGTCTTCCACCTCTTTGTGGTCGGGCTGAAGGTCCGCTACCGGCGGCTCCCGGATTGATTCCGGGCCACCCGGCGGCAACGTGACGTGCTTGAGCAATCCGTCATCGTCAGATGATGCCTTCGTCCGTGAGGGCACGCAATTCGTCGGCGCTGAGACCGAGATCCCCATAGATCTCGGCATTGTGCTGACCCAACGTGGGACCGGTGCTGGTGACCCGCCCAGGAGTGGCTGAGAGGCGCGGCACGACATCGACCAGACGCATTGGGCCAAAGGCGGGATCTTCCACAGTCGTCATGCTGCCACGAGCGGCAAAATGGGGGTCGGCGAAGATCTCTGGTACATCCAGGATTGGCGCGACCGCGACCTCCGCGGACGCCATCGCGATCAGCACTTCATCGCGCGTGTGGGCTTTGAACCAGGCGCCAATGATTTCGTCCAATTCCTCATGGTGCGCCAAGCGATCCCCATTGCTCTTGAACCGAGGATCAGTGATGAGTTCTGGTTGCCCAATCGCTTGCGCGAGCCGCGTGAAGATCGGCGCAGCGCTCGCCGAGAGCGCCACCCAGCGCCCATCGCTACACACATAGGTGTTGCGCGGGGCAACATGATCGCTGCGATTGCCAATGCGTTGACGGGCAATGCCAAATTGGTCGTAATCCATGAGGGTTGGTTCGAGGAGGCGCAGGAGGGGTTCGCAGAGGGAGAGGTCAATGACCTGCCCCTGGCCAGCGTGCGCGTCACGATGATATAGCGCGAGCATAACGGCATAAGCGCCGGTGACCCCAGCCAAACCGTCCGCCAGCGGCATATTCGGCAGAGTTGGTGGCCCATCGGGCTGTCCGTTGAGATACGCGAACCCTGTCAATGATTCCGCCAGCGTGCCAAATCCCGGACGCTCGGCATAGGGGCCGGATTGACCGAAGCCAGTAACTCGCAAGAGGATGAGACCAGGATTGATAGCGAGCAACACATCGGGTCCGATATTCCACCGTTCCAGGGTACCGGGCCGGAAATTTTCGATGACGACATCCGCTTCGGCAACCAGACGTTTGAAGATTTCGCCACCTGCGGGTTTCCCCAGATTGAGCGTGATGGAGCGCTTGTTGCGTCCCATGGATTTCCAGAAGAGTCCCTGGCCATCTTTCGGTGTTCCCCAACTGCGCTGGTGATCCCCAGTATGGGGATATTCCACTTTGATCACATCTGCGCCAAACTCGGCGAGATAAGCGGCCGCCCATGGCGCTGCTGCCATAGTTGCGATATCCAGGACGCGGATTCCGTCTAATGGCCGGACGGCACCGGACAATCTGGCGGACTCGGTCGGTGTCCATTCCGGCATGGGTTCGTCTCCTTTGGCAAACCTGTGCGTTGCTCTTGCTGAGCGGGATACTTTACACTGCGATGGCTGGTCAACGTGGTGGGTCGTCCTCCATGACCACCGGATCCCTCATACCTGAAAAGCGCGCCTGGTACATTGTTCCGATAGCGTATAGCCTATGTCCTATCTTCCCTAAAAATAGAATATAGACTATATACCTGATACAGAAGAGAATGTCAAGTCCCCTCTGTGGCACCGGGCCACCCGGCGGCACCGGGCCACCCGGTCGATTTCTCAGAAAGTCCGCGCGCTGGAAGTTGCCCGCATCATCAGTATGCCCGATAGGGCATAAAAGACATGTAAACATCAGCTTGGTGCGCATAAATATTGTATAAACACCTTCAACGAGATCATTGGACGAGGAGTATGATATGGCGAAAAGATCGGATGCAAGGGGGAATGCCAAATGCGCGCGATGGTCCGTAGCTCATTATTGCTGCAACTCTTGAGCGTCTATCTGCTCTTTGTGGGTATCGTGCTGGGTGTGGGTGCAGGTTTCAGCATCCAGGTTGCCCATCGCTTGCGCGCCAATGTGCAGACTTCCGACCAGGCGTTGGCGCAGGAGATTGCGCTCAACACCAGTCTGCAACTCAATGACGACGAGACTTCGCTGGTCAACCTGGGTAAATTGGTCGCGGCAGCGCCAACACCCGCGGATGTCCTCGGCATCTTCCAGAATTACCAGTCCGCGCGTGTAGATGTCGATTATGTCTATTGGCTGGATCCCGTCGGCGAACTGCGCGTCGTCTGGCCAAATTCCGGCCAGGTCATCGCCGGTGATGAATTCTCGCCACCCGATGTGGTACAGCGCGCACTCAGCGCGTCGGGACCGGTCTTCGACGTGGGCATCGCAGTGGAGAGTACGTTCAACGCGGGCGTCATCATGGCGACCGCGGTGCATGATTCACAGGGTCGGCTGGTGGGGATCGTCGCAGCCAGTCTCTCATTGGTGGAACTCAGTGAACCGCTGGCCACAGTGGTACAGGCGCAGACACAGCAAGGCCGGACGTTGTCGATCAGCATCATTGATAATCAAGGCGAGTTGATTGCTTCGCCGCAGCATGCCCGCCTTCTCCAGACGGTGCTGGACGAATTGCCTGGCGCCGGGCTTGCCCTGCACGGACAGATTGTCTCGCTTCTTGGAACGGGTACGGACGGGCAAAGTTGGCTCTTCAGCGCGGTGCCCGTGCCCGAAACTGGCTGGGCAGTGGTGGTGCAGGAACGGGCCAGCCGTGCCCTCGCGGTCGTGCAGGTCTTCGATAATTGGCTCTCGACGACCGCATTGCTTTTCGCCGTCGGTGGATTGCTCTTCTGGTCATTGCTCGTCCTACGTGTCATTCAACCTCTACATTTGCTTGCCTCGCAACATCAGGCACTGCCGAACACAGAACAGGCTATCTCGCAGCGGACGACTCAATTGCGCAACCGTGCCGACGAAGTTGGGGGACTCTCGCGATCCCTGGAACGCCTCGAACGCGATGGGTTGCGCAAATTGAGCGAGTTGCGCACCCTGCTGGAGACTTCTAATGCGGTGGTCGGTTCATTAGACCCTTACGCCGTGGTTGGAACGATTATCCGCGAGGCGCGACGCCTGGTAGATGTGCAGGCCGCCGCGGTCCTCGTGCCCGATAAGGATGGTGTCTTACGCGTGTTGGTGAGCGATGGCCACTCGGAGCGCTTTAATTCTGCTCTTTCACTCTCGCCAGAAAATCTCGCTTCGACCGCTGTCCAGGCGCTCCACGATCGCCAGCCAGTACAGCGATTGATTGATAGTGCCGCTTCCTCACTCGCCTATGCGGAGGGCTTCCGTTCGGTGCTGGCGATTCCGATTATCAGTCGGCATGCCGGCAGCGTCGTGCTGACGGTCCATCGCAGTGAGGCCCGCCGCTTCGATGCCAATGCTATCGATCTGCTCTTGACCTTCGCTAATTATGCGACGCTCGCCTGGGAACACGCGGTTCTTTATGAACGCAGCGATGAACGGTTACGCGAGGTGGCGCAGGAAAATTCGCGTCTGTACCAGGCAGCGACGGATGAGAAGCATAAACTTGCCGCCATCATGGGCAGCATGAGTGATGGGTTGCTCTTGACCAGTCCGGCGGGCATGATCTTATATGCGAACATCGGCGCAAGCAGCCTGAGCGGGTTGGCGACGCACGAGTTGGAACAACAACCGATCAGCGTGCTCTATGCGGCGCTCCGTCGCGCGGCGCGTGCAATCCCGGGCGCAAACCAGGTCATCGATGAGCTAGAAAGTGGCAAAACCAGCGCGGCTGTCGTCGAAATTGGTACGACCATGCAGCGACGCGCGCTGCATATGCGGATCTTCGCGGTGGAGGATGATGCGGGGTTGCCGATTGGCCGGGGCCTGTTGCTGCGCGATGTGACGCGCGAACGCGAACTGGACGCCTTTAAGACAGCCTTGCTGGCGGCCGTTGGCCATGAATTGCGCACGCCGCTGGCGGCGATCATCGGACATGCCTCGACATTGCTCCAGCCCGATGTGACGTGGTCGTCAGCAGATCAGCGTCATTTCCTGGAGACCATCAGCAGTGAAGCTGATCGGCTGGCACAGATCGTCAGTAATCTGCTCGATCTTTCACGCCAAGAAACAGGGTTGCTCCTGTTGCAGCGCGCGCCAGCACGCGTGGAGACGTTGATCGCGCAATCGATCGCGCGGATTAACGCGCCCGACGCGCACATGCAGGTAGTGATCGCTGAGGCGCTGCCTCTGGTCGAGGTGGATGCGCCGCGCATCGAAATCGTCCTGCAGAATCTCATGCGCAACGCCCTGATCTATGGATCTGGTTCTGTCGTTATCACCGCGGAGGCGCAACCGGACGCAGTGGTGGTCGGCATCACCGATGATGGCCCAGGAATCGCGCCAGAGGAGCTACCCTATGTGTTCGAGCGTTTCTACCGCACTCACCACGGTCGACTGCAACACGCGGGTGGTACGGGTTTGGGGCTGTCGATCTGCAAGGCATTCATCGAAGCGCATGGTGGCGCCATCTGGGCAACGAGCGCCAGTCAGGGGACGACGATGTCCTTCACGTTGCCGTTACTCGCCGCTGAACGCTTCGTGGAGGAGACATGATCGCGTGTATCCAGGCGGACCACGGAAATTGCTCGGTTGATGGGACTTGCCTGGCTGGCGAGGGGGAGCCACAATCGGTTTTCATCGATTTTGTGTCATGAGCCCACGAATGCATTCGTAGGCGGCGCTCCATCGCCTGATCCACTGGTCATTGGATCACCAGCGTTTTCACTGAAAGAGGGAACAGGATGATGCAGCCAAAACGAATCCTCGTCGCGGACGACGAGGGGGCCTTGCGGGATTTCATCAGCCGCAATCTTCGCGCTCGGGGTTTCGAGGTTGCGGAAGCGAGCAATGGATTGGAAGCACTGGCCGTCTGGGAACGCGAGACGCCGCATCTGTTGATCCTGGATATCATGATGCCGCGCATGGACGGATTGGAGGTATGTCGCCGGGTGCGCGAGCAGTCCGCGGTGCCGATCATTGTGTTGACGGCGCTCGACGCGGAAAGCGACAAAGTGACGGCGCTGGATCTGGGCGCGGACGACTATCTCACGAAGCCATTCGGTGTGGAGGAACTCCTGGCACGGGTGCGCGCGGTCTTACGGCGCGCCCAACCCGACGCGTCACCTGCGGCATCGGGCCACCCGGCGGAGACCGGCACCAAACGTTTTGGAGCGATCAAGATTGACTTCGCGGCACATGTCGTCACGCGCGACGATGCAGAAGTGCGCCTCTCGCCGACAGAATTCGCGCTCCTCCAACAGTTGGTCTCCAATGTCGGTAAGGTGATGACCCATAGCGCGCTGCTGAAGAGCGTTTGGGGGCCAGAGTATGGCGGCGAAGCGGAATACCTGCGGGTCTATATCAACCGCCTGCGCCATAAGTTGGAGCCCGACCCCGCGGTGCCGCGCTATTTTATCACGGAACCGGGGGTTGGGTATCGCTTCGTAGCCCCCTGAGGGGGATTGGCGGCGCGGCTACCGACCCCGAGCCAGTTCAGGGAGCGCCATTGACTTGTGCCGCGAACGTGTTGGTGAACGTGGCGCTCAGGTTGATGGGAATGTTGGGGGATATTTGTCCCGTTTGCTGTTCGATTGCTAGAACTGATTCGGGACCCCCAACGGGCATCAGTCCATCGGGACTAAACATCGAGAACTGGTTGCGGAGCGCGGTAATGTACAACGCCCGATCGGTAGCAGAACCACTCGCATTGGCAAGATAACTGGGAGGGACGTGCTCCGCGATCTGCTCGGCGGTGTGCGCTTGCATCCAACGCAGTGTTTTGACATAGGCGGTGACGAGTTGGCGGACGACAGCCTGGTGAGCGGCAACATAATCATTGCGCATGAAGACGCAGATGAACGGAAATGGGCCACCCAATGCTTGTTGCGTGAGCGCCGGAGTCCGCAAATCGACCAGAATCTGCCCCGCGCCACTGGAAATGACGCGCGAGATGGTCGGCTCAGAGGTCATTCCAGCATCGATCTGTCCCTGTTGCAACGCGGCGATGAAGGTGTCATCAGCACCGACGGAGGTGAAATGGACCTGTGAAGGCGCGATCCCCGCGCGGTGCAAGAGCGCGACGGTCAGCGTCTGTGTTCCCGCGCCAATCTCCGTGACACCGAGATTTTTACCCGCGAGATCGGCCATGGAATGAATTTTCCCGACTTCGCGCGTGGCGACCATCTCAGCCTCGCCAGGCGCAATATCGAGTTGCACGACGCATTCCATGGAGTGGCCCGCTGCCTGAAGTTCAATGGCATGGTTATACGATCCCGATCCCGCATCGACCTGGCGGGCGAGCACCAGATCTTCCGCAGACTGGCCGGACGCCTCGTCAATCAAGGTGACATCCAGCCCTTCTTGATCGAAGAATCCGAGCTGTTTGGTCAGGATATTGGGGAGATAAATGATCTTGTTCAGACCACCGACCATCAATAAGAGATGGGTTTTGGTATCAAGCGCGTTCGTACTGCTCCCGCAGGCGGTAGTCGTCAGGACGAAGAGCAGGAGTAGGGCGCTGGACCAACGTTGAGAGCGGCGCATAGAGATTAACCTGCTTTCTCTGGCGGATGAGCACCACATATTCTGCATGATAGCATCGTGGCACCGGGCCACCCGGCGGCACCGGCCACCCGGTTGACAGATCTCTCAAAAATAGTGTATAGAATATTTATCTTGCGACGAGGAAGGTCTCTCGCGTTTTCCCAATTCGCACACGCGGCTTTCGTGGCACACCGATCACTCGGCGGGATTGCGCAGTCGATCGCACTGGGGCAGTGGCGCCAATTCGTCCGCGCGGTCAACGCGTCGACTTCACGAGTGGATGGCGTTTACCAGCAACGTAGACCGCAACTGGCCTTTCGCTCTTGCCTGTGGACCACCGTTTGCGGGCTCGGCACCGGGCCACCTGGCGGCACCGAGCCACCCGGCGGCACCGGGCCACCCGGTAGCTTGAACGGACTTGATACTCATTTAGAGATAGAATTCTTTCTCCGTCAAGAGCGGGGACCTGCTTTCCCTACCTGGTTGCGTTGGGCAGCGGTTGCAGGTGGGAACGGGTGGCGATTGGTGGCGGAGCTTCCGGGCGGCCTGGTGCCGCGGCGCATCCGTTCCCGACGTTCGCCTCCGGAAAGGGTAAGGATATGCGGCAATTACAGGGCGGGTCTAGTTTCGACGAGAGCAGGAACGGGTCGAGCATGGATGCTCCACCTTCCACTTCCCACCGTCCTCTTTCTGTCAGGGAGGACAAACCACAGACGAAGACCGCCCTCGCCGTGCGGACCTTACGCCATGCCCTGCTCAACGGGACAATTCATCAGGGACAGCAGTTAACGGTCGGCGAGCTGGCGGCCCAGCTTGGCATGAGCTCGACGCCAATCCGCGAAGCTATCCGCATTTTACAAGGCGAGGGGCTGATCCAATTCACTCCCCACCATGCGCTGACCGTACGTGCCTTGACTCCCAAAGTCGCGCAGGATATCTTTGTCATTCGGCTGGAGGTCGAGCCGCTCGCGACCCGGCTGGCGATGGCGCGGATGACGAGCGTCGATTTCGATCGTCTGGCGGAGATCAATGACGCGATGCGTGACGCGCTTGACCATGGACAGATCGAAGATCGCTACGCGCTGAATCGGTCCTGGCATTTCACCCTCTATGCCCACACCCACAATCGCGCAATGATCGAAACGATTGAATCGCTCTGGCAACGCTTCTTATGGCCGACGACCTGGTTCATGCCATCGCATGCCGGGCATTCGCACGAACACCATACAGCCATCACTCAGGCTTTACGTGCCGGGGACGGTGACACCGCCGCGCGGCTGATGCGTGAACATATCCTCCTGCGGGAGCAGAACACACTGGCGTTCTTTGCCAGCCAGACCGCCGCTGGAGGTGAACCCGCATGAACGCCAATAGCGCTGATACGCTGCTCGTTGGACCGGGTTACCAGACCAAGACGGAACGCGCCATTCAAGCGATCCGTGATGCGATCTTGCGGGGATCGCTGCACCCCGACCACCAGTGGACCGTGGGTGAGTTAGCGGAACAGTTGGGAATGAGCCCCACGCCCGTCCGCGAGGCGATCCGCATCTTGCAGGCTGAAGGGTTGTTACGCCAGACGCCACACCATACCATCACCCCGATCACCTTCACGGAACAGGATATTATTGATGTCTTCGAGTTGCGCGTCTTGCTGGAAGGACTCGCAACGCGCCTGGCCGCCACGCGGATGTCTGACGCGCAATTCGCGCAAGCCGCAGCGACGCTGGAACGCATGCGGATCGCCTATGCCGCCAAGGATTGGCCAGGCATCCATCGCCTGAATGCGGAGTGGCACCTGGGGATTTACCAGGCCTGTGATAATCCCATCCTGGTCGAGTCCATCCAGAATCTGTGGAAAAAATTTCTCTGGGAAGCGCTCTGGAGCCTACCTACCCATTCCGCGGTCTCGATCACCCAACACGCCACGATCCTGGAGGCCCTCCAGGATCGCGACGAGGAACGCAGTGTTGCGTTGATGGCGGCCCATCTGCGTCATGGTGAAAGCTCCGCTGTGCTGTTCGCTCAGAGCCAGCGAGCGCGACATGCCGACGGCAGGGAACGGGAACAGGGTGATGCCATACCTGGCCAGTCACCTGAGGTAGGGAGGCCAAAGGAAGCTGGTCACCGAGAAGACGGGGAGATCGAGAACCTTCCAACAGATGCTGCATCTGCCACATAACGATATTGTCGGTATCAAGGGGGATCACCGCTGTGGAGACATTGAGGTTCCGCATCTTTCAAGGGCAGCGCGGGATGCTGTTGGCACTCGCAACCCTGGCACAGATTGCGAATTCCTTCACCCAACAGGGCATCGTCGCATTGGGGGTCTTCTTTCTGGTGGCCTACCACCTGACACTGTCGCAAATGGGGATAGTTGTTTCCTTTGTCTCGCTCGGTTGGATGTTCGCAGGCCTCTTTACTGGCATGCTGGAGGATCGCTATGGACCGCGGCCGATTGTGGTGGCGGCAACGGCAATACTCGTGTCGATGACCATCCTGATCGCGCTGGGCCCCAATCTCATCATCACCTGCGTCCTGTTGCTGCTGATTGGTATGGCGATCAGTGCGGTGCCATTGGCCGGAACGAAGGCAGTAATGCTGGCGTGGGATCGCGGAGAACGTGGCTTGCCGATGGGAGTTCGGCAGATGGGAGTTCCAGTAGGGTCGATGCTGGCGGCGCTGATTTTGCCCACCCTGGCAGTGGTGTGGGGCTTACACGGCATCTTTCTGGTCTTCGCGGTGCTACTGTTGCTCTTTGGGATGGCATTTGCGGCAGTGGTGCCGCGCAGCGGCATGCAGAACGTGGTACATCCGTTGCCATCCGCTCCCGAGTCCTCCGGAGGGTCCGGCGCCACGCCATCGCTGTTGCGCGAATTGCGGCATGTGGTACTGCCTGGCATCTGTGGCTTCTTGCTGGCCTGGGGCCAATATGTCCTGCTCACCTACACCATTCCAATGTTGCACGGGCAAGGGCATATGCCCATCGCGCTGGCGGGGATAGCATTGGCTCTGGCACAGGTTGGTGGCGCGGTGGCGCGCGTGGTGCTGGGTGGAATCTCCGATCGATTGGGTGGTCGACGGGCGCTCGTATTGACTGGCTCCGCTGCCCTGGCGACGTGCCTGGCGATCCTGGTGGCACTGATTCCGCTGAGCGGTGGCTCTGCCGCGTGGCCCGGCGCCAATGCCGTTGCTCCCGGCATTGCCATCTTTCTCTTATGGGGCATCATGGGATTCGCCATGGTTGGTTGGAACGCACTGATTCTCACCTGGGTCGGCGAACGGGTTTCAGTCCACCACGCGGCCGCGGCGATGGGGTTGTCCACCAGTTTCATCCTCTTCGGCGCGGTCGTCTCGGCGCCGATCTTTGGCTTCATCGTCGAGTTTTCTGGTGGATATCGCGCCGCCTGGCTTACGCTGGCGGCTGTGCTGTTTCTCGCGACCTGCCTGCTCGCTGCCGCGGCGCGCATTCAGCCGCGGGCGCATGGTGAAGTCAGGCAACCCGGCGCTCCCGGTGTTGTCCCGAGCACCTCGCACCCCCTGGTGAGCCTGCGGCGCGGGACCATCCGGTCACCTG
>DAIDHM010000244.1 GCA_027459705.1 Ktedonobacteria bacterium | reverse complement strand
ATCTAGATCAGCATATTGCTCCAGAAACCACGGAGTCGGAGGCGCGGATGATTGAGCGCCATCGCCGTTACAAGGCCCAACGAGACATAGATGCCAACACATGCGACAACATACACGGCCGTCAAGAGCAAGACCTGTAAGAAATCTTTGCCGACCTGTGAAATGACATAAGAATAATTGGTGCCACCGATGTACGTGTAATCCGAATAATGAAACGTCGAGCTATTGGTAAATGAGAGGTTCAAGGTATAAAAGATGGGATAAAGATTGATGAGAGCGACGACGATCAGCGTCGGCAACAGGTAGGCCACAAGTGTGGCGCGTCTGACCTGTAACATCAGGGTGGTCCTTTCACGGCGATGATGGCGCGACAAAGGGAGACGCGCTGCGCCTGCGGTGCACGTGATGCGCGGAGAAACGATCGGAGTACCTGATCTGTACGTCGAATGTGGACGCGCGGCAGAAGCACGAGGCTTCTGCCGCACCGCCTGCAGCTCCGTGGTTCAGGTCCGCGACCTTAGCCTTGAGCCTGTTTGATCTGTTGCACGCCCGCATTGATCGCTGTCGTCGCCTGCGTCAATGCTGTCTGAGCATCTTCCGCACCCGTCCAGACAGCGGTCAGCGCCTTGCCCATGGGCGTCCACACCTGACCCATGTAGGGGGTGTTCGGGAAGGGAACGCCATTCTTCGACTGCGCGACGAAGCCAGAGATGGCGGCGTTGCCCGTGATGGTGGGATCCTGGCCAGCGGCGATGTTCGACGGAATTTCGCCAGTGGTGGAGCACATCGCAGCCTGGTTGGCGGCGTTGGTGAAGTACTTCATGAAATCCAACGCGAGCCCCGGGTTCTTGGCGTTCTTCGTCAGCATGAAAGCTTTACCACCGACGAACGGCTTCACAGGGGTGCTGGTCGAGTCGACCGTCGGCAGGACCGCGAAACCGAGGTTCGCGGCGCCGATGGCTGTACCATAGCCGGTATATGCCCAGGGGCCATCAATGATCGCCGCGGCTTTGCCCTCGTTGAAGAGCGCGGTGGCTGTCTGGCCATTGAGGTCCTTTGGCAACACGGTGTTGTACTGCGCGATGTAGTTGTCAGCCGCAACGCCGGCCGGCGACGCGATCGTCGTGTTGCCGTTGGCATCAATCAGCGAGGCGCCATAGCCGTAGAAGAAGCCCGCGTCGACATAGACGTTGTTGACGTCCCACACCACCCCGTAGGAACCAGGATGCGCGGTGGAGTAGGACTTTTCGAACTGGAACATCTGATCAGTGGTCGTTGGCAATTGGCTTGCCTGAACCAATGTCTTGTTGTACATCAACGTGACGATCTCGGTCACTTCCGGAATGCCATAGACATGCCCGTTGAACTGGACGCTCTGGGCGGCCGTGTTGGTGTAGGTCCCGGTCAGCGCGCTGGTGCTCTCGTAAGAATCAATCGGAACGATGACACCTGCTGTGGCCAGTGTGCCAATGTGATCGACCGGGTCCTGTACGATGTCAGGGCCTGTGCCGGCATTGACCGCCTGGATGGTCTTCGTGTCGTCCGTCTGGTCGACGAGATTAATGGTGACCCCGGGGTGTAGCGCTTCATATGCCTGCACGATCTTCTGTTTCGCCTGCAGATACGCGCCCGCCCAGTCATGCCAGATCGTCAGTGTTCCACTGTAGTTGACGCTGGCACCTGTAGAACTGCTGCCGCCAGTTGCGCTGCTGCTGCCGCAACCCGCCAGTAACATCATGGCAGTCATTGCCAGAGTTGAGACGGTACCCAATACCCGTTTGGTGTGCATAGAGACTGGTCCTCCTCGGCCAGAAAGCGCGGGATGACATATCCCGCAGATCCATTGCCGGACAGAAAATAATGCCCGGTTCTCGCGTTATCATCGAGTACCTGACCGTAGCGACAGAACCATCCACGGAGAGGATTAGGGAGTGGGGTGCAGAAACGCTTCGATACGGTGGAGTATCGGGTGCAGACTGTCGATCACACAATGTAGAGTAGCTTCTTCGCTTGCTAAGAGTTCATGGATATGGGCCTGATGGGCCACATGAACTTGTGTATAGCGTTGGAGCCCTTCGGGTGTCAGCGACAGCACTGTCACTCGCCTATCCTGCGTATCAGGAGTCCGCTTGACCAATCCCGCCTGTTCCAGCTTGTCAACAATGGTCGTCACATTGCTCTTGTCAGTCAGGAGCAATCTGCTGAGATCAATCATTGACATGCTCCCCATCGTCATGAGATGGTGCAACGTCCAATATTGTCTGGTGCTCAAACCAAACTCGGCAAAAAACTGGCGATCCGCATCGTCCAGTGTGTTGAAGAGCTTGGTTAACAAAAAGTACATCTCGAGCGTAGCATCCTGCGCATCCCATGCTGATCCCAAACGTTGCTTCCCCTCTCCTGGATTCCGGATCTCCAGGTGGCGCTCACGCATTCCTCTGCTCCGATTTTCATACCAGCGTCTTCCGAATCTAGTATGTCACTCGCAAGGAAAGAGGTGGACCAGACAGCCCGCAGTTCGCTCTGAAAATAGTATACGGACAATTCGTTGGAAAGTCAACTAATATGTGGATGACTTTTCCTGAATCGGTAAAGTTGGTGCACATACACCCCTCCGAGACCGCTTCCAAGCCATTTACCAAGCGAAAAACACGGTGCTCATCGCTGGTAGGTCGCCTGCCAACTCGGGCGTTATTGCTCCAATCCCCTTCGGCGTCAGTAGCCAGGCCTGTGACGGCGGCTCGTTCTGACAGCTTACCGGCAGGCTCGCGGTCAGTACGCGATATGTCACCGCAGTGTCGTGATTATTGAAGATTGCGACGGTGGCCGCGCTCTCCAACCATCGTACCAGCGCGCCAATTTGGCGTGTTTCGGTTCCCTCGGAGTGCATCTCAACCTGGCGCATGTGGCCATGGCGCAATTCGACGCGTTCGCGACGCCATTTCAGCAGCCAACGAGTATGTTTCAGGAGATCCGCTCGCTGGTCTGCGCCCCAGCGCATCGGCTCACGCGCATAGACATCTTTGCCGGGGGGACCGTCACGTTGACTGACGCCAACCTCGGTGCCATAGTACAAAATTGGCGTGCCAGGCAGCATCATCAAGCAACTCAGGGCCATTTGTACCCGTCGCACATCGCCTTCCGCCAACCAGAGGAAACGATGCATATCGTGATTATCCAGGAGTCGGGCGCGCCCCATGCGCGCTGGCATGGCTTCCTCATGCACGGTCAGCATATCCAGGAGATCGCGTAGGGTGCCGTCACGCTGCGCGAAGACGCGCCGGAGCCATTTCGTCGCCGGAAAATCCATCACCGCATCCAGTCGCCCCGCATAGGTTTGCATATCGTCGAGGCCGCCCGTCACCTC
>DAIDHM010000243.1 GCA_027459705.1 Ktedonobacteria bacterium | reverse complement strand
TGAAAGCCACTGGCCAGGGCTTCGAGGCGGTCTTGAAATCGACCTTCGAGACACTTCGATCCGTTGAGGATACTGAAAGTGTATGACAAGGCACTGAAAGACGACCAGGGCTTGCCTTCGAGACACTTCGATCCGTTGAGGATACTGAAAGCAGGCAAATCGGCCGGATTATAGCGACGAACGGCACCTTCGAGACACTTCGATCCGTTGAGGATACTGAAAGAGGCATGATCGAAAACTGTTAGGCAAGACAGCAGAGGCCCTTCGAGACACTTCGATCCGTTGAGGATACTGAAAGTGCCAGATCGAGCGAGAGCGGCATCGGGGAATCCACCTTCGAGACACCTCGATCCGTTGAGGATTCTGAAAGGCACCCTGGGCGACGCAATACGCCAGATTGCCTACCTTCGAGACACTTCGATCCGTTGAGGATACTGAAAGCTGTTTCCAATGGGGAGTGGCGTAGAATGCGAGAAGGCGGATTCGACCATGGTCCACCTATGCTATGATGAGGAAAACTATGCCGCGCAAGATTCGCGAGTTACGCCGTGATCTGGCCCGAAAGGGAGCGGTCATGGTTCGACAATCTGGGAGCCATGAACAGTATCGACATCCCGATTTTTCCGGCTGGCATTGTACTTTGATGGGCAAGGATAGTGACGACGCCAAGCGCTACCAAGAAGACGAAGTGGCAGAACTCCAGCAGCTGATACCGCAACACCAACAACACCCCTAAGGAGGTCAGTATGTCGCCTGATGATTATCGGATGGATATTGCCTACGATCCCCGCGATCAGATCTATGTGGTCACTCTGCCTGAATGGGAAGCGGCGGGGCACCGCTGTAAGACGCACGGCAATACCCGCACTGAAGCAGTTCAGGCAGGGGAAGAAATGCTGCGGTTCTTATTGGAGACGGCGGCTATTGAAGGGGAACCCATCCCACAACCCATGATCGAAATGTCGGCCTAGTACAAGCTGCAATTCTTTCGAGACACTTCGATCCGCTGAGGATACGGAAAGACCTCCCAGACTGACCATGCGCCAATGCGATCCAATCCCCCCACTCTCGTCATGGTATGAATTGTGGCCACTTTGCAAAACTCATTGGAATCTCCGCAATCCCTGCGGAGATTCCCTGTTACACTGTCATTGTCGGAAGCGACGAAGCACGAAGAAGGATGATGAGGTACAGCGAATGCCCCAGAAAGACGGCGCAACCAAGGCACAACAACTGATCTTACTGGAGAATCTCTTGTTAAGCGCTCCAGATCGGCATTGGCGGACCGCCGAATTGGCCGAACTTTTGGGCCTCTCGCCTGATACCATCACCCGGTACATCGACGATCTGGGATCGCAGGGCATGCTACCAGTTATACAGCATGGGTCGACCCGCGACCGCACCTGGACCGTCGATACCACCGTGAAACGACTTCCGGCATTGCGGTTGGACTATGCACAGGGCGCGGCACTCTACGCGGCTGCCCGTTTGCTGAGTCAACAGCAAGATGAACGCAATGATGCCGTGCGGGGCGCCATTTTGCAGATTCTGGCAGTGCTCCCCAATCCACTGCGATCGCATCTCGATGCGATCGTCCGTTCCTTCGGGGATCTGGCGGCTGGACGCGCGGACATGACCCAGACATTCAGTGCGTTGGCACAGGGCTGGCTCTCGCAACGGGTCGTCAAGCTCACCTATGAACCGGCCCATCGGAGCGTCTTTACGTCGCGCTTTCATCCTTATCTGCTAGAACCATCCGGCATCGGCCATACACTCTACTTCATTGGTTTGAGCACCCCTCCCGGCAAACTGCGCACCTTCAAATTGGAGCGCATCCGCCAGGCGGAAGTGACGGAGGAGCCCTTCGAGATTCCGGCATCCTTCGATGGCCAGGCCTTGTTGCAACAGGCCTGGGGCGTCATGTTTGGCGATCAAGAGCCCATCCATATCCGCCTGCGCTTCAGCCATCAGGTCGGTCGACGCATCCACGAGACGCGCTGGCATAGCAGTGAACGCGTCACTGATACCCCCGAGGGCGTGATCTGGG
Organism: Ktedonobacteria bacterium; assembly: GCA_027459705.1. Taxonomy (GTDB): domain Bacteria; phylum Chloroflexota; class Ktedonobacteria; order Ktedonobacterales; family JACDGC01; genus DAIDHM01. Next base: position 18,355 of record DAIDHM010000243.1, on the reverse strand, counting down.
AGGCCGATATCGGCGATATCACCGAGATTCGCCCCTGGGTCCGTGGATGGGGGGCTGATTGCGAGGTCCTCGAACCGGCTACCCTGCGCGACGAATTGCTGACGGAAGTCAGACGGATGGCACGGGTCTATGCGATTCCCCTTGGTGGGGCACCCGCTGATCCCACTGGACCCGATGCGACCTTGCTGAACGATCTGCTCAGCTAAGCAACTCACCACCACCCCCTAACGCTTTTTGGTCTGTGTGGTTCGCGTACCGCGACACCACGAGTTCCCTGCGTCTCTGAACAGGGAATTTCCCTATTGTTGAACACGGAGGAATCAGGTACTATGCGTAAAGTATTCGTCTTTGGCGGTTTGGTCATATCAGCGTTGCTCATCCTGGCCTGTGGCGAAACCTCGGTCGCGGGATCCGTCGTTGGCTCATCGAGCACACACGGATCGACCTCACAACCCGCTGCCAAGCATTTCAAAGTCGGCGATGTGGTGAATGTCAACAATACCTGGCAAATCACCATCCAGAGCTTCGGGGTCGTCCAGGGCGATCAGTTCACCCAACCCAATCAAGGCAATAAATACGTCGCATTTACAGTCACCTATAAGAATATCTCAACGAGTGAGCAAGAGGCCTTTGGGAGCGCAGATTGGCAATTGAAAGATGCAACCGGCCAGACGTATAACTCTACCTTTGTCTCGACCGTCGCGCAAGAACCGATGGGCAAGGTCGAGGCGGGCGATCTGTTGAAAGGTTCGATTGTCTATGAGGTGCCGATCGCGCAGAAGCAGTTCACCCTCGCGTTCAATCCCAGCTACTTCACGAGCGGGCAGGTGATCTGGGACGTCACTGCCTGAAGCCCAGCGCCTGTGGCGCGCCGAATAGCCAGGGAACTACCCCGGCCATTCGGCGCCATCACGATCAGGGAGGTCCAGGTGGTCATGCAACTCCGTCACTTTCAACACGCGGTCCTCGATGCGATTCAAGGAGGGCGCAATGTCATTCTGCAAGCACCGACCGGGTCGGGCAAGACACTCGCCGCGCTCCTCCCATTTTTTCAGGCGCTCGACCGCGCGTGGGGTAAGCCCAACGCCGAGGACGCCATCTTGCCGCTCACTTGCCGCTATGCCGTACCCATGCGCGTGTTAGCAAATCAGTTCCATCGCGAATACCGAGATTGGTTCCAGAAACTGGATCAGAAACGGGGCACCGATTTCGAGCGCACTTATCAGGAGAAACTGGGGATCTCCGTGCCGGCGTTACAGACCGGTGAGACCGCTGCTGATCCCCTCTTTGAATCACCGCTCACCTTCTGTACGATCGATCAATTGCTGGCGAGCGTGCTCAGCGTGCCATATAGTGTAGGGAAACGCCAGGCTAACCTCAATGTCGCCGCTGTCGCGGGCTCTTACCTCATCCTGGATGAATTTCATTTGTACCCGCTGGATCATCAACAGGGTGCGCGCATGACGACGCTGGCGCTGTTGCGCCTCTTGCGGGGCGTCAGCCGCTTTGTGCTGATGACCGCGACCTTCTCGACCCATCTCTTGCGTGAGCTAGGTCAGTTGCTGGATGCTGAAGTCATCACCATTACAGATGACGCGGAACTGGCCGAGATCATGACAGGGCGTCAGCGTACGATCCAGATGCTCGATGCCCCATTGGACGCGACCACGATTCTGACGGCACAGCGCGAGCTGCGGGAGCGCGAAGGGCGAGCCGCGACGCTCGTCGTCTGTAATACGGTCGCGCGGGCGCAGGCCATGTATGGGGAATTGCGGGCAGCTTTGTCGAACTCGGCGCACGCGCCAACACGCCTGATGCTCTTGCACAGCCGCTACACATCGGGCGATCGCGCGTGGAAAAGTCAGCTTTTGGAAGACTGGTTAGGCGCGGGCCAGTGGCAGGATGGCCAGTATCTCGGTGAAGACACGATCGTGGTTGGGACCCAGGTCGTGGAAGTAGGCCTCAACATTTCAGCGCATCAGCTGTTTACAGAAATTGCGCCAGCCAACAGCTTGATCCAGCGTGCTGGTCGTTGCGCTCGTTTCGCGAGACAACAAGGGCACGTCTTCGTCGCTCCGCTACCCCTGACCGCCGAGGGCCAACCCGGTTCCCCACTGCCATATGACCGGCACATCTGTGATCTGACGCAAGCCAATCTGCCAATCGATCAACAGCCTTTCGGTTTTCGTGAAGAACAGACACTGATCGATGCCGTGCATACCGCTGAGGATCGCCGCATGCTGGAGACCTTTCAGCAATCAGAGCTGCAGATCCAGGATGCCATCCAGGAGGTCCTTACTACACATGATACCGGGCGGAACGGCGAGCTGATCCGTGATGTGCGCGCGGTGACGGTCGTCATTCACCCCGAGCCGCAAACGGCGATCACCACGCGTCCCTATGAGTGGGAAGGATTTAGTATGCAGCCGGGGACGCTGATCGGCGCCTGGGATGCGCTGGACCGTCGCGCTGACGTTCTGAATCTGGACTGGCGGATACGCAGTCTGGTGGATGCGGGAGTGGACGAGGAGAGCGACAATAGTCGCGAACCCCACTATAGTTGGGCGATTGTCCAAAAAGCGCAGTTGAGCAGCCTCACGCGCGTAGCCCTGCCTCCGGACCTCGCGGCGTATGACGCCGATGTAGGGTTTCGGCTCTTGCTCGACCTTGACGCTCCATCAGGAACCTACGTGAGTCAGCAAATCAAGCGTGACTCACCCCATGCATATATGCCGCGCCGCCAGGCAAGTTACGTTACGCATATCAGCGGATTGATGGCCGCATACCGCTATAGTGTCCGGCAGGACATGGCATGGCTTTTTGCGCGTTTGGAAGACCGATTGGGTTATCAACGCGGGAGCATTGATCAGGCGATTCGCCTGGCGATCGCCTGTCATGACATTGGCAAACTGAGTCGTGGCTGGCAACGGTGGGCACGCGATTGGCAGGATCTGTTGATTCGCGAAGAGGGCATGGGATACGCTATCAAAGCGGGCAACGCCTGGCTGGCGAAGACCGATGGAGTAGATCCTTATGCCCACGAAATGGAGCTCAAACGCCAACTCGTGCCGTCACGACCGCCCCACCACGCCGGAGAGAGTGCGATTGCCAGCGCCCAGGCTATTGGGATGCGCGTTTTGACGGGCAAAGAACCGCAAGATGCCGGACGCTATTTTGCCTTAGTCAGTGCCACGATCAGTGCAATCGCCCGCCATCATAGCCCTCTAACGGCAAGCTTCGAAGCGGTGCAATGGAATGCTGAAGCGCGCACGGCAATCGCGGCGGCGCTGCAGGCATGCGACCTGGACCCGGCGATTGCGACGACGATTGACCTCACCGCGCGACAACCAGGCCTCATCAACCCCGAATACCTGGCTACCCCTCTCCTCAGGGCAGAACAGGGAGCAGAGCAGACGTGGTTGGCCTATGCGATTGTCCGCGCCCTGCGGCTGTGTGATCAGCGCGCCGAACGCGGTCTCTGAAAAGGTCGCCCGGTGATGCGAACAGGCATCTGCACGCGCTTCCGGTTCCTATTGCCAAGTATCCTCGTAACGGATCGAACGACAATGGGACGATGTCAAGCATCGCGCGACACAATACCTTTCAGTATCCTGCCGAGACCAGGTTGAGGAGTTTAAGCAAACTCGTGGGAAAACCCCTTGACCTTCATGGCATAGCCAGGTATACTATCATCATGTGATCAAGATTGATCGACAGTATACGGGTGATTATGGAGATCCGGTCTCTAACGGAATCGTTGTGGTGAGCGTACCATGACCTCTCAGATCCCGCAAGGCGGGGGGAGCATATCTGATTGGTCACCTACAGCGGATGGCGAGGATGCCAATGCCAACCGAATTGCATGTTCCCTACCAAACGGACACCGCCGCTGATCGGCTCCTGGCGATCGGGGTCGCGGAGTTCGCCACAAGCGCGCTCCACGCTCTGGGGCGGCCTACTGTCCCCATCACCTTGCGCGATGATGGGGATCGCCTGACCATTCTATTGCCCTCCGCGCTCAATCTTGCCGACCTTGAGCAATTCACACAACCCTTCGCCATTGGTAGCGTGCGGCAACTCATGACATCGAAAAATGCCGAGAAACTCGATCCAGTGGCGCCGGTTTTCGACTATGTCGCGCAACGCGCAGAGCGGGATGTTTTTACCAAACACCCCAAAGAGGACCGGGAACGCGCACTCCGCGAAGGGGAAATTCACCAACCACATCCTGAGTTGCCATATTATGTCGCGATCAACCAGTTCAAGATTGCCGACACCTACAACAAACTCATCGCCCACTGGTCTCAGTCTGATGCATCGCAGACACAAGCACATCTGCGATTTCTGCTCGAAGCGTTCAGCCCTGGAGGCGATCTCGCGATCGCTGAGCAACACTGGAAAGAGACGCTCAAAACAGCGGAATCCGCGTTGACCGAGACTCAGTTGCAGATTGTCAACCCGATCAGCGGCAAAGGTGGAAACACCCCCAAAGCCACTGCCGGACGCGATGGGAATCTGGATGGCAACTGGTTCCTCGAATTGTTGAAATTCGCAGGCTACTTCACCATTGCGATCCCGCTGCTCTTCAAGAGCAAGGACCGCAAAACGTATATCCTGCGCCCGTCGCACGCCCACCAGGAGATGTTAGGCGAGATTATGCGCGATTTTCGTGCAGCAATCTACCCAACCACCTCGGTGAAAACCGATATCCTCGCTGTGCTGTTTTTCGTACGAACCTTCGTAGACTATTGCCGACGCGCCATCACCGCTGGGACCACCGATCCGCTGCTGGCGCTTTTTGGCAAAATGCCGCGTGTTATCGATCTGGCACAGGGCTTCGATGTCGTGACCTACATGGACATGGGAAGCGCCTTCGCCACCATGAACATGGCGACGATCAATTTCCCAGACTGGCTCAGTCCGATCACGGATAGCGCGGGTGCCGATGCGGTACAGGCCATCCTGGATGAGTATATCAAGGTCATGCACTCGCTCCGGACCAGCAAAGGGGATGAGGGTGCGGAAGAGTTTACCTTGCTCCATCGGTTTCGGGAATTTATCTCGGGCCGCGAAGTAGCCGATTTCTTCGATTTCGCCGCCTACTACGGAGATTATGTCCTGGGGCGCCGTCATCGCAATCAGTACGTCGCTCAGCTATCGACGCAAGGAATGGAGACGCTTGTGGAACAGGCAGACAAAAAATTAGGTCCGATCCTCGCGAATGAGGGGTTTCTGGCAATCGCTCGCGCGATTCGTCATGCGACCGTGCTCGGTCAGTTCATCAGTTCCAAAGATCATGCGTATCCCTATGAAGTCCGCTATGGATTAGGGCAGGATCTCCTCCGCACTGCCGCCTATCCAGATACGTTCATCGCCGCGCTCAGCACGTTCGTGCAGGCCTACAGCGCAGAAAATGCCCGCATAGCCGAGCGTGTACAAAAAAAGTCCCTCAATGCCCGACAACGACCGCATATCCGGACGCAAGATATCGCGAGCATCGTTGCCCTGGTCGACACCTACGGGTCAGAGACCATCTGCAAGTTGCTCGTCGCCTATGGGTATGCAACGGAATCCAGGGGGAAAGACACGACGATCGAAGGATCGGGACCAGAAGTTGAAGAATTAGACGAAAATATGCCAGCCGATGAAGAGTGAGAGTTGGCGCACCCTGGGCCACGTATCGCCCTACCCTGAGGTGCACCACGCTCGCCTGTGTTGTTCGTTGAAAGAAAGGATGCATCCATGACCGCGCTCGCTTCGCTCTCGATTGCCGCTCGGGCTACCCTCGATATGCACAGCCTCAATAATGAGGGGGGCGAAGGCAATCAGATTCAGACTCGCATGGTAGATATCGTTGGCCCAGATGGTCGCATGTATAACGTCAACGCCATCTCCGGCGACATGTTCAAACATATTCAGTCCGAACACTTTTTCGCGTTGGCTCGCGATGGCAAGCTGCCGCTCTGTGCTGGTTGTCAGCGCTTCGACGCCAATCGCATCAATGCCGATGCAGCATGGCTTGGCAAACACGCGAATACCTCTGATCGGGATATGATGGAGGATCTCTTGCGCACCTGCGCTGTGGACGATGCGAGCGGGATCTTGATCACGGCGGGCAAACGGTCCTTGCCACGGAAATCGGTGGTCGAGTTTGGTTGGGTCGTCGGCATCCCCACCCAGGTCGCCAGTGACGCATATTTCCACGTAAAATACGCCAGTGAACGCGATCAGTCTACACGCGAGACGGATGCGAAGGCCCGGCAAGATGCAGGGTCAAATTTGGGTCAGGCCATCTTTCATCGTCCGGCATCCAGCGGGGTCTATGCCATCGTCTGCCACCTGGAGCTTGGGCGCATTGGCTACAATGAGATCTCCCAGACCTACGCGATTGATCAACAAGAGCGACAGCGACGCGCGCGCGCGTTAATCCAGAGTGTCCTGCATACCTTCGTCGAGATCAATGGCGCCATGCGCACGACACAATTGCCCCACCTGGTAGGCCTTGAAGGCGCCATCACGTCGAGCAGTCATGGTGCGATTCCCGCTCCACTGATCAGCCCGCTGATCGGAGGAAGCCAGGATCCGCGGGCATATCGCAGCCAACTGGGGCAGATCGCGCAGGCGCTGGCGCCAGCTGGCGAGGTGCAAATGGGCGAATTTGGCAATCTCGCGGAATTCGCTGTGGCCATGCGCCAATTCGTGGATACGGCCGAACCGGCGCAACTCACGGCGCGCTGAGGGGAGGAGCAGATGTCCTGGCTCACGGCTACCTATGTACCTGCCGCGTTCTTCTCGTTGCGGCCAGCAACGTCAACGACTTCGGGGGGGAAGACGCTGTTATGTCCTACCCCTTATGCGCTCAAGATGGCGATCCTGACAGCTACGATACAGCGCGATGGGGGAGAGCGCGCGCGTGAATTGTTCCCTGTGATTCGCGACCTCCGTGTTGCCATAGAATTGCCCACTCCCATCACCGTGCTGAAGAGCTTTGCCAAAGTGCGCCGCATCAATCGCGATGGCGAAGGCAAGATCACCGACGAAGAGCACGTGGCATTGATCGCGGAACGCAAATTTCCGTACACGGCGACTATCGCGTATCGCGAATTCGTCCAGTTTGGCGCCCCACTGGTGACGGACGGCGAAATAGCGATGCGCATCGCGATTGCCACTGCGCGTCCCGCTGATCATGCCTGGCTCGCCGCCAGTCTTACCGCGATCAATTATCTGGGGAAACGCGGCGGCTTCCTGCAACTGATGGCGCCAGTCAGGGAGGTCGATGACCCCGGCGAGAGCGCGACGATCCTGACGGAATCTTCGCGCGAATTTACGGTACGGGGGACCTTACAGCAATTGGATGATTGTGGGCAGCAGATGACGTTTGAGCATGCCGACATCTATGACAAAAAGCGGATCCGGCTGGGCACAGAACGCATCCTGCGCGATGTCGTGTTGCCATTTCGGCTGGTGCGCTCCAGCCGAGGGTATAGCTTATACGACCGTATCTGAAGGGTTGAGGGCACCATGGAAGGGTTGATGATCTTCCGTCTCCGCTTCTTGTTACGCGTGCTTGATCTGTTGGGCCTGGATCCCCAATCCGGGAGCGCGCTCCGGGGAGCGTACTTTCACGCCCTGCTGAAACGCTTCTGCGCGATGCCGCAGGAGCCCGCCTGCGCGACCTGTCCGATCAACCGGCAGTGCCCGGTCGCGACGTTGGTGGCGCCGATGCGCGATGAGACGCCACGGGGCCGCGATGTCCCCCGCCCTTTCGCGCTCCGTCCCCCCCTCTTACCAGCTCAGCACGCCGAAGGTGTGGTGCTCAAACCCGGCGAAGATTTCACCTTCGAATTGATCCTCATTGGCGCCGTGGCGCAACTCTTTCCCTATGTGGTCCAGGCGGCTTTGTCCATGGAATCCGATGGGGTGGGCCGCTACATCAACGGGCACCGTGGCCGCTTCACCGTGGAGCGAATCGAAGCGGTCGCGCCTGGGGATGCGCCACCCGTCCCACTCTATCAACGCGACCAACCCAAGGCGCGCATGCCCGATGCCGCGATCACTCCGGCCCAGATCACCGCTCGCGCGTCCGCGCTGCCCGTCGATCGCCTTCGCTTGCGATTCATGACGCCGATGCGGCTCGTGGCGCAAGGAAAATTGGTCCACACCCCTGACCCCGCCGTGCTCCTGGCGCGCTTGGCGGAGCGGCTGGATGCGCTGGAGCGCGCGTATCTGCCCGTCCCACAGGGGGTCTCGGCACCCCCGGCATCCGGCCGCTGGCGCGCCGTGGCACAGGACGCCCAGGTGGCGGTGGAAGAAGTTGACACGCATTGGGTGGATATCCAGAGCCACTCTACCCGCCAGGGTCACGCGACGCCGATCGGCGGTTTTGTCGGCACAGCGACATTCACCGGCAACCTGGCACTATCTCTGCGAGAAATGCTGGTGTGGGGGGAGTTGCTGCATGTCGGAAAGGATGTGGTGAAGGGGAATGGGTGGTATGTGATCGAGACATAGCAGGGTGTTATATCTGTTGTATTTGACATAATTTTGCGGGATTAGGAAGGAGCAGTGCAAATGGCCACGTCACTGGAAGTCAAGATCAAGACATTGACACCCTTGTGGACAGGAGGCGTCGATGGCACTTGCGATCGCTTGCATGTCTCGGGATTGATCGGGTCGATGCGCTACTGGTATGAGGCGATCGTGCGCGGGGTAGGCGGCTATGCCTGTGATCCCAGTCAGGGAGGTGGCTGCACCTATCTCCCCTATGACGCGAAGTATCCTGAAAAGACCGGGGCAAAGAGCATCTGCGCGGCATGCTATCTGTTTGGGGCGACGGGGTGGTCGCGGTTGTTTCGTCTTTCGGCAACTGCGAAAGCAACAGAGCCTTTGCACTTTAGGACATTTCCCCGAGAAGAAAGAGGAAAGATGGGTGATCCGAATAGTTGGTGGTTAAACCGAATATTTGAGAAAGACCAAGTACCTTTATCTGAAGAAAAAACGGTTTATATTACTGATGATCAAGAGTTAACGCTCAGATTTCTTGGTAAATCTACAGAGTGGAAATATGTTCAATCCCAACTTAAAATGCTTCTTTGGTTTATGGCAAATTATGCCGGGTTAGGTGCTAAACAACAGTTTGGGTTTGGTTTATTTGACTGTGAAATGACTTACATTCATTGGACGCAAGGGTTGGAGGATCTAAAAAATTTCATGAGACACCACGAATTAATCCGAAACCAAATTGAATCGATACCCATTTATGATGAAAAGACTGTGTTGGCCGCGTCACTATCCGATTTTTTTGCAGTTAGGGGATTAGTCGATGAAAATGTGGTAATGAGGGAAATATCACTTCCCCAACTCTCCTTTCCCATCCCCAATCGCAAATACCTGGCGAGTGCATTTGATATTAGATACAAAGGCGATCAATTCGTAACTGGGTTTCGTCAATCCATGAAAGGGAAAGCCGGAATAGGCAAGATTTCTGAAAATGCCTTATTTGGTGCCGGGGCAAAAAACATGAATGAGTCGGAGAGCACTGCGAGTAGAATCTTCGTAAGCATGCCCCTGGAAGTCGAACAAGGACAGTATCTTCTTCGTATATCAGGATTTGCAATCCCTAATCTACGGTGGAATAAGAAATCTTTAACCGCCCATGAAATTGCCTGGTTTACTTATCTTTACTTGACCACATTGCAAGCTAAAAACATCGAGATTTCTTTGCCATCAACTCAATTTAAATGGGGGAAAACACGATGATGATATACGATACCTTCGCTGCTCATAAGCCTGGAACTCGTCGCCAAACAAGTACACTCGAATATTTGAAGAAGTATAAGGAACATAAATCAGACAGGGAAAACAAGGAACCCAATAAGAAGAATACGGCAGATCAATTTCGTAGCGCGTGGTTGGCTGGGGCTAAACGGCCTGACGCTGCGGCAACCCAACGTTATAAAGAGTGGAAAAAACTAGCCGTTCCTACCTACGCGAATCTTAAGGAAATGGTGGCGCATATCCCTGGCTCCTGGGCCATCCAGTTTAGCTTTACTCTGGCATCACCGTACCTCTCGAAAGGCATCGAAGCATTCGATATCCTCGACAACCCGATCGTTCGCGACAAGGTGTTCGAAGTGCCGATCGTGGCGGCGTCGAGCTGGAAAGGCGGCTTGCGGGCCGCAGCCATGACATCTCTCTTCGGTGAGGATATACAGACATATGCCCAGGCTGTCCGGCAGGCGCAATCGCTGAAGGCAGGCCAGACACAACAGTGGGATGTCCGCATTCAACAATTGGTACGTATGTTTGGCGTCGAAAGCGGGATCGAGCACGACTATTCTGCTGGACGGTTGCATTGTTTCCCGACCGGCTTCGAGCAGACTCAATGCGAGGTGATCAATCCGCATAATCGGGCACATCGCGTAGGAACTATGCCGATTTTCCTCGAATGTGTCCCCGCCGACCAAAAAGGCACCTTCACCATGCTCTATGTGCCATTGGGTAAGGTTGAGCCAATCGATTCAGCTGCAGATCTGGAGCTATGCGCGCAGGCCGTGAAAGCATTGTTGACGGAATGGGGCATTGGTGCGAAGAAAAGCAGCGGGAATGGGTTGGCAAAGGATGCATTACAAGAGGCAGCCATATTTTCCAGAGATCAAGAAGCTGGGTTGACGACGATTGACACATTCGACAAACTCATTGAGGAAGCACACCGTGTGGCTGAAACGCTGAAAGGACAGCAATAGTTATGGGAGAATTGCTCGATAAACTGGCCAAAGAGCAAGACAATCTACTGATGGGCGAAATTGCGGCGCTACTGCATGATGTTGGAAAATGTCATAATGACTTTATAAGTCGACAACTAGGTAGATCAAATTCATATGACTATGAAATGATCATGACACCTTCAAAAGCTATCAAGTTAAATAGTGATCAGATTGACATATTTAATGTAAATACTACGGTGAGAGATTGGGTTATAAACTATTTGCCTAGATTATTTATGTGGAATGACGAAAATACCTTGGCTCGGGTTCGTGTAATCTGTGAATTGGTTCCCTCACGCCCACCCACAACGAATCCAAGAGAGGTGCGCAAATTCGTATCACTTGCTGAGGTACAAAAAGATCTGACGGCTATGTCCGATAATCAGGATAGAGTTCTTCTTGGTAAAATTATGGGGGCAACGGCTCTTTATGATCTCTGGCAAAATAAAGGCCCTGGCCTGTATACAGAGAATAATGATATTGAGGCAAGTTTAATAAAACAACCAGTAAAACTCCTTGAGGAAAACTATTCGCTTGGTGAAATTTTGCTCCTATTTCATGGACAATTTATGCCATTCAAGAAAATATTGACTGATTGTACTATATGGCTTGCATCTCCATCTTCCCATAAGCAACTATACGCTCTCTATCTTTTGAATAGGAGTCACGGAGTAGCACATGTTGATAAGCGAAAAGGTAAACGGCCCCAAAAGGCTTTCATTACCACTCCTTTTGGCTCAACAAAAAGTTTAATCCAAGAGATGGGTGATACTGACCTTACTTCAATTGCAAAAGCCATTCCTTTTGCACAGATCAGCAAACGGGAATCTCTAATGAAATATTTGGAAACACACTTCCAATTTGCATTGGGAGATACCAGTTTACCATTCAATGAAGTCACTCTCTGGGACTGGTCGTGGAGTGTTGCCGCTCTCTATAAATCAGCCGTTGCAAAATATCATTTTGATCCTTTACCAACATGGCCGGAGGTGGTAAGTGATCTCACATGGCGCACACTCCGTGTCACGGTGGATATCCTGGGTATGCTTGAGAAAGCCCATCACCTCTCAGATGTGATTGGTATAAAAGAATCGCTTGACTCGCGACTCAAGAGTGTCAAGCAGCTGATCGAGGAGGAATACCCGCTCGGGAACGAGATTTACCGAGATACCACAGGTATCTACTTTACCTTTCCAAGCTTGGGCAAGGAGCTGAACAAAGCCATACTCGCTGAACTGAAACCGCTTATTATTGAGAGAATGACGGGCAATGGAAGTTTTCCTGAGTATGCACCTGTTGTTGATGTCAGTGAACTCTGGTTTGAAGATAACGATCGCGGATGGTCGCCAGCAATGGCCAGAAAGTTACTGGCTATTCCTCAAAACCAATCTCAAGCAACTATTGAATGGAATGAACTCGCTCAACACATCAATATCCAAACACTTTGGCCTCAGCATAAGAAAAACACTGAGCAAGCTGAGATATGTCCAGTTTGTCAATTGCGTCCGATATCCCCAAAAACCAGGGCTGTTCCGTACCGTATTCGCCGCTGCGGTGCTTGTGAAAATACGCGACGTGGATCGGTCAGTGATTGGAAAAAAGGCGAGATGCGTGAAACGATCTGGCTGGATGAGATCGCTGATAAGAATGATCGGGTTGCGCTTATCGTAGGTCGTTTCCATCTCGATCATTGGTTGAGCGGCGATATGGTGGCAACACTGGCGGCGACCGTACCAGAAAATGGAACAATGACCCCGAAGGAACCTTCGCCCGCGCGTCTTCAGCGTATCTGGCGTACCACGGAAGCATTTTGGCAAGGCAGGTCACAAGGATTTGCCGAGCAGTATCCTGAAAGTGCCGCGAATTTTCGCTGTCAACGTTGGCTCTGTACGATTGATAACTGGAACGAACAGGCATCGCATGATGAAGAAGGCGACGTATGGGATGGCTCACTCAATGGCATCCCATTGAGTCTCTTTCATCTCTATGGCAATACGTTCGTGACAATCAGTAATCTCGCTCTTCTGAAGATCGACGATATATCGATCTTGGATACATTGCCACGACAATTGCGGATTCGGCGAGGCAATGGGGCCTGGCATGATGGAACAATGGCTCATGTCGAACTCATCCCGTCACATACTTCAACGTCGCCAGCACTTCCCCTGCGACATTATCAACCCACTCGCACTCTCCTCACCACTCCGGATCAGTTCCTGGCACTGGTGCCCGGTGAGGATGCTTTGACCATCGCCAAGCAGATTGCACAGGCATACGGTAATGAATTTGGCAAAGTTCGCTCGCGACTCCCGATGGATCTTTCGCTCATCTATTTTCACCGCAAGATGCCGCTCTACGCTGTAATGGATGCGGCTCGACGGTTTGTAAGTGATCCCCAACCAACCGAAGAAAAATGGACCGTTCGTGATGGGCATGTGAAGGGGGCAATGCCGATTCAATTCACCAACGGGTTTTGCTGGAATATTTCTACTGTATTTGACGACGGCAGAGATGATAATTTTTATCCCGATGATAATTTTTATCCCTATGTAGCTCTCGCAGATGGGAGTAGGCCAAGCGGAAAACGCTATTTTATCCTCAACCAGGGGAAGCCAGATGAGATAACATACACCCATGTCAGTGAGCTTGGCGGCAATGATGCCATTATTGTTGCCCCCTCGCATTTCTCTTACCTGTGGCTCGATAACTCGACCCGCCGCTATAGCATCGGCGCACCTGAAGAAGGTGCGGCATTCAGTACACAACATGTGCCGCTGGAAGAGATCGAGTGGCACATCGACGCGTGGAATAGGCTTGTTCAGGCAAAAATGACAAATACCACGTTACATGGCGTCATCCAATTGTTGTTGGAGAAACGTGCCACGTGGAATAACGACGCCATCTTCAAAGATTTTGCGCAGGACGTGCTCACACGTCCTGGCCTCAGCAGTCTGGGCATTACCATCGAAGATGTCATGACCGGAAGGTTCTTCCGCTGTTTTGACCTGTACCACCGCGTCATGAAAGTCAAACTGGCTTAAGAACGACAAATTGACCAAGGAGGAAACCAGCGCATGAGTATCCACATGGGCATCGAAATCCCGCTCGCAGGACTGAAAAATGTCGTACGGCCCTTCCGTTATTTTGCCCAGGCGCTCGATCCTATCCATATCGGCACCGGTGGGGAACGGTTGAGCCGGGTAGATATGGCGATTGTACGCGAGGCTGGCACGGATCTGCCCAAGTTGCCAGGCACAAGCTTGAGCGGTGCTTGCCGGGCATATGCGGCAATGCAGCGCAATGAAGGTGATGCCGGTCGGAATTGCGCCGGCCAGGGGCAGCGCGATGGCGAAGGCAACATGGGCCACTGTGGGAAGCTTGAATGTCCCATCTGTCAGACGTTCGGTTATGCCAGAGGGGATACTGGCGGCAAAAAAGGGATAGCGCAGTTCACGGATGGCGCTATCATCGCTTTTCCGGTTGCCTCGACGCGCGGGCCGATTTGGGTGACAAGCCCGAGGGCGTTAACGACCATTGGCGATATCGTCGCGACACCGCCCGAAGCTTCGCTCGCAATGGCGGAAGTAAGTGCCTCAGATACCATCGCGCTGGGGTGGTTGGCGCTACGCGGATCACAGCCATTCGCTCTTCCCGCCAACTTGAAGACTTGTCTGACCGCGACAAATATCCTTGCAACACAGGTTGCCCTTGTCTCGGATGACTTGTTTCCTGTCATCGTCAACGACAATCTCGAAGTGCGCACCTCAGTGTCCATTGACCCGGGCACGGGGGCCGCGCGAGATGGAGCGCTCTTCACTTACGAGGCCATACCCACCGGTACACTGTTTGCTTTTGACATCATCTATCAGGGCGACAAGGTGATTGAAGCTCGGACTACCGTAGAACAGGGGTTAACCCTCTTCGCGTGGCTGGGGATTGGTGGGATGAATACCCGTGGCATGGGTCGGCTCCGTGTGTTGGTGGGGGGTGCGCAATGACAGGCTTGACCCTGGCGGAATCGCGGCACAATCTCGATCTGTTTTGCGCCAGTCATGCGCAACCGACGACTTCCAAGGTCATAACAGCGTATGGTGCGGATAAGGCGGCTGAAAAAGCGGAGAATCTCATCACTCGGACGCTGGGGGTTCTCCAGGAACACGGCGTCTATGCGGCATTTCTCTGGTTGGCCGCACGAACAGACAAAGATATGAGTGCTGCTGCTGCGTTGACCATGAATTTACAAGCGATGATCAATGCAGTGCATGCGGACTATCTGCCAGATGTTGCCTTATTCCTGCAGCAACCTGAAACTAACCACATGCTGCAAAATCTCGCCGCATTGTTGCTCGTAAAACGTGTCATGGAACGTACTCTGATCTATGCGCGGTACCATGCCAAAGCGGAAGCGGAGAAGGGGAAGGTGGGGAGCACGAATGGCAAGTGAGTGGCATCGCTACCGGCTGGCGTGGCGGCTGGCGAGTCCGTTACATATCGGGTATCGCACCATCGGCACTATCGCGCGGACACGGCTCTGGGTGCCGGGGCGCAACATCTGGGCGGTGCTGGTGGATACGATCGCGCGACTGCAAGCCGAGGCAGATGGTCAACCGAATTGGAAAGATATACAAAAGTTAGCGCAGGAGCACCTCCGTTTCGAAGCCTGGTTTCTAGCATCCGGCCCCACTGAAGCACCATGGGCACCACGCTATACACAGGCAGGTTTATATTACGGTGATTTTCCCGCACAGGCAATGGAGCGGATGGTGCTGGCATCCAGTGTTGGGACCGCCATTGAGCATGGTGGAGGTGGTACGCTCGCCGCCGAGGGTCAACTCTTCGAAATCGAGTATATTTCGCCACGCATGCTCTCCGGTAGCCAGCGCGGTGACTTCTTCTGGCTGGTTGGGAATCTCTGGGCGCGTTCATACGAATCAGTCCATGCAGATAAGGATGGCATTAGCATTGGCGGGATATCGCTGAGCACTGCGCTTGCCAGTGTCACAATTGGCGGTAAGCAAACCCGTGGATTTGGTCGTTTGACGGAGGGATCGCTCACCTATCTTACGACTATTCAGGATAAAGAACCCCTTTTGCAATGTGATTCTGCGCATCCATTCCCATTACTCGTAGCGGTGCATCCACATCTAACCGATATGCGGGGACAGATCGAGCCTATTGTTGGACGCGATACCCACGACAGCACCCCGCATGACAGGGAGTCCGAGAAGTTGGAAACTCCATTCTGTTGGCTACCCGGGTCATTCAGTAATAAAGCGGCAGTGCAACTTCAATTTATCCCAAATCGACCAGGAATAGCGACGCTAGAGATCGTGACAAATAGTAGATAGCCCCATTCCTCCTCGCTTCGATCCGCTGAGGATATCGCATCCGCCATATTGGATGTTTGGTGGATGTGGAGAGGAGAAACGGGCTATGGAATTAATCGTGGAGGGCCGGGGCATCTTCCTCGGCAAGCACCAGGGGCGGTTGCGCGTCTCGCGCGAGGGCAAGACCGTGCAGGAAGCGCCGCTGATCCATCTGCAACAAGTCATCGTCGTGGGCAACGGCGTCAGCGTCAGCAGTGATGTCATCCGAGTCTGCGCGGATGAAGGGATCCCGATCCATTTTCTGGAGGAGACCGGGACGCCACTGGCCTCCCTCTATGCCGCCGGATTAACCGGCACCGTCATGACACGCCGGGCGCAGATCCTGGCTTATACCGATCGCCTGGGTGTGCAGTTAGCGCGGCTGATCGTCTGTGGCAAGATCGCGAATCAGCGGGCCTTATTGCGCTATATCGCGAAATATCGCAAAGAGACCGCACCTGAGCTGTTCGAATGGTTGCAAGCCGAGGCCGCGATCCTGGCAGATCACACCGCCGAGGCCGAGGCGATCGATGCGCCCACCATCGATGCCGCCCGCGAGCGCTTCATGTCAGTGGAGGGGCGCGCCGCTTCGCGATACTGGGGCGCGATTGCGCGGATCATCCCTGCTGAGCTGGCATGGCCAGGGCGCGAGACCCGCGGTGCACCCGATATCTTCAACATGGCGTTGAACTATGGCTATGGTGTGCTGTATAGCCAGGTGGAACGCGTGCTGGTCCTGGCGGGTCTCGATCCCTACGCGGGGTTCTTGCATGCCGATCGCCCGGGCAAGTTCAGCATGGTGTGCGACCTGATCGAGCTCTTCCGCCAGCCAGTCGTCGATCGCACGATTATCGGTATGGTCAATCGAGGGATCGCCTTCGAGACCGAAGATGATGGCCGCTTCAACTCCGCAACACGTAAGCGGATCGCGGAGAAAATTCTCGAGAGGATGGAGAGCACCGAATTGTACGAAGGCAAGCGGCAACCAGTGCGATGCATCCTGCAATCTGAGGCGCGCCATATCGCGACCTTTGTGCGTGGGGATCTCGCCGTCTGGCAGCCCTTCGTGATGGGGTGGTGAGTGATGCGGTGTTTGCTGCTCTATGACATTCCCCACGATCGCACGCGCACCAAAGTTGCCGATGCCTGTCTGGATTATGGACTTGCACGCCTGCAGTGGAGCGCATTCGTGGGCGAATTGTCGATGACACATCAACGGGAATTGTTGCTGCGTGTCCGGACGATCATCGGCCGACGCGCGGCAAAGGTATTGCTCTTGCCGGTCAACGAAACGACCTGGCAACATCAGCACACCATCGAACAAGGAGATCCGGATGCCGAACGTGACAACTCCTCAGACTGATCGCGCGATCCTGGAAGTGACCGATCTGAAACAGTGGGCCTATTGTCCACGGGTGGTGTACTACCGTTATTGCCTGCCACGCATCCGCCCAGTCACCTACAGTATGCGCGCGGGTATTGCGGCGCATGATGATATTGCCGACCTCGAAGAGCGGCGATCACTCCATGCCTACGGCCTCACGACAGGTGAACGACAGTATGATGTACCCATCATTTCGCAGAAGTTAGGCCTCTCGGGACGCATCGATCTCGTCATACGCATCGACACGACCGAGGCGGTCGTCGTGGATTTCAAGCTGAGCGAAGGGGATGGGAGAGCGCATTTCAAACTGCAACTCGCAGCGTACGCGCTCCTGCTCATGGAAGCCTGGAATGTGACGGTGAAACGTGGATTCATCTACCATATCCCAGACAAACGCGTTGAAGCAATCTCCATCACCCCAGGATTGCTCGCCAAAGCGCAGACAACGATTGCCGCGGTGCAGGCGGCGATCGTCAGCGAAATGATGCCAGCGCCACCGTCGACAGCGGCGCGGTGTGTCGCCTGCGAATTCCGCCGCTTCTGCAACGACATGCTCTGACTCTCGTGATCCCCAACGATCTTGGCGATAGTCTGTCAAGATCGTTGGGGTCTTCATAGGTAAAAGCAGGATACGTTGCGTGCCAGGATCAAGATCGGAAATCTGTAAGATGGCGAAAAATACCCTCGATAAGCAAGCTCGTTCGCAAACCGATCCGATATGCTTGCTTCATCCACCCCTTTTTCAGCATTGGTCAATTGCCCTCAGTGCTTCAACCCAGATGGGGAGCCACTGCAGGCGTTTCGCAAATCCCCCCACTTTTCGCGCAGAAAACAGGTTT
>DAIDHM010000242.1 GCA_027459705.1 Ktedonobacteria bacterium | reverse complement strand
TTGAAGCAAGTGCAGAGTGCATGTCTTATTTTAGAAAAGAGATCCGCGGGAACGCACCTGTGGCCGCGACAACTGGTGACGAATGGTGATGGCGATCGATCGCTGCATGAATAGTCCCGATACTGGTCGCGTCGTTCCCAGACCAGGTAACAGTATGGTAGCATACGAATGCGGGCGGCGGTGCATGCCATGCGAGCAGGCTACATGCGTCCGGTTTGCGTTTTGTAACTCAAGGACACAGACCCACAGCCTGGTCCAATACCTTGACGCGGGCTAGGTTGAGCGCTTGGGAGGTAGAAGAATGCTCCTCGTTGGTACGATTCTCTCTAAAGAGACGGGACTTCGGGCCAGTTTTGGTGGCCAGGAACGTCCATATGTTCGTTGTATGATTGCACGGCTCGCGCGACCCGAAGTGCAATCCGAAGCTCGGATCATCGGTTTCGAGGATATTCCCCAGGGCATCGGGGATGTAGTTCGCTTAGAAGTCACGCGGACAACGGTGGATCGCGAGGCCGGCATTGTCCGCTTTGATTGCGAACTCTTGCCCAATGATCCACCTGAAGATACCACGCCACAAGACTAACCGGAGACACTCCCACCATGGACATTTGGCCCCCTCCAGTATGCTGAGAGCGAGGCTGAGTAGCGCTTTGAGAGGGAGAGTACAGTGTTTCTGCGAGATTGGGATGACGCTGAGGCCGAACGTCCTCGACGGGGTATAACCGATGGGATGGAGCCCCTGCCCTTTCCCAGTCAACGGTCTGGCCTCGCACGCGCGCAACTGCATCGGCGAGCTGCTGTCTGGCGATCCTTGCGGGCAGGTTTCACCTTGTTACTAGCTCTCTTGATACTCGCGAGCGCGTTACTCGCAGCGCGCTGGATCGTGCGCGGGGTGCAATGGCCGTCGGCGGCGACCACACGTGTGACTGTAGGGGTGCAAGGGACGGTGGCGCCAAGCCTCCCCGTGGCGGCGCCTGCACCGCTGGGGATGGGTGCGACCCAGAGTGCGGGTGGGGTGACGATGACCGTAACCCTCGCCGCGACCTTGCCCGCGACGATCATCGTGCAAGCGCCCAAAGGTATGCTCTTCTATATTTTTCAAGTGCGGATGGTGAACACATCACCCAGTCAGCTTTTGCAATATTCAGGCTACAATTTCCTCCTCACTGTGAATGGCCAGGCACGCCACGAGGACTATGCAGACCTGGGTAACCCGCTGGGTATGGGCGTATTACCTCCATTGGGCTCTGTCAGTGGTGAGATCGCTTTCTTGCTCGACCCAACATTCACGACGGCGGCAGTCATGCCACGCATTCAATATGTACCATCGGGTGGGTCGGCGATCTTAGCCTGGGAGATGACGACTTCGACGACATCCCCCTGAAATCCAGTGGAAAAAGACACAAGTCTTGTGATATGGTAGACACAACCAGCAGAGTTCTGACGGCACGCAGGACCGCTTTCCCCGGCGGTCAAACTGGTATTTTGGCGAGATCGCGGAGAACGCATTGTGGATGGTGCCGATCGACTTCATCTGTGCACGACGCTCGTCCGACAGTATATTGACAATTGGGCAGCCTTGAATCCTCACGTAGCTATCAGTGCTGGTCTGCATCAGTATGACGGACAGGTGCCAGATTGGTCGCCGCCAGCCATCGCCCGTGGCATCGCAACACTGCAGGCGACAAGTACACAGCTGAGCTCGCTTCTGGAAGACGCCACCTTTGACCAAAGCCAAAGCGAGGCCCTCTGGCAAGATCCCGCACAGGTGGCGCTCTGGGATGCACATCTTGTATCTGCTCACGCACGGGCCGAATCATTTCGGTGGGCACAGTGGCGGCCGCATACGCTCAATCCGCTGAGTTATCTGGCGGCGCTCGATGTCTCCGTGTACATCAAGCGTCATTATGCTCCATTAGAAGACCGCGTGGACGCGCTCATCAAGCATATCGGCGCTATTCCAGACATTCTTCAGGCAGCTCGTCAGAATCTGCGAGAAAATTTGCCACGGTTGACCCTGGAGCAGAGCATTCCTCTCTATGATGGTCTAGCGCGTTTCCATGGGGGTGATCTGCTCGGCATCGTTCGTCGGACGCATGATCCAGAACGTGCTGCCCTGTTCATGCGAGTCAATCGCCAGGCAATCGCTGCGTATCATGAATTTGCTCGCTTTTTAACTGGGCGCTTGCGTCATGCCGATGACCGCCTGGCATTAGGTGCGCCGCTCTTGCGTGGCTTGATTGCTGCCCAAGAGGGCATCGATCTGCCGATCGAACAATTACTCGCGATTGGGATGGCCGACCTCGAACGCAATCATGCGCGGATGAATGAGGTAGCGGGTAAACTCGGCATGGCACCGGGTACGGCAATGCTCTCCACTGGCCGTAACCACCCTCCCGCTGAGCAATTGCTCACGGTGACGCGGACCATCCTCGAAGACCTGCGCCGCTTTCTCAACGATCGCCAAATTGTGAGTCTACCAGCGGAATTGCGATGCCTCGTCCAGGAAACACCGCCGTTCATGCGCAACGGCTCAGCATTCATGGATGCACCAGGCCCATTTGAGCAGACTGCTACCGATGCCTTTTTTTACCTCACCCTGCCCGATCCCGCCTGGACACCGCAACAACGTGAGTCCTGGTTGGCGAAGCAGTCGATTCCAGGCCTCTCCAATACCTCCATTCATGAGGCGTGGCCTGGCCACTATCTCCAATTTCTCCATCTTGCGCAGTCCCAAAGTGATGCCGCCCGACTCTTTACCTGTACGTCATTTGTCGAGGGTTGGGCACACTATGCGGAACAGATGATGGTCGAGAGTGGTTATCACGGTGACGATCCACGCTATGAATTACATCAACTGAGCATGGCCTTGCTGCGCGATTGTCGGCTGATAGTCGCGATTCGACTGCATACGGAAGATATGTCAATCGCGGAGGCAGCGGATTTCATCACACGCGAAGCGTTTTTTTCACCGATCCGCGCGCGCCAGGAAGCTCTGCGCGGCGCGCGCGACCCGGGTTACCTCAACTATACGCTGGGTAAACTCTTGCTCTTGCGACTCCGGGCTGATTTGCGGCAACGCTACCCACACTGGTCAGCGCAGCAGCTCCATGACACGATCCTCGGAGCTGGCGCGCCGCCCTTTCCATTGTTGCGCAAACTGCTGCTAGGCCCGTCACCAACGATGGCGCAGGTGGGATAGGTGGACCACATTCCGAGCAGTGGTCATTCATCCAACGCCGTGACCACGGTGGGTGCCGGAACTTCGACAAGTGCCGCTTGCGTGGGTGGTTGGGACGGTGTGCGAAGCGAGATAATGATGAATACCGACGCGACAATCACCCCAGCGGCCAACAAGGTCAGCGGCCCAATCTGCTCGCCCGCCAGCGCCCACCCAAGAAAGACCGCGACGATTGGATTGACGTAGGCATAGGTTGATGCCAACGCAAGTGGGCTCTGTTTCAATATATAGGTGTAGGCCGAGAAGCCAACAATCGATCCAAACACAATGAGAAATCCCAGTGACCACCAGGATTGCGCCGATATTGCACTCAGATGCACCTGGGGCAACTCGCCTGTGACGGAGCCTAACAGTATCAACAGAACACCACCAGCAATCATTTCCATCCCGTTCGAGAGGATGGGTGAGGTGGGGAGTTTGGCCTGACGGGCATAGACAGAGCCAATTGCCCAATTCAGTGCCGCGAATGGGATCAGACAAAATGAGAGAATGTCGAGCGGTGGGATCGACTGAATATTCGGCACGATCAATAAGGCTACCCCACCGAAGCCTAAGAGAACACCAAAAATCGCCGCGGCCTTCGGTCGCACTCCGTGTGGGCGGATCCAATCCACCAGCAACATCCAGATCGGCGAGATCGAGATCAGCAGCGCGGCCAGGGCTGAAGGCACAATTTTTTCGGCGAAGACTACCATGCCGTTGCCGCCGACGAGCAAGAATAAACCAATGATAGCAGTAGAACGCCATGTTGCCATGGTTGGCCGCGCGCCCTGGCGCAGAATGGCGAAGAGGAAGAGAATGAGACCAGCGATAAAGAACCGAACGCCAGCCATCAACAGCGGCGGCATAGAGGCATCGGCAAACCGAATCGCCAGGTACGTCGATCCCCAGAACACATAGACCGCCGCATACGCCATGATCAATGGGAATCGACGGGATCTGGCCAATGACATGTAATGTTACTCCTAAAGATGGTCCGGGCCGCGCCGGTACGTGGGTGCGGACCCTATCCACTAGTATAACGTGTTCAAATGTATCGTCAATCAATTTCTTGCGTAAGACGCCGGACTCACATATGGCATATTGCCCCCACATTCACGCGGAATCTTCTGAATAGGCGCGATGCACGTCGTGCCAAATTGGCATATCAGCCCCACATGAGTTGCCTCGTCACTCAGGTATAGTAGAGGACGGAGTCGATACGAGCATCTGTAGCTCATTAGTTAGGAGGACAAAATGGAATCGCATGTAATGTACGCAATCCTTGAACGTCTGCAACATCTTGTACAAAAAGCCGGCGATCAAGAAATAGATGCCGCCATCGCCGCGATGATCTTCATGGACACAGAACTGAAACAGATCTCTTTTCAAGAAAAATTGGTGGTCGGTCAGGAGATCTTTCGACCGTTTATAACTTTTCGATCGCTGTTAATCAAGATATTTGAGATATATCGTGGTTGGCCAGAGGAATTTCGACTCATGCACAGCGTTGCACTTTATCAAGAAATATTGCAGCCGAACGAAGAGATGATGTGGCGCGGTTGCAGTAATTCCGGAATGCTGGAAGAACTGCGCAATGCACATGCATGGATCAAAATTGGCCAACTCAACCATGATTCTCAAGCATTTGATCGGAGCATCCACATGTTGCATACATTTCAACGGACCCACACCCAAACTTCCAGGATGTTTGAACAGATAACCAGCATGTACCTGCTAGGTACTGCTTACGCGGAGTCTTGCTGTGTTGAACAGTTGGTGAATTTAAAACAGGCACTCCACTATCTCAGCATGGCAGCATCTGAATTGCTCTGATGCAGCAATCATAGATGCTTATCTTATCGCAGGTATGATGTTATACAAGGGACAAAAGCTTCCTCATGCCTGCGTCCCCACCAGTCCGCTTCACCCGCTTCGTGAACCCCTCATACCTCGCCCCCATCGCGCTTACAGACATTGCCGACATAAATTTTGGCAAACGATCATTGCTATCTGCGATGCTCTTTGCAGTGCATTCCCTCCACAAGATGTAACCAGAAGTCCCTATTTTACAAAATGTCCTCAATTCCTCTTGCATCGGCGCTTGATTTTGATTATAATAACTATGTATTTGTAATGATTACAAATTATCGTCGGCATGAGGGGCAGAAAGGATCTACGTATGCGCAGTATCGATGTCCTCACCCAAATCGTTCGGGCACGGGGAGGCAAAGTAACCTCGCAGCGACTCCTCATCTGGCAGATGTTGGCTCAGGATCACAGTCATCCGACCGCGGATGATCTCTACGTACGACTCAAGCCCATATTACCGGGATTATCCTTGACAACCCTGTATAGTACGCTCAACGAATTAGTCGAATGGGGTGAGGTTCGACGCTTTGATACCGGTGATGGGCATACCCATTTCGATCCTGACCTTACTCCCCACGCTGAGGTCATCTGCATGCGCTGTCATCGCGTTATGGATGTCCCGGAGGTCACGCAGCCCATGGTGTTGCCTGACCACGTTGCAGGTTTTCAAATTGTGACCCGTTCTGAACAATATTACGGCTTCTGCCCGATCTGCCAGGCATCTGCATTGTCACCGATTTCTGTCATAGGCGAAGCTCGGGCAATCCAGACACCTGAACGAAGTTGACGCCCCTGGAGGAGACATCGCATGACCACCGCGCGAAATTCTTGGCGAGTGACCATGGCAAAGGTCCTTATGGCATTTGGTATGTTCAATGCGGCGCGCCGTGTTGATCAGAGTTTGGCTCCTTCCGTTGCCATTGAGGAAGAAGCTCAACATTTTGTATTACGGGTCGTACAACCTGGCCTGGCTGGCCTGATGGACGGTTCTGTCTCCACCCTTGCGCCAATTTTCGCGACAGCTTTCGCGACGCGACATCCCTTTACGGCATTTCTGGTGGGCATGGCTTCCGCCACGGGTGCTGGTATCAGCATGGCATTTGCCGAGGGTCTCTCGGATGATGGCAAATTGACCGGTCGCGGGAATCCCATTGTGCGGGGCATCATCACTGGCTTGATGACTTTTCTCGGTGGCGCGCTCCATACGTTGCCCTTCCTTATCCCTGATCTCCATGTTGCCTTGTATGCGGCCTATGTGGTCGTCGCCGTCGAATTGCTCGTGATCTCCGCCATACGACACCGTTTCTTTGGCACCAGCTGGGGTCTCTCTATGGTCCAGGTCATTGGGAGTGGCGCGCTCGTCTTTGTTGCCGCGCTGATATTTGGCAATGCATAAAGGCTGAGTGCACAGTCATACTCCATAGCACATCATGGCAATTGATCATATCAGAAATCGGTATGTTGAGGGGCGAGGCGAACGAGTTGGTCGTTCGCCTCGCCGCTGCATTGGGGCTATTGCTGACTCATGTTCATTAACCTGGTGAGGCTTCGTCTCATAGCATACAATTGATGCGAGTGAGTGGTTTGTAAATGAAGGGACACACGGCGTATGGCGCGCACCGAGTCAGTTGATTACTATGCTCTGCTTGGCGTGAGCCCCCAGGCCAGTGATGAAGATATTCGTCATGCGTATCGCCAACTCGCCAAACGTTGGCACCCCGATGGCTATCGCGCTGCATCTGATGAGGTACGCGATCAGGCAGAACGGCGTATGCGATTGCTGACCGAAGCCTATCGAGTGTTGGGGGATGCACAACGCCGTGCCGACTATGATGCCGAACGTTTTACGCGACCAGATTCCAATCAACACCTTACCCAGGGCATTCCGTTCGAGGGAGGGGGGATGGCCCCCATACCAGGTATGCGCATGTCGCGCACCTGGCAGCCAGAGACCGCCGATGAGAATGGGCTGAGTACGTTTATCGGGTTAGTCAGTGGAATTATCGCATTGATCGCCTTGTTAGGCATTCGCGGCGGCATGGGTGGGCCAGGTTCACTCATTGCGCTCCTGATCATGCTGGCCGCCGGGTCAGTCGCCCTCCTGAGTTTTGCCCGCCAGGGCCCGGTCAATCGTTTTGCCCACACCGCCGCACAGACTATCATCAAAGAGGATTTTACCTGGGACGATGCGCAGTCGGCATTCGGTGACGAACCCGCCACAGGAAGCGAACCTGCCGACGCTGTGCTATCGACCAGTGGAGAAGCAGGAGACGCAGCAGCGCAACCGGCGGATCATGCAGTGGGGCCTGATGATTTCGCGGACTTGATCCATGCGGTGATTGCCAGCTTACCACATGAATTCGCCGACGAGTTGCGCAACGTCGCGATCGTGATTGAACAAGAGCCCGGGTATCTGTTGTTGCGTCAACTCCGCGCGCGGCCCGGTGGTCCGGTAACGTCGGGCACATTATTGCTGGGATTGTATGAAGGCGTTCCGTTGACTGCGCAAGGCGCGAGTGGCGCTGTGGCACCCGCGCGCATCACCATCTTTCGTGGGCCAATCGAACGCTATTGTTTCTATGATCCGATCCGTATCCGCCACCAGGTGCGCGCGACGCTCCTGCACGAGATCGCCCATGCTTTTGGGATGGATCACGATGCGATGCCTCTATGGGTCAAAGCATAAATCAGTTGCTTTCGCCTGGGTCCCGCTGCGTTTTTCCGGCAAGGGTGAGCGCCCTGTCACATCTCCATGGCCAACAAACCACGATGAGAACATGCCCCATATGGGAAACACAAAGGTTGATCCACGTCACAAACATCGTTATACTATGGGCAAACCAACGAGTTACGAGGAAAGTTCAGAATGTCTCAAGAACCAACCATTGTCCCTACCCCGCC
Source organism: Ktedonobacteria bacterium (assembly GCA_027459705.1). Classification (GTDB taxonomy): domain Bacteria; phylum Chloroflexota; class Ktedonobacteria; order Ktedonobacterales; family JACDGC01; genus DAIDHM01. The sequence continues at coordinate 1,088 of DAIDHM010000242.1, read as the reverse complement.
CACCCAATCACATGGCAATGCTCCGCACGAACTCGAACGTCCGATTATCAAGAAGGCTGTCAAGATTATCGCGGCCGATACTAAAGTTGTCGAGCGCGAAGCGTTTTCGCTCGCAGCGGAATTCAAAGCCTTCATCCTGCGCGGCAATGTTGTGGATCTTGCGGTAGGTGTTGTCATCGGTGCCGCCTTCAATGCCATTGTCAATGGCCTGGTTACCGATCTCATTACCCCGCTCGTCGCGGCGCTGGGTGGGAAACAGGATTTTTCGCAATACTATCTCACCTGGAATCATAGCCAATTCAAGACTGGCGATCTCCTCAACACGGTGGTGAGTTTTCTGATCATCGCCTCAGTCGTGTTTTTCTTCGTCGTCAAACCGATCAATGCGCTCACTCGACTGCGACGTAGCGAAAAGATTGCGCCCGAGCCTACGACACGTGATTGCCCATATTGCCTGAATGCGATCCCAGCCAAAGCCATCAAGTGTGGATTTTGTACTGCTGATATCGTCGCAGCTGATCAGTCGGATCCCCCGGAACGGCTGGCTATCACACCGCACGCATGAAGCAAGCAAAATACTGCCTTGCGCTTTGCAACCGGATGTGTGATACTGATCCCAATACCTCTGTTTGAGGTCAGCGGGATTAGTATAGCGCCACAACAGGCCACAGCAAGCCGGGTTGATGAGAGCCGGTGCTGGAAGACGCTCGAACCCACCCGCGTGGATAGTCGCTGATAAACTACGGTTGCTGTGTATTTAACCTCTGCCCATGCGTACCCGCGCAAGTGGGACGCGTGATCTACAGACGCTAACACGCATGCTCCACAGGACCAGCCAAACTCAGGTGGCTCCTGAACCATTCAGCATAACGGCTATCTGCCAGCGACTGCCGTAGCGCATTATACGGTTGAGGCCGCTCGACGTACGCCCGTCGGTTATCCCTGGCGCCACGCTCCGCACGTGCGGGTCTGTGGATGAGCGGAGCGCGTCACGCGCTCAACCGAGGTGGTACCACGGGCCGCCCGATCAGGGCGGATCGTCCTCGAAGTCTAAAGAGACTTCGGGGCTTTTTTTACCCCGAAGGTTG
>DAIDHM010000134.1 GCA_027459705.1 Ktedonobacteria bacterium | reverse complement strand
AAAAATCACCCTGATAGGATCCTATCAGGGTGATTTTTGAGCAATATGTGACCATAGTGTTTGGCTTCTTCGTCTGCTGATTATGCTATAATGGCAGTTGATCCATCTCGGTGAGATGATCTTTATTCGCAATCATGGTGGTACCTATGGAAGTTTCACAGCGAGACCGGCAGGCTCCGTGGGCGGTACGGGCGATCTGGGTCGCGACGCTCTTCTGCCTGCTCTCATTTGTCTCGCTGATCCATCCAAAAATCGCGCGGATGCGCCAAACTGCTCCACTGTTTGCTCCTATCACTCGCGAGCGACTTACCAGAATCCGCGATCGCCTCAGACAGCGGCGCGTCGAGGAGGTCGCCGCATTACGCACACAGTTAGCACGATCTCTCAACTGCACCACCGATCCGCCGGATCTCCCATTGCCCGAAGTGGATGACATGCTGGTCTTTCTTTTCGGTATCCCAGTGGTTCCCTGGTTGAAGCGTGTCGGTGTTCGCCAATGGCATCAATGGCTCGATCACCTGGCCTTGACGATGCGGGCTCGTTATCCCGATCGCGAAGATATCGCGCCTGGGGCTGCCTGGGATGCTTGGGTTGAACGCCACGTTCACTATGTCGAAGTGCATTTTGCCCGTATCGCAGGTCAGCGGCTGGCGCAACTCCTTAATGTCGCGCAGGGCTCGGGTCAGATCTATCTCTTTGGTCACAGTGCCGGCGGCTCAGCTGTCCTGCAATACCTGGCAGATCTGCGTGATGGCTTGGTCCCTAATCCCGCCCGACCAATCCGCGCGGCTGTGACGATGGATGCCGCCGTCACTGGCCCAGCACGCATCTGGACGGGTTGGCCAATCGCCAATGAACGCCCCGGTCGCCTCGATCGGATCTTTCCAGTGGTTCGTACCTACCTGCGACTCAATCCAGGGACACAGCAGGTCTCTCCCCATCGCATCGTGACCTGGGCACACAATTATGTTACAGCCCCATACCGTGGGTTAGGCGCCTGGGCACGCGGGAATGGTATTGCGCTATTGAGCGTGGCGAATGTAGCCGATACCTTCAGTCACGGCCCGTTAGGTGATATCCCGTATATCTGCATGCGCATTGGTCGACGGTTTGATCTTCGTGGCATTGTGACGGGCAAAACCCATCTCTGCGTCCAGCGCGATCCGCGTGTGCCGCCATTTATCTGGTGGCACGATGGAGTGGCGCCACCGCTTCTAGCATTTGCGCAGGAAATCGCATTCGCGGAGTCTGGCAGTTTTCAGGCCACCTCTGGCGGGTCTGAAGCTTCCCCAGCGCCATTGGGCATTGCTGATGTCGCCGCTTCAGCGCGATAATAAGGACCCACCGCGCTGAGGGTCGGTCGTTGGTGCTGTGGCCTGTAGCGACCCCCGTACTTCCTACGGCCCGGATCCGTGAAACCTTGCGCAACCAGCCAGATGGTTGTGGTGAATTTCCAAATATCATATAACCTGATGTTCTTATCGGACGTGGGTGATGCGAGGCGGCCGAGATGGAAGACCCGCATGCTTTCCTCCGCGTGGATGCATGCCGATGGCTCGAACTCATGCCATACGACGCATGGCTCGCCAACATGATGTTCAGCATAGACGCCATTGCAGTATACTGGAAGCGCTGAGATCATTTGGCTTGCTGCGGATAGCTGCGTGGCACAGCAAGTGTTTGTAAGGAGAGCGGGTGGCACAATTGAGCGACGATACAAGCGAACCAGGCACTCACAGTGAGCTCGGTCATTTTGCTCCTATTCACGGCCTTGAGCTGTATTATGAATTACATGGTGAGAGCAAACTAACCACTCGCGCGGCACTCCCATTGGTGCTGCTCCCTGGCGGCTTCATGCCGGTAGCGGCGATGACGCCCATCCTTGCGCCACTTGCCGCCACTCGGCAGGTCATTGCTATCGAGCCACAAGGGCATGGACATACGGCGGATAGTGCCCGGCCCATGTCATTTGCAGATCTGGCGGATGATGTCTCAGCACTGCTCGAACACCTCGGCATCCCAGCAGTTGATGTGTTGGGGTACTCGTTTGGAGGCTTGATTGCCCAGAATGTCGCGATACGGCATCCCGAACAGGTACGGAAACTGGTGATCCTTTCATCGGCGTGTCGTCAGGACGGCTGGTATCCTGAAGTCCTGGCCGGGATGGCAGCAATTCAGCCTGAGAATATTCCTTTCGCAGCACCTTCGGTTGTGGTGAAAGTTCGCGATCTGTTGCTCACGGCTTATGATTGGTCAGCGGAATTCGCAGGGCTGCAGTCGCCGACGATGATCGCGATTGGGGACGCTGATAGCATCCGTGCCTCCCACGCGCTGGAGATGTTTGCTATGCGGGGCGGCGGCCAAGCCGATGGCGCATCAAAAGGCCGACCCCTTAGCCAGTGCACCATCCTCCCCGGCGCGGATCATTTCACCATCCTCCCCCACCCTGCGTTGGCGGGATTGGTAACAACATTTCTTGACGGGGACGCCACAGCATAACGGGTGTCTCGCACGCCTCGCGGGTAAGGTTTGGTAGGGAGGGTAACGATGCCGCAGTATGCCTGCTCCCCTATGATCCAAAGCTCCCAGCGAGTTGACAATCCGCAAACCGGGTGCTATCATGAGCAATGCTGCCAGGGATCATCGTCTGGGTGGCCTGAGAACGCATTCCCCAGACACCCCTCAATGGATGCCACCAGGGTGGACATACGAATCGGAGTCAAAGATCAATGTTCGCAGTAGTTGAGACCGGGGGCAAGCAATACAAAGTGCGCCCAGGCCAGACGATTGAAGTGGAATTGTTACCACTTCCTCCCGAAAGCACGTACGAGCTCGACCGCGTATTGCTGGTCGCCACTGATGATGAGACGCTCATCGGTCAACCCTTTGTCGCGGGTGCCAGTGTCCAAACAACCGTCGCGCGCCAGGGACGCGGCAAAAAGATCATCGTCTTCAAATTCAAATCAAAGAAACGTTACCGTCGCAAGACCGGACATCGCCAGAATTACACGTATCTGACCATTGATGACGTCACTATCAATGGCACTAGCGTAGCAGGGACCGTGGCCGCCACCGAGGTCGCCGCGACCGAAGACTGAGTGGACGCGAGAGACAGAGGAGAACGATAAACAATGGCTCATAAGAAGGGCGTCGGCAGTTCACGTAACGGCCGCGACTCCAATCCAAAGATGCGCGGCGTGAAACGCTATGATGGGCAGGTTATCCAGGCCGGATCCATTATCGTTCGCCAGTGTGGTACCCGCATCCGTCCCGGTACAAATGTTGGTATGGGTCGCGATTTCACCCTCTTCGCGAAGATCGATGGGTCGGTGAAGTTCGAACACGAGACGAAAGATAAGAAACGCGTCAGCGTCTATCCCGTCGCTGAACGGGTTTCTGCCGCAACGACTGCTGCGGAGTAAACATCTCGGGAATCCACAGAGTGAACCT
>DAIDHM010000198.1 GCA_027459705.1 Ktedonobacteria bacterium | reverse complement strand
CGCAGCCGCACCTCCGGAAATTCCGCCGCGACAATCCGTTCGGTGACTTCGCGCCACAAGCGCGAGGTGTGCAATACATTGGCTTTATCGACACTGGTGAGCAGACGCCGCCGATCGCGAGCAATGCGCGCGGCAGCGCGCACCACACGCGTGATCGCCCAGGGGGCGGTACAGAGGTCGCCGGGATGGACATAGCCCTTGCCGCGGGTCGCGATGCCCTGGCTGATGTGTGAGCATTCCATATAGGTGAAGTCTAGCTCAATACCAGTTCCTTTTGCTCCGAACAAACTGACATTAATCATGAGATCGAAATTTATCCCCATCTATGATTGATGTTAGACGAACCGCAAATTCAGCGCCTCCCCCACAAGTCTTCCAATGCTCAGAGCTAAAAGAACAGGCAGGAGGCGCGGAATCATGGGATATTGTCTGCCGAGATTGGTGAATTCGCGTTAGTTCGTCAGGATCGGCTGCTTGTCATGAGCAAGTTGCATAAGCAATTCAACGGCCCGCTCCGGGCCTGGGAGTGCCTGTATTTCATGCTTGAGACGTTGTGCCTTGTTCTGGTAGGAAGCGTCGGTGAGCACCGCGTGCAGGGCATCTCGAAGTGCCGCGCCACGCAAATTGTCCGGATCGAGCACGCGCGCAACACCTAATTCGGCACAGCGCTCTGCATGAAAGGGTTGATCTGCGGACAATGGAATCAATATTTGGGGCAGACCATGGGCCAAAGCTGCCATCACGGTGTTATAGCCAGCATGGGAGATAACCACGTTGCAGTATGGTAGCAAAAATGATTGCGGAATGTAGTGCTCTATGTACACATGGGCCGGTTGCTGACCGAAACGTGCCGGGTCCTGGTCATGTCCGATGGTGACCACCGCGTTGACTGTCTCATCTCGAAGGCCATCAAGCAGCGCCTCGAAAATGCCTGGAACCTTATTATACACCGTTCCGAGCGTCATATACACCGTTGGTCGGGCGGATAATTCGGTTACCCAGGATGGTACCTGTTCTCCGTTGCCCTTGTCAAAGATCAATGGACGAAGTGCGTGCGCGACCCGCACCGTGGCCTGAGTTGGCAAGTAAGATGGAGGGGCAAAATGTAGGTACAAATAGTGATAGAGTCGCTGCAAATCCGGGTCGGGCGGGAGTCCGGCCTCAAGGCGTAAGCTTGCTATTGGTTGGCTTATCACGGCCTTGAGTATCTCCATCGGGAGGAAGGTACCGAGACCAACCGTCGCATGTGGGATCTCAAGAATCTCTGCAGCAATGGAGGCGCCAAATTCCCAGTAGTCGCGCACGACCACATCGGGGCGCCAGGAACGACCGATCTCCACCAGATCGGGCACCATTGCCTTAGCCACCGCACCCGCGAAGATATTGCTCAGCCACCATATCCGCTGATCGGGGAGCGACATGCCACGCAGCGCGGGAAAGGTCTTCTCCGCGTCGGCTTCGAGCCAGTCGAGTCCTGCTGGATAGCACCGCATGCCAAATGCTTCAACGATTGGGCAAAACGATGGCGAACAGGCAAATGCGACTTCATGACCTTCTGTCATAAGCTGCCGGGCCAATGGGATCAATGGATGCACATGGCCATACGCTGGCTGGCAGGCAAAGAGCACCTTCATCAAAGTTCTAGCGCTGATACCCCTGCCATACGACATGCAGGCCAGCGCCCCTCCGTTTTGATCAGTAGAGCCATTGCCATGATGTGAACGATGACAATGGCGAAAGAGAATCGCTTGATTGGTACCTACTGGCGTTTTGAACCTGCAGAAGCCCGATCGCTGGGTATCACATTTCAGAAAGACGTGGCTGACGGTGTACACGCGAGCACCATGCGAGAGACACTGCAACGCCGACAGCATAATGACGCCAACGAGCGTTAAGCATTGTGCATATTCTAACACATCGTCGGCAGCCAGAAACAGCATTTTTCCCACTCAAGGCGATGACCGAAAAAGTGGCGGCGAGTATCTATGGCACGGCATTGCCGGAGAGGCCTGCCAGCACCCAATATTGATAATGGGATAGTGGCACCCATGCATGCGTTGTGGTTGCGCGATTATGCGAGGGTATGCAAAATCGCCGCGGTCATCGCAGCGGTTGAGAGTGGCGTAATGGGCGAGTAACTGGCTGTTTCATTCCCAGAGGATGTAGGCGACTGAGGATCCAGCTGCCTGCCGCTGATATCCGCGGTTCGCGCACCTGCTGAAATCGCCCGTGCCACCGCGGCTTCAACGGC
>DAIDHM010000184.1 GCA_027459705.1 Ktedonobacteria bacterium | reverse complement strand
GGCAGTCACCGTCGCAAGAAGGCCGTCACAGCCCTGGCCAAAGCGCACCAGACCGTTGCGCGACAACGGCTCGATTTTCACATCAAGACGGCCAATGCGCTTGTCCAAACCAACGATGTGATCTGTCTCGAAGATCTTCAGGTCCGCCACATGGTCCGAAACCATCACCTCGCCCGCGTCATCAGTGATGCGGGCTGGGCACAATTTCGCACCCTCCTTTCTGCCAAGGCAGCCTGGGCCGGGCGGGAAGTCATTGCGGTCCCTCCGCAGTACACCAGTCAGGATTGTAGTGGTTGCGGCACAGTGGTCCAGAAAAGCCTCAGTGTCCGGACGCATGTCTGTCCACACTGTGGCCTGATCCTGGATCGTGACCACAATGCGGCGATCAACATCAAACGGGCCGGGCTGGCCCTTCGGGGAGCCCCTGCATCAGCGGGGACGGTGAACCGAGAATCCCCCGCGCTTTCGCCGGGGGAGGGTCAAACTGACCATTCGCGTAAGGATAGTGTCTCATAGAGTAGGTAAAAAGCCAAATTGACAAATGGTGTCGCCAAGTAGTGGTATAGTGCTCCCCCAAACCTGCCATAATCACGCTTCGTGTTCAGCTCATATGCTCCTGCGCGCGCGCCCGAAGAAGACATACAGCATGGTCGCGGCGCCGGCCAGACAAGCGGCGCCGAGTGCGAAAGGCGCGGAGAGAGAGACATGCGCCTGGAGTGTACCCGCTAGCGCGGCACCTACGCTGTAGCCCGCCCCCCAGGTGACACCATAAAATCCGGTGAGTGTGGCGCGATGGCTCGGTGGGGCCTGTTCCATCGTAAAGGTCGTATAGCTGGGATCGAAGATGCCGCGTAGGATATTGCGGACGAACTCCGCGACGATCGCCAGCCCGAGAAATGGCGCGAACCCGATCGTCAGCACCACGGGGATACTGAGGAGCGGCATGGTGATGACGATACGCAGCTTGCCAAAGCGTCGCACAATGCGCGGCGCGATCAGCGCGGTCGCGCCGCCACAGACTCCCGCTACCGTCAGGATGATACCCAATGTGCCTGGCTGCAGCCCAAAACGCAAAACGAAGTAGATCTGCAGGAGGCCGACGACCGAGCTTTCCCCCAGGGTGAAGAGGACGTCTGGGACGAGAAGCCGGACAAAGAGCGCTACCAGACCATGTTGCCTGGACTTTTTCGTGGCGGGGCGTGGAGTCGTGTCCGCTGCTGGTGTGCGATTCAGCTGCGCGGGCGTGAGTGGTTGGGATGGCGCGGGCGATTCGACATATTCCTCTTCCACAATCTGGTGATCGAGAGCAAGAGCATCGGTGCGGCGTGGCTCGCGGAGCCAGAGCAGTGGAAAGGCAGGGAGTGCCGCGACCACACCAGCGGCGATGACCGCCGCACGCATGGGTTCGACGCTGCGCGGTGGCAAATGCAGGAAATACCCGACGATCTCGGGAACTGCTCCACCGATGGACGAACCCAGCGCGCCAAGACCGAGCAGCAGAAAGCTATTCAGCGCGAGCGCGCGGACGCGCTCTTCACCCACAGTGCTCTCCGTCAGCATAGGAAGATTCGTCACCCAATACGCCGATGCAAGGAGGCCGTTGAGCAACGACGCCAACAGCAAAGGAGCCGCATTGGTACTGAAAGCAACCGCAAACAACGTCAGAGGGGTGAAGAACGCGCTGAACAACAGCAGCGGCTTACGCCCCCAGCGATCCGCCAGCATACCGATCGGAACCCCCGCGATGACGCCGCCGAGCGAAGGCATTCCCGCGAGCAACCCGATGAAGTCTGAACGGTACCCGAGACTGTAGGCATAGAGATTGATGCTGATCGCGGCAATCGAGAGTTGTAATCCCTTACCGAGAGTGTACATCAGCATCAGATACACATTGCGATCAAAGTGCGTCCGCGCGCGCGGTGAGCGCTGACGGTTGGCCGCGGCGTCGCGGTCATTTTGGGAACGTTTCATGGTAATTCCACCGGAACACTTTCAATCGCTGTGTTGGGCATGGTCACACGTGTCGGCACCGGCCGCGAGGTGAGCCAGACGCTCATCAGGATCGCCAGCCCACCGATCAGGGTGAAGATCCCCACTGTGTCCTTCAGGAGCACCACCGCCAGGAGGGTGCCAACCAATGGCTGGATGAAGAGGGTAGCGGCGGCGGCCGAACCATCGATCAGTTGCAAGCCGCCAAACCAGAGAAAGTAGCCAACGACCGTCACGAAGGTACCCAGGTAGACGATGCCGGCTACAGCGACCCAGGTGAGGTGCAGACCATGCAGCGCCAGATCTATCCCACCAGCGGGCACCCAGACAACCAGGCTACCCACGACGGTAGCCGATGTCACAAGAATCGGAGAAAAGTGACCTGCCAGTCGTTTGCTGATGATGTTCGCCGCGGCCTCAACGGTAAGCGAAAGTATGAAGAGGGCATCACCAAGCACTCGCAAGTCGAGATGCCCGGTCGCTGCCGTCAAATGCGGGATTGGCCCGCGTTCGATAATCAAGTACGCGCCGCCGAAGCCAAAGAGCAGAGCCAGGACGCGACCCACGGTCACGCGTTCCCGCAGGAAGATCCACGCCAGGGCGCTCGTGAAAAGACCTTCGCCGGCAATCAACAGCGCACCATCCGATGCGGTCGTCAGATTCAAGCCGACATATTCGAAGAGTTTATTGAGGACAAAACTGAAGATCGCTATCGTCACAAACGTCGCGACATCCACCCGGTGGCGTGGCAATTGGCGACGATAGCGCCATACGAGGGGCGCCAGGAACACTGAAGCGAGCAAGAATCGCAGCAGGTTCAGCGTAACAGGCGTGACGGCGGTCAGCGCGAATTTGCCCGAGACGTAAGCACCCGCGAAACAGATATTCGCGGTGATCAGCATCAACCACCCGCGTGCCTGCCCAACGATTGGCAGGCGGCGTGCTGTAGGATGAGCAGCAGCATTCATATGCTGTATTGTCGCACAGCCGGTCCAGGGCCGGCATTATGCCAGGGAAGGCGCACACATCATGCTTCAAGAACATTCGGTTGCGCGATTACAGCGGCTCTTTATTGACGAAATATCTATAATAACATTATGTCAATTTACTGTACCTCTCCAGCGTTCATCATCTAGGATAAGTGGCAATCACGCGTCCGTCATCGCGGGCCGACCCAACCACATCGCCTGGCATGCACGTTCAATCCCTCGGAGGCACTCCATGCGCAAACCACATGAATACCAGAGGCCACGATGTGGCCTGCGCAATCGTGCTTTTGTCCTTTTCGTCGCGCTCATGCTGGCTGGATGTGTTCGGTTTTTGGGTCAGGCAACAACGCCCGCCTGGGCAGCGACGATCTCCATCACGCCAACCCCAACAACGACAACGACCGCGCCCACTCCTACGGCGACGACCACTCCCGTTCCCACCGCGACGAGCATACCTACTCCGATGGCGACGACTGCGCTAGCTCCCACGACGACGACCCTACCAGCGCCAACAGCGACCACAGTACCAGCGCCGACGGCAACCAGTGTATCTGCGCCAACAGCAACCAATGTACCTGCGCCAACAGCGACCAGCATACCAGTGCCGACGGCGACCAGTGTACCTGCGCCGACGGCAACCAATGTACCTGCGCCAACAGCGACCACGGTACCTGCACCAACAGCGACCAATGTACCTGCGCCGACGGCGACCAGCATACCAGCGCCCACGGCGACCACTGTGCCTGCGCCCACGGCGACCAGTGTACCTGCCTCAGCCACCGCTGCGCCAATCTCAGCGTCCCGTACTTCCCCACCCAATCAGTCAGCTTCATCCAACAGCATATATGTTTACAGCGGCCCGAAGATCAGTGTTTTGCCAATGCCCGCACATTCGACGACGAGCAATGCGAGCAGTGCCGCACAGCCTGCACAAAGCATGGGAAGCAGTACCGACGCTGTAAACTCCATCACCAGTGCTGCCACTCAATCTGGAAGTGCCACAGCATTGGGTATGAACACAACTTCAACGATCTTCATCGGGACACCGTCCACCGATACCACATCAAATTTTCCGATCATCCTGCTGCTGGCGCTGACGTTCTTTGCCCTGGCGATCATCAGCGCAATCATGGCGGGCTTCCTTGCCTGGCAAGATCACCAACAGCGCACGATCTGGAAATGGTGACACTGCACGTTGGCGTAGGCGTGATTGCGCAGCGCTTCGTCATTTTTGCTTTCCCATAATGTCTTAACGTCTCCTATTTGCTGCGGATCGCGATCAACGCGACGACCGCACAGCCGCAGAAGATGGCTGCGACCACATTCATCACCAAAAAGCCTTGGAAGATAGCAGAATCGATACTGGCATGGGAGAATGCTGTAGCACTTGCCTGAAATTGCTCCGCTCCCAACCGCAGCGCCGCTGGCAGGTTCGCAGGTAGTGCCGCATGCAGCGATGTGCTATATGACCAGCCAAGCGCTGTCACTCCGATGGCAGTTCCCACGTTGCGCGCCATGCCCAACATCCCCGAGGCTAGCCCCACCTGGCTCGGTGGCACCGTTGCCAGCATCGCCAATTGAGTGCATGTGACGAAGACGGGAATGCCCAGCCCGCGCAAGAGGAAGATCGGGAGAAAGCTGTCTATATAGTTGCTCTGGGGTGACAGGATGAACGCCATTCCCAAGAACGCCAGCCCCATGACAATCGCGCCGATGGCAGCGACCAGCGCGACCCGATTTCCCGCGCGTTGACCGATGATCCCAGTCACCGGTGTCAGCAGAGCGATGAGACCCACAGCGGGCAAGAAGGCCAATCCGCCTTGTAACGGTGTCATTCCCCAGGTGTTTTGTAGGAAGAGGCTCGTATAGGGCTGCGACCCAAAAAGCGCCGCCGCGAAGAGCAAAAAGCTCACCCCCACGCCAACAAAGGTGCGGTTACGCCATACTGTCGGCGCAATCAGAGGCGCTTGTACCCTTCGCTCTACCACTACGAAAAGTGCCAGGAGCAACACGCCACCGCCAGCGAACGCCAATTCGGCAACATCAATGGTGCCGTGGGTCAGCGCGAGCAATATTCCCAACAATCCTCCAGCAAGCAACCCCAGTCCCTGCCAGTCAATGGAGGGGGACTGCGCCTCATCGCGGGTGGGAGCGACAAAACGCCATGTCATCAAAACAGCGATGATCCCGATAGGCAAGTTGATGAAAAAAACCCAGCGCCACGACACGCTATTCACTAGCAAACCGCCGAGCAGTGGACCAGCTATCAGCCCCAGTGATGAGATGCCGCCATAGATGCCCAGTGCCAATCCACGTTCCTCTAACGGAAATGCGCGAGTGACAATCGCCAGCGTGCCAGGGGTCATCACCGCCGCGCCAACGCCCTGAATTACGCGGCAGATGATCAGCACGGTGATGTTTGGTGCCAAGCCACACGCCAGAGAAGCCAACAGGAACATCACCAGGCCCACCAGATACACCGCGCGGTGCCCCCAGATGTCGCCCAGGCGACCGACGCCCAGCGGCAATACGCCGATCATCAAGACATAGCCCGTCACCGTCCACGCGACGGTGGCAACTGGTGCCTGAAAAGCACGGCCAATGTCGGGTAGTGCGACATTGACGATGAAAAGATCCACATTCAGCATGAAGAGGCCCAAACAGGCCGCTAATAACGCCAGCCATTTGGTTGACGCAGGTGCAGTTGATGCTGCCTCAACCGGAAGCGCATCCGTTGGGATCATTGGAGCAGACGAACTCATCGACCTACCTTTCAAGTCGAACAAACTTATCATCAGAGAGTCACTGACGCGCCATTGCATTGCCTAGGTCAGATTATAATGCAATAAAAGTAATTGGTCAATACATTTTGATAGTTATCAAAACGATATAGTAAATCCGATGAACTCATCCTCTTATCACTAGCAATTGTGGTATACTGATGATGTTTGCTCTTCTACATGGAGGCCATTTTGATGCGTGCGGTAGAGATCGTTCCTGAGGCGTCCCTCATCATTGAGGTAGTGAATACGCGCTATGGCCAGCAGAAGCGACTGCTTGATGCATGGCCCGGCCGCACCGCGATGGAAAACTGGTTGCGCGAGCGAGGGTTGATCGCCGCTACCGATATCGTGTCGGATGGTGATTATCGCCGCGCTATCGCTCTGCGTGAGGCCCTGCGTACCAGCCTGCGACGTGCGAATGATGCCGAAGCAATGGTTGAGGCCATATCGACGATTAATCACGTTGCTGACCATACTTTGCTGAGAGTGCAGTTCACCGATGTTGAGCAGGTACAGCTCGCGCCGGAGAGCAACGGTTTCGATGGTGTCATCGCGCGTTTGTTGGCAGCGGTGTTCACATGCAGCATCATGGGGACACTGGCGCGCATCAAAATCTGCCAGAATCATGCATGCAGCCGAGCATTTTACGACGGCTCGAAGAATCAGTCGGCGGTGTGGTGTTCAACACGCGGCTGTGGCAATCGCATGCACGCGCGCACCTATCGCCAACAGAAAAAAGCCCCGACCTGATCTGCTTTGCTGTGAATACCAACACACGGCATACCTTGAGCGTCGCGGCCACTACACCCCACTCCACCGTCAAGCAATGGCCAATTCGATCCCAGAGCTCATGACTAACAAAAAGCTCTACGAACTGAGTCGTAGAGCCACTTTTTATCGTTGGTCGGGGTGAGAGGATTTGAACCTCCGACCACCAGTACCCCATACTGGATATGGTATCAACCCAGGCATAATCAGGGTTCACGGACTTATTGGGAATATTTCTCTGAATAATTCATATGGCTGATACTGGTGCTGTACAAGATCGCAAAAAAACCGATGCATTCCCACTTTCAGAGAATGCGAGCTTGCCCGTCGCACGCACTACTGGAAAAGAGCCACCCCTCGCATGGCTCTACTGATGACCATCGTCACGGGAGATCGGCGAAGGGACGCAACGTACCTCCTGTGAAGGGTGCATGCTTCTCCCATGTATTATTTGCTTCAAACAAGCCACACATACAGTTCACAGATCCCTTTTCTTTTGACACTCGACCACCTGGCTCCCTGAATCGCGACATCTGCTCCTTGCGCTGCCAGATCTACACGGGTACAGAGAAAGCTCCTCCCCCGATGTGGATGGGGATGTCGTCTTGCTTGTGTGAGAGCATAGTAGGCGCTGCATCCTGGAATCGGTGCAGCGTCTGCCGATATCGCACGGCGTCCTGTTCCGATTGAGATACTCGGAATGGGGGAAGCAAAGTATGACGAAGCTCCCAAGGGAATACCATCATCATCAGCGTGATGGCGAATCATACGAGCACACTCTCAAAGAGGTAGCGCAGATTCATACCTTGTCATGTTTTGCTGGCAGGGATGTTATATTAATCCAAGGGAGAGTTGATGCTGGTTTCTTCACGAGTAAGGAGTGCGAGATGTCATTTGCTCAAGCTTTTGCTGAAGTACTTACGAAAAGTGCATTACAAGCATTAGAAACAAGTAGTATCGTTGTGCTTGATGAATGTGCAACAGACACGGAGAAAGAAAATTTGGTAATAGAAGATACTTTTTTAGCAGGTTACCTACCGCCACGATTCATCCATCGCTACAATAAGCGGTTCATCCATGAGTTTGCCTTCTGCCTGTACACGGTCGGGTGGAAATTAGCTCAACCGCAAGCGGTACCGATGGCATCTTTAGGTGAAGAGCTCGCGTTGTGGGTGATGATCCAGTATGCTGAAGGGGTCCTTGAGAGTACAGTGAGTGAACCAGATCTCGTTATCGATGAAGCATACAGTGGTTTTTGCGACCTCGCTTTTGAAGACATGGATTTCCTTTTTCTCTACGATCCCCAATTCGATGGCATTGATGAAACTGAATTAGCACACCTGATAGGGGTGACTTCGCTTGCTTTTGCAGATTGGTTTCGACCGTTTTCCCCAGGTTCCGATCAAGTCGGTCTGAGTGTTCATCCGTATCTCTTAGCAAGGGCGACGCATCAAAATAGGAGGACGAGAGGAAAAGAGGGAGAATGAGGACAAACAGGAAGACCTGAAATGCCCCCGTCTTCTTTACTCGAGCATTTTGCCGATCTGACGGAGCCGCGTGTGGAGCGGACGGGCCGGCTGCCGACCAGATCGCTCCCAGGCTGCTGGTGCTGGGCGTCGATAATTTTGCCTTGCGCTGGGGCAGGCGCTACGGGACCATCATCGTGGATCGCGATCAACATCGGGTGCTCGATCTGTTACCCGATCGCGAAGCGACGACGCTGGCCCAGTGGCTGGAACAACATCAAGGCATGCACCTGGCGGGATCGCGGAGGCGCGTTTGCTGAGGGGGCCTGCCGGGCCGCACCGCAGGCGCTCCAAGTCGCAGATCGCTTTCATGTGTTGCTCAATGTGCGACAAACCTTGGATCATCTCCTGGTCCTCGAACATCGGGTGCTCGCCAGGGTAGCCGAAACGCTCACCACGAGGACTGAGCCTCCCGCAACACCAGAACCCAGCGAGCATATCCCGATGACCCGTGTGGTGCGCGAGCACGCGGCGGCGGAAGCCCGGCGTCAAGTGCGCTATGATCGCGTGGCAGCGCTCGCCAAAGTGGGCTATTCGCCGCGCGAAATCGCCCGACGGGCAGGCGTCAGTCGGGGAACCGTGCGCACCTATTTCCGCGCCGGACAGTATCGGCCATGTGCGCCCCGATGTCACCAGCCACAAACGTGCACCCCTTTCGCATCCTATTTGCGCGACCGCTGGGCAGTCGGAGAGCATAATAGCGCCATGTTCCTCGCTGAGATCCGCCGATGGGCTATCATGGAGCGGCGTCGACGCTTCGCTAGTTGGTCCGGACCTGGCGCATGGGACCGGATCGTCTTGGCCGTCGCCACAATGGAGATCAGCTTACTGGGGTTCCTGCATCATCCAGACACCGCTTTTCGCCCCACCAAACCCGTTGGATTGTGCTACGGGATTGGGAGGAACTGGATGCGGCGGAGCGCGAGTATCGTCAAGTGCTCTGTCGCGAGTACGACGATTGCGACAGCCCAGATGCTTGCCCAAGAGTTTGGCTGGATCGTGCGTACACGCGCTACGTCTGCGTTGGCGCCATGGTTGGCAGGGGTCACGCAGAGTCGCATTCTGGAGTTGGTCAGCTTTGTGCATGGGGTACACCGGGACGCAGCGGCGAGCATCGCGGCGCTCCGTTCCACCTACGGTCCTGGGCAAACGGAAGACCAGGTGAACCGGGTGAAAATGCTCAAGAGGCAGATGTACGGGCGCGCCAAGTTCGACTTGCTACGCCTTCGGGTCCTCTACAACATCGCTTGATCTTGGCACCGCTTTTAGCCAAAAACCGGTTTTCTATTGACATGCACACGGCGCGTTGATGGCGGACCTGGGAGGCACTCGATGCTCAGCTGATTCGTTACTAGGGCTTTCGCTAGCAAGCGAAAGCGACCGGGATGCGCGGGTGTTGTAACTCATGGGTGAGGAAGTCATCGAAGAGACGATGGCGCACCTGATAGAGCGTGGTTCCCAAGCGTTTGGCCTCCTGTTTGAGCGCAACCCAGGCGAGGTAGCAACACGCCAGATGCGCGCGTTGTGAGCGGGCTTTGCGGCATTGACAGCGCTCCGTACCCGTGAGTTGCTGGAGTCCGCGATGCAGCTCCTCGACTTGCCACCGCACGTCTTGCTGGTTTTCAGCGACCTGGGCAGTCACCGCCGGGTCGAGGTCATTGGTAATGACCCAGTCAATGTGGCCGTTCGTGGCCACCACCTTGAATAAGCGCACGCGAAAGGGCACCTCTTTGAGTTTCACGCTGAGACCGTGGTCCAGGTCCTGACTGCTCCACAGCAGGTCATCCAAATGGACCCAGCCTTTGTCTGGACCCAAGCTGACGAGGCGGTTGGTTTTGAGCGTGGTGAAAAATCGCAGCCCTAAGCGGTGGACCAGCTTGAGCACATCCGCCGCCGCATACCAGCTATCGAACAGCACAGTCTTGGCCTGAAGCTGTTTGTCGCTCACTGCCCGGATGAGCATCTCCTGGGCATGCTGGAGTTTGGTCTTGCCATCCTGCTCTGGGGCGTAGATGCGGAAATCAATGGGCCAAAACTCGTGCCCCAGCCCATTCGTATGCACCAGATTCACTACCCCACTCCCGCGCACCAGCCCGCCTTCGGCCCCGCTATATGGGCGTTTGACGAGTTCGATGAACCGAGAATAGCGCTTGTCTTGCACGCTGTCATCGAGAATCAGACACGCCTCTGGCGCGTCGGCGATTTCCGTTTGCACCAGACGCCACAAACCACGCGCGGTGAGGCGCGTGCTGCGCAGGAAATCGCTCACTTGGTCATGACTGACCGATGGTAAGTGATCTGCCAGGTTGGTACAGGTGACATTGTCTGGCGTACTCAGCAAATAGCTGATGTATTGGGTGGGGCTGATCATGCTTCCATCCTACCAGATTTCCCCCTCAAGCGAAAGTCCTA
>DAIDHM010000176.1 GCA_027459705.1 Ktedonobacteria bacterium | reverse complement strand
GGCGGACTTGGCCGGGTAACATTTTCATTTGAGGGATCGATCCTCATTCGGTAACATTATCATTTGATTTGACACGATCCCATCGAGCAACATCGCGAGAAGAAGGTACCCCTAGCAAACGGATGCGGGGTAGTCTGCCATTTGACTGCCCCGCATCCAACTGGCGAAGCGCTCGGTGCAATCAGCCGCGAGCGGCAAGGCCCGTCACATTGTAAAAGGCTGACCAACCCGCGTATTTCGCGGCATCGCCGAGTTCGCGCTCAATTGCCATCAGGCGATTGTATTTAGCCACCCGCTCAGATCGCGCTGGGGCTCCAGTTTTAATCTGGCCGGCATTGGTCGCCACGACCAGATCGGCGATAGTCGTATCTTCTGTCTCGCCAGAGCGGTGCGAGACGACGGCCGCGAAACGAGCCCGTTTGGCCGACTCAATGGCATCCAGCGTCTCAGTCAGCGTGCCAATCTGGTTCAATTTTACCAGGATGGCGTTGGCGGATTGTTCCCTGATGCCGCGAGTGAGCCGCGCCGTGTTGGTGACAAACAGGTCGTCGCCCACAATCTGGACTTTGGCGCCCAGTCGCGCGGTCAGCTGGCTCCAACCACTCCAGTCATCCTCGGCCAGACCATCCTCGATCGTCACGATCGGATATTCGCCGATCCATTGTTCATAGAGATTGATCAAGCCAGCCGCGTCAAGAGTGCGTCCTTCACGTGCCAGACTATATTGCCCGTGCTGGAAAAGTTCCGTCGCGGCCGCGTCTAATCCCAGACAGATATCTTTGCCAGGCGTATAGCCGGCGGATTCAATCGCCGCCAGAATGACTTCCAGGGCGTCGCGGTTCGAGGGGAGGGACGGGGCAAAGCCGCCTTCGTCGCCGACATTGGTGTTGAGTTTTCGGTCGTGAAGCACCTTCTTCAGGCGTTGATAGACCTCGGCTCCCATGCGTATTGCCTCGGCAAAGGATGCCGCCCCGACTGGCAGGATCATGAATTCCTGGAAATCAGTCGAATTCTCGGCGTGTTTGCCGCCATTAAGGATATTCATCATGGGCACAGGCAACGTATGGGCGAAAGGCCCCCCCAGATAGCGATAGAGCGGGGCGCTACTGGCATCGGCCGCCGCGCGCGCGACCGCCAGCGAGACGCCCAGAATGGCGTTGGCTCCCAATCGCCCTTTGTTCTCCGTCCCATCCAGATCGCGCATAGTCTGGTCGATGAGCACCTGCTCCAATGCGCTGATCCCTGTCAACGCATCCTGAATTTCACCATTGACATGCTCGACGGCTCGCCTGACGCCTTTGCCGCCAAAGCGCGCCGCGTCGTCATCGCGCAACTCAACGGCCTCGTGGGCGCCGGTTGACGCCCCGGATGGCACCAGTGCCGTTCCGCTATAGCCGCCGAGCAGTTCTACTGTCACGCCAACGGTGGGATTACCTCGTGAATCAAGCACTTCGTATGCGTCGATATGTTCGATAAGCGTCATATCAGTCGAGAGTTCTGCCATGTCGATGGGTTCCTTTCTTGTGTGAGCGCCCGCCATGTGACGGCGCCTTACCTTCACATGGGACCACAAACAGGCAGTACGCATCAAATCATGACTCCGCCCTGTCCTGACAGGGCGAACTCCGCAGATGCCAGGTCGTGCAGTCTGGTCGTGTCAAAGAGCCGAAGATACGTATCGAATTGGCTCACCTCAGTGCATCCCGGAATGACACCTTCCACGCCGGAGAACAGAACCGCACCTCACCGTTCTGCGCTATCATGGGCAGAGGGCGAGGTGCGGAGAACGTTGTAGCGGCGATTAGCCCGCGTCGACAATGCGTGGATCACGGATGATCGGCGATTTTCCCGTGCGGCTAGCGGAAGACGCGCTCGATTGGGGCGCGTAGCTGGAGTTGCCAGTGTAATTGCCCGTCATGCCTGGGTATTGGCCTGAACCGCTGTTCATCAGCGTAATGCTCTGGCGCAACGTATCCAGGTCGCGAAGGAAGCAGGCTACACTGGACGCGGCCGAACCTCGGCTACGGGCATTATCGAAGCGCTGGCGAATCGCTTCACCGGCGGCCGCGGCCGCGCTGGCCAGGCGATCGCTCGTACGTGCCGCGTAGCTGTCGCCATAGATCTCGTCCCAACTATTCCAGCGACCGCGTAGGGGTTTCCATCCTAATTGTGAATCGCTGACGGCGCGCCACTTTTCTTCGGTAAAAGAGATCCAGTCGTACATCAACTGTTCGTACGTCCCAATCTGGTGCTGCAAGCGCTCCAGTTCGATACGATACCGTTCCAATTCAGCCGCATTCCCCGAATTGTAGGCTGGCGCACCATAATCAGCGTATGGCTCCTGGTACATTGGGCCGCCAAATGGGCGTTGCATCACCCCGGCCATCGCACCGATCTGCGCTTCCTGCAACTCACCTTCCTCAGTGACAAACATGTCCGGATGAAGGCCACCCACGATGATCTCTTCGGTACCCAAAGCATCCAGGAGACGCCACGCCAATCGTGGATGTCGGACGACCCACCAGGACTTACGCGCGATAAAGCCCATCGAGAAGATCGTATTGACGACGAACCAGACCGCTGATTTAACCGCCAACCATGTGAGCAGAAAGATCACCAGGATCAAGGGTGGCGCAATATTCTGTGAGGTCACCAGGATAAAGGTTAGGACGATCGCCACTGTAAAGCTGGGATCGCGTAACGGGTTAATGAGATCCAAGAGGCGCCCTGGCAAGCTCTTTCCCTCTGACTGAGCCCTCGCCATGCCACTCTCCTTCCGGCGTTTCCCGTCTTACTTGCTCACATAGCTACGATGCGCAGCAGGTAGATTTCATTCAATGATGGACTGATCTAGCGCCTTCCGCATAGACTGAATCTAGAGCGGATTCCTGGTTCAACCAGTGGGTCTACCAAGTTGGCATCCGCCAGCATGGCAGCTATCTCCCTGTCCCCAAGCGTTTTCCTGGTGTGAAAGCCAGGCTGTTTCGGTCAGGCTGACCGTACAGACCGATGATATGCCTGAAATCCTACTTCGTTGTGAGATTGGTTGAGCCACCCGGCGCGCCGCTTCTCACTGGACTTCAGCACAAGCCTAGCACCAGTGTCATAAAAATGCAAGCCATTAGGACACAACCCCCCAATCTCTAGGCTGAGCCATCCCTCAGCTTACCGGTAGGTGTGCGGCAGTTTTGCGGATTTTTCTAGCCCTCGCGACGCAATAAGGCCGCCAATTTGGTGGCGCTCTCGTTAGCATGTCGGGACAATATGCTCAACCTGTATTTCACGACCAAGCTGGCCAGATGCCTCCCGTCGCGACCAGGGTCGCGCCTGTCCCATCGCTCTTGCCCACCATCAGCGCCACACGGGCTGTGGGGTCCGTGGCCGTCTGGGTGATCGCCACCCAGGCGAGGTGAGCGCCATCTGGCGAGATAGCCGGGGTCGTCGCCACCTGGGTCTGGTGCGACGACTGGCCGCCAGCGACCACCTGGTGCGCCTGTGCGCCTGAGACGTTGACCGCCCAGATCCCCGCATCGCGGGTGAAATAAATGGTTGACCCATCGGGTGACCAGACAGGATTAGCGAGTCGCGCGACATAGGGCGGCGGTGTCTCGGTGGCATGCAGCACGATGGTGGGATCTGTGCCGTGGGCGTTGGTCAGGAAGAGATCATCACCCTGGGTCGCGCTCTCCGTCACGATGATCGTCTGTCCATTGGGCGCGAAGGCGGCCTGGGTTACTAAGGACCCAGGAGTGGCTGGGGCCAGCGTCTGCGTGCCCTGGCTGGTAGCGAGCGCGATCTGTGGCTGGCAAGAGATCGTTGCGGCCAGATAGGCGGAAGTCGTGCTGCCTGGCACCGCAGCGAAGATCCCCGCCAGACCTTCCTGCCCATTGACGGCATGATCGACGACGCTCCCCAATGGTCCACCGGCGGAGAGATCTGGACATTGCACATTGTTTGGCGCCGGGAGAGGGAGAATCGATTGCGGCTGTCCGGTCCGCGCGTCCACCAGTGTGATGGCTTCACTGGGTGGGGTTCCTGGCACCTGAGACTGCA
>DAIDHM010000171.1 GCA_027459705.1 Ktedonobacteria bacterium | reverse complement strand
GTCAATCAGCGCCTGCTCCCAGGCGCGCGTATAGCGCGCGCGGAGGCGTTGAGCGGCGACGTAGCGCGGACCAGAGATCTCGGCGGCGCGAGCGAGTCGCTCGCGGGTCAAGGGCGTATAGCGCTCGGCGCGATCCGGGTACCAGCCCCGTTCGGCATGCGCGACGCTCGCCTCGGGACCCTGAATCCCACGGTAAGCGGCAAAGAGTTCGGCGTGATCAAACGCGGGCGGATCACAAGCTCGTGGGCTCGCACTCAAGGCGGTGATGGCCGCGCGGACGATGGCGAGCACTTCGGCATCCACGCTCGTTTCCCAGATCCCTCCCAGGACCGCGAGACGCAGATCGTCGATCGCGCCCACGCTCGCCGCCGCGTAGCCGGGTTGCCCGGCGGGACGAGGCGCCAGCACATCGAGCATGATCGCGCAATCTTCGATGGTCCGGGCAATGGGCCCGGCATGGTCCAGCGAGGTGCTGAGGGGGATGATACCTTCCAGCGGAACGAGACCAAAGGTGGGCTTATGTCCACTGACACCGCAGCAGGCCGCTGGAATACGGATCGATCCGCCGGTATCGGTCCCGATTGCTCCAAGGGCCATCCCGCACGCGACCGCCACGGCGGATCCACCGCTACTGCCGCCAGGAATATGCTGGAGGTTCCAGGGATTGCGCGTCGGCGGAGTGAAGACCCCCCAGGCAAACTCATGCGTATTGGTCTTGCCCAGCATAACCGCGCCGCTCTCCCGCAGGCGCGTAACGATCGTGGCATCCGCTTCGGGAATATTGTCCGCCAGCACCGCGGAACCAGCGGTAGTCAGCACACCCCGCGTCTCGACCAGATCTTTCAATGCCACTGGCATACCGTGCAACGGGCCGCGATCGTGGCCCGACTGACGTTCCGCGTCGGCCGCGGCGGCGGCGGCGCGAGCATCGGCGGGGGTGGTGGTGACGAAAGCACGCGTACGCTCGTCCATAGCATCGATGCGTGCCAGGCAGTACTCCGTCAGCTCACGGGCACTCACAGTGCCCGCGTGCCAGGCACGGCTGGCCGACGCAAGGGTCCAATCGTTCGCCATACTCGGCTCTCCTCAGTGGGGTGTATGTTGGATCTGATGGTGCCCGCTACATTGTCGCGATGCGTGAGCTGAAAGAGGCGAGATGACCGCACGCCAACGGGAACCGTCACCAATCAGCAACACTGATCGCATGGGCTAGGTGGAGTGTACGCCCTCTGTCAAGGGAAAGGCGAGGGGCCGCTGGTTGATACGGTTTTTTTGCCCTGCTCATCACGGTGAAATTCTTCTAGGGGGCTACAGATGCGCGACGAGTGGTTGGATAGGATCGCGGGCCATCGCCATGGGATCGGACACCATGAGCTGAGCACGTCACAAGAACAAGGGGGACTGCATCGCGAGGACCTGCTGATCCTGGAGAGTGTCATCAATGACTTTCGCGGCTGGTGGCACCAATTGGTCGCTATCTTGCCTCCCGATCTGGACCCAGACCAGGAATTGGAGGCGGTGCCGGAGCGCGATGACGCGATCATCACGATCGAGATTGCAGCGATGTCGATCACCGCGGCCAGACATAACCCCGAGTATGCCTCCCTGGATCACCTCTCGCGCCTGGTCTTGCGCGCGGAAGGCGCATTGGGTGAATTTGCGGAGTTACTAGACGCCGCCGCCGACTTCGCCTGAAGTGAGACGAGCTGAGCAGCAGGCGATAGCGAGGACAACTATTGTGCGGGTTATCGGATGCGGACATTTAGGGTACGTAGCTGCTTTCGGTACTCTGTGCGTTGAGTATTTGTGATACCAGATCAGCCATATATCATTGCCAACGTAACCGAAGGGCCTCTTGACAGGTTATGGTTGTCTAGAGTATGATTGATTCGTAATCTTTCGTAGATTGGTTACCATACATCGTAAGGAGATAATATGAATACCAACAAACAGCCACCAACAAACAGCCACCAACACTAATTCCAGAAAATACTGTGCCCTATTACTTATAGTTACGCTATTGTTTGGTTTTTTGCTTTCTCAAAGTTATATAGTTCAGCCTGCCTTTGCTGCAACTGTTCCAACCACATCAACAAATACGTTCACCTTCCACACTTTAGAGTCGCGATTAGTCCCCATTCCACAGCAGATTTGCAACAAGGTGAAAACAATAATGCCTTCTACAAATGTGAACTTTTCTCAGTTATGTATGGCGACGATAACATTGCAAGTTTCGACACCTATACCCTATATAATTGGTAGCGGTGGTGGTTCTGGTTGCACAAGCTATCAGCGATCGTGGAAGCAAACTTATGATCTATCTCTTTTACTTGGTGGTTTCCATGTCGAACATTCGGGTGTGTTCACTTATAATGGTTGCTCCGCATTCGATGCTAATCATATTTGCAACAGGAATATGGCCTATTATTTGCCTGCGGTTTTTGGGTTAAATATGACTGGATGTCGCGACAACGGGAATGGCTCAAGTACAGTCGATGCCGAGGCAGATTACTTCTATAATTCTTTCCTCGGAGGTTTTACACAGCGCTTAGATGCAACATGCACTGAGGCAGGGAACATCTACGATCCTAGTATTGTGGCAGCGTAATCTCTAGGGAGGCAGGCAATGGATCAGTTCATGCGACGATTGGAGCTCCTGTTGGCGTGGGTAGTCGGCATTATGACGGTGGTAGGAGTAATATTCGTATTCTTTGTGCCCATCGCCACTGAAGTGCTGAGTACTGGCGATCAAACAATGACGACCCATATCTATGCACTTGACCAGGGTGCTGGGCCAGTGTTGATCAGCGTCGCGTTGGCAGTGATGACCGCGATCTGGGTCATCGGTGCGGTGGTCATCCATACCGGTCGATCACCCAGATCAGGGGGATTTATGGTGCTCGGGCCTGGTCTGCTCTACTTTTTGCTGCTTTTCCAGGACTTTCGTTATCTTGGTGGTTCCATGCAATTCGGAGCAATCGCTGCACTGTTCTGTGGAATGGTAGCGATTTTTCCCTTGCGGCAGACGCGCCGTACCGCTCCCCCCTCTTCGGTGTAACGATCAGGTCTGCCCTTCCATAACTGCATGACAAGAGCCCGCTCTATGGAGTGGGTTCTTGCTTATTCCTGTCGTCGTTGACAAATTTTTTTGGGCTACTTTTGCAAAACAGATGTCCATATTTTTGCACTGGCGGCCAAAGATGCAGATGACCACTGAGGACACCCATCGAGATGACCAAGTCTGTTCACTCACATCAGGGCAACAACTGCAGGTATCACCATGCTTGGTTCTTCACTCTCCAGTCAAATTTTTTCACTTCACTTATGGACAACCTGCGCAGCTAGGTCGGCTGGGTCGTCTGTTTTTCGCACGGCGTGATACCATAGCATCAGATGATACACAATTCCGTACCTGACGCCCGTGATGGAGGCGTGACAGGGGCAAGCAGCCTGACAGAACAATGAAGCGCTGATTGCGATAAGCGAGGAAACATGCACGATCAACTGGCACAGATCCATTGGCATATTAATCAAGTCCAGGAGGCATTGCCCCGCATCCAAAGCGGCTGGCAGCTGTCTCAAGCGCGGCCTACACTCACGGCTGGAGAGGTCGATCAAGTACATCACCAACTCACCTGCCGAATAGAATATCTGCTCGCTGAGGCCCGCGGATTTCTGGCGGCAACGTATGACCATGGCAGGGCATACGCCCTCCGTATCCAGCTCGCTCTCCTCGCCAATGATCTCGAAGGTTATGGATTGATCCCGCGCACTCCCTCATCGCAGGCTGCTGATATGGATGCTGCAGAAGGATGGGTATCTTGACGGACGCGGGATCCGCAGCAGGGGGTGCATCCAAGAGTTGACAAAAAGGAAAGGATCGACTTTCTTATCAGCAGAATTGTAAACTGAGACGAAAGGGATCCTCGCATGGACCGTAGCATACCAGAGCCACAACAGCAACAGATGCGCGCGCAATGGCTGCAATATGCCACAGAGCAGTTCGAAGCGATGCTGCAGGCGAGCAGCCAGAGTGAGGAAGCCGCGTGGGAGCAGCAGTTCCAGGTGTGGGGCCGGGAGCTCGCCTGCACTGGATTGGCAGTCCTGGTGGAAGGCACCGCACCGCACTATCCCGAGTCCACCCAGCTGTGTCTCTGTGGCAGGTCCGCACCCTATCAACGCCAGCGCACCGCGCAGGTGCAGACGATCGTGGGCACGGTGCAATATACCCGTGCCTACTACCGCTGTCCCACCTGCCAGCAGGGCTGGTGTCCGCGG
>DAIDHM010000152.1 GCA_027459705.1 Ktedonobacteria bacterium | reverse complement strand
AAAACGGCGGCGATACCTACCGCACCGGACCCTTCCACAATCACATGCAGATGATCCACCAGATAGCGGATCGCGAAAGCGATCTCAGCTTCCGTAACCAATGCGATCATCTCCACCTCGCGCTGGCAGATAGGATAGGTGATAGATCCTCTCTCAATATTCCCAGCCAGGCCATCAGCCAGGGTCGGCTCTGCAGGCACTTCGACCAAATGACCAGCTACCAGGGATGCGTGCATCGTCGGTGAGGCCGCCGCCTGCGCGCCAAGGATACGGATCGCTGGATTGATATGATGCGCCCAGATAGCGACGCCTGCCGCAAGGCCACCACCACCAATTGGCACGATCAATGTATCAAGATCAGGTGCATCTTCCAGCATCTCCTGCGCCACTGTTCCTTGGCCAGCGATGATCGCTGGATCATTATAGGCCGATATGAATGGGAGGTCGTGTTCACGCGCCAGAGCTAATCCAGCGCTCTCAGCAGCATCATAGTCCACACCGATGGGGCGGACGGTGATGTACGCGGGATCGAATTGGTGGAGAGCGTGGAGCTTGGCTGGTGAGGCATTCACTGGAACAATGATGGTCGCAGGTACACCCAGAGTCTGGGCCATGATAGCGACCCCAAGGGCATGATTCCCCGCGGAGACAGTGATGATACCGCGGGCACGCTCAGGCGCGGAGAGCGTTGCCAGGCGATTGGCTGCGCCACGGAGCTTGAAGCTGCCACCACGTTGCCATGACTCCATCTTCAACCACACCCTGGCCTCCAGCCGGTGATCAAGTTCTGGAGCCTCCTCCAGCGGTGTGTGACGGACGAATGGGCGAATTGATAGACTGGCGGCCTGGATGTATGCAGCGGTCACCTCTTTGGCTGTAAAATCACGGAGCATGCCCAGCATCCTCTTCTTGCGTTTGATACGTGGTCCGCAGTGGGAGGTCAACGGCGAATGTCGTCCCCACACCCAGGGTTGATTCAGCCCAAATGCGTCCACCAAGCTCTTGGACAATGGCGCGCGTGATGAAAAGACCCAGTCCTAACCCTTCACGTCGCGGACCTGATGACGCTAATTCATGATCAGCGACGCGGTAATATGGATCAAATACACGGGCGAGATGCTCAGAGGCAATACCCCTGCCAGAGTCACGCACTTCCCAATGTACGATATCACCCAGTAAACGCACCTCGACGACTATCACCGTGTCAGGTGGTGAGTATTTCATGGCATTCGAGAGTAGATTGGTCAAGACTTGACTAATCCGTAAGGGATCGGCATTGAGTAGGATAGGCTGATCGAGTCCAGTGGCATTGAAGGTACGATGTGTAGCTTGAGCTTGATCTTCCAAGATCTGAACGAAGAGCTCGGAAAGATCGAAGAGTTCATGCTGCATGACGAAACGCCCGGCGGTGATTCGGGCCAGGTCGAGCATCTCATCGACCAGACGACTCATGCGTCGGGTATGCATCAAGACCTCGGCGGCAAGCCGGGGCAGGTCTGCCACACGATCCTGGTCGTGAGCACGCCGTTGCATCAATTGACTGACGAGCACCAATGAGGCGAGAGGGGCCTGCAGTTCATGCCCGGTCATGCCAATAAAATCATCACGCAATTGCTGCTCGCGGACTTCATCCGTAATATCGCGAAAGATGCTGACGGCACCAGTTATCGCCTGCGTGATCGGGTCGCGCAACGGCGAGACGCGCATGTTAGCAATAAATTCTGTGTCGTCGAGCCGCCAGAGGCGTAATGTCTGGGGTACGACAATCTCACCGCGCAAGGCACGGACAATCGGCCAGTCATCATACGGAAGCGCCGTACCATCGACATACCGGTATCGCTGCGGATGCGTAGGTGAGACCTGGCTAAAGAGCCATGTCGCGGAAACATTTGTTGGCGGAGCGTGCGCGAGAGTGAGTGCTGCCGCGTTGTAGCGCACGGGCATTCCCTGCGCATCATAGATGATAATGCCATCACCTATCGCTTCGATGACGAGGTCGAGTTCGAGCGCGTGTTGTCTGGCCGTCTGCTCTGTCTGCAGTTGGCGCGTAATATCCCAACTGAACCCAGCGGTGCCGGCGAAAGCACCATCGGCATCAGTGAGGATATCCACATGAGTCAGGAAGATTGCTCCATCGGCTTCCCGTTGTTGCAACGCTTCTTGCGGCTGATGGCTGAGGAACGCGAGGACGTGTGGGGCTTCCCCCACCAAAATTGCTGAGCCATCAGGGTAGTTATGCCAACCTGGTACGACAGTGGGGAGGTCCACGATTGGATCAAGGCGGAGGGACATCCCGGTGACTACACCCGTTATCCGCCGATGTTGCAGATTATCGATCGTGAAGACACCCTGGGTGTCCATGCCAAAGATCCCAATTGGGAGCGCGTCGAGTATCTGCTGGTCCCGTATGCGTCGGCGCTCACCAAGCACCAATTGTTGACGTAACTGCCAGGCGGTAAGAACAGTGGTGACGGCAGTACCACAAAGTTCTAGTCGCGCTCCGATATGTAGTTGCCGTAACGGCGTCGGGATCGTTGTGAGATGCGCCAGAAGCATATACTCCGTATTGTTGACGAGGTGGATCGGCACGACCCAACAGACACCGCTAAGACTCAGAGCGCGAGCCACTTCCGCAAGTTCGTCAGTTGGCTGGACATGTCCCGCTCTTCGGGTGTAAGGCGCGAAAAATTGCGCGTGCGGCAAAATGGTGTGCGCCAAGGGCATTAGCGTACCTGTGGCAACTTCGCAGATTGTGCGATTGGGGGCAGACCATCCTGCCTGCGGATCGAAGTAGGCCAAAGCGACCCCATCTACATGGATCATATCATGGATGATCGTACAGATTTCCTGGAGCGCCGCATCGCCATCCCGCGACTGCAATGCGGTGATCGCTGAGATCGCGTCAGGAATTTCCAGCCACGAACGGGTAGTCTGACCGGCGTTTGGGGCTAATGTCACCACTATATACAGCAAATCATCCGAATCATCAAGGATGGGTGTACAGGTCACAGGCATTCCCGCCCCCGCGACCTCGTCATCACTCAAGAGCATCCAGCCTGACCGCGGTGCTCGCTCGCGACGAACCTCTAATAGCCAATCCTGGAGGGCCAATAGCCGCGGAAAACAAGGACAAAAGGGTTGTCCGGCCTCACCAGGCGCTCTGTAGTCCGTCGGAGAGACACTGATACGCCGGATGAGAAAGGGTGGTTGTGGTTGCAATTCATACATGAGGGTCGTAACAAAAGGTTGACCTTGACTGGCGTCCATGCTTTGCCCCCCGCGTAATGTTTACTCCCGATCAGAAAAATTACTTTCCGATAAAGCTGAAATCCCCACGAGTCTTTGAAAAAAATCTCATTACCTTTACATTTAGTATGAAGTTGCTGAGAAAACAAAGAGGGAATAGGACCAATGTCACACCTAATATCAGGGTGAATGCCAGGAAATTTCCTGGCATTCACCCTGGTTTTGATAGAGACATACGCGACAGCGATCACTTGTCGCGCGTCTCACCTTGTAAAACGGCCTGTGCTGCAGCCAACCGTGCCACTGGGACGCGGAATGGCGAACAACTCACATAGTCTAACCCTGCTGTTTCAAAGAAGGTAATGGAATCAGGATCGCCACCATGCTCGCCACAGACCCCTACTTCTAACGTTGAATTGGTCGCGCGGCCTTCGCGGACGGCAATCTCGACCAATCTCCCCACGCCTTCGACATCGATCGACTGGAAGGGATTGGTCTTCATGATCTTGACGACCTCAGGTTTACCATCAGCGTCTGTCTGCACATTGCCATATGCGTCGACCTTCGGCAGACCATCGACATAACGGAGGAGAAATTTGCCCTCCGCATCGTCACGGCTGATGCCATAGGTGGTCTGTGTCAGGTCATTAGTGCCGAAACTGAAGAACTCCGCCACGCCCGCAATTTTGCCAGCGGTGAGGGCAGCGCGTGGCAGCTCGATCATCGTGCCGAACTTGTAGTCGACCGTGATGCCCGTGGATTTGACGACCTCGTCAGCGGCCTCTTCGAGTTGACGACGCACCTCGGAAAGTTCATTCACAGTTCCGACAAGTGGAATCATGATCTTCGGCTTGGCTTGCAGACCCTCTTTGCCAACCACGACCGCCGCTTCCAGGATAGCGCGCGTCTGCATAACATTGATCTCCGGGTAGAGCAGGCCCAGGCGGCACCCCCGCAGACCAAGCATTGGATTCGCCTCGCGGAGTTGTTTGACAGCCGCCAGCATCTCGCGTTTCTCGTCCAACTCAGCGCCGTGCTCGCCTTTCGCCTCCATGCGGGTCACATCTACCAGCAATTCCTCGTATGGGGGGAGGAATTCGTGGAGTGGTGGGTCAATCAGGCGGATAACGACCGGATAGGACTCACCGGTCTGAGGATCGCGCATGGCGCGGAAGAGGCCTTCGAAGTCGCTACGCTGCACGGGCAGCAACTCATCCAAAGCTACCTGGCGCTCAGCGCGCGTGGGCGCCAGGATCATGCGGCGCACAATTGGCAAGCGGGTTGTCTCGAAGAACATATGCTCAGTCCGACAGAGACCGATGCCTGTCGCGCCAAACTTGACGGCGCGCTCGGCATCGCGCGGATAGTCAGCGTTCGCCCAGACCCCCAGGCGTTTGATCTCATCGGCCCAGCCCAGGAGTGTCTGCAGGTCGACTTCTTCATCGAAGGTGGCTTCGACCACCGGGATGATACCGGCATAAACCTCGCCTGTCGAACCGTCGATCGAGATCGGCTCACCCTCTTTGAGGGTAACCTTCGTACCGATGACGGTCATCTTTTTGCCCTCTTCGTCAACGCGGATGGCTTCACAGCCCGCCACACATGGCAGACCCAGCCCGCGCGCTACGACCGCCGCGTGGCTGGTAGCGCCGCCACGTGCCGTCAGGATGCCCCTGGCCTGCAGCATGCCATGAACATCGTCCGGCGAAGTCTCAGGTCGCACCAGGACGACGCGCTCCCCAGCTTTCCCGAGCTTCTCCGCCGTGTCGGCGTCAAAGACCGCGTTGCCATAGGCTGCGCCTGGTGAGGCGTTTAAGCCTTTCGCCAGGAATCGCCCCGCGGCACTCGCGGCTTCTTTCGCAACCGGGTCAAAACGCGGCAGCAAAAGCTGCACCACCTGGTTGGGTTCGACGCGCTGAACGGCTTCGGCCTGCGTGATCAACCCTTCACGTACCATGTCGACGGCGATCTTCACGGCCGCCGCGGCGGTGCGCTTGGCCGACCGCGTCTGCAACATATAGAGTTTTCCCTTCTCAATGGTAAACTCAAGATCCTGCATATCGCGATAATGTTTCTCCAAGCGCTGGGCGATCGCAACAAACTCTGTATAGACCGTGGGCATATCCGTCGCCAACTGCTCGATCTTCAAGGGCGTGCGGATGCCCGCGACGACATCTTCGCCCTGCGCATTCGGCAGATATTCGGCATAGATCTTCTGCTCACCGGTGTTGGGGTCACGCGTAAAGGCGACGCCTGTGCCGGAGTCCCAGCCCATGTTTCCGAAGACCATCATCTGTACATTGACGGCGGTGCCGAGATCATGCGGGATCTTCTGGGCGTTGCGATAGGAAATCGCGCGCGCGTTGTTCCAGGATGCGAAGACCGCCTGGATGGCGAGGCGGAGCTGCTCAGTAGGATCAGTGGGGAAAGGCCGACCAGATGCTTGCTCCGCGATCTGTTTGAAATCGCCCACCATGGTCTTGAGCATTGCCGCGGGGATCTCCGCGTCCGTTTTGACCTTGGCAGCATGGCGTGCTTCTTCCAGCTTGGCCTCGAAAGCCTTGGGATCGGCATCCAGGACGATCTTCGAGAACATTTGAATGAAACGGCGATATGAGTCATAGCCAAAGCGTTCGTCACCGGTCAGGGCGATAATACCCTGAACAGTATCGTCGTTCAGACCCAGATTCAGGACGGTGTCCATCATGCCAGGCATGGAGAACTTCGCCCCGGATCGCACCGAGACCAGCAACGGATTCTTGGTGTCGCCAAATCCCTTCCCTGTCTGCTCTTCGATGATGCTCAACGCCGCCAGAGTTTGCTCCCACATCCCCTTGGGGAATTGCTTGCCATCGCTATAGTACGTATTGCAAGCTTCCGTCGTAATCGTAAATCCAGGCGGAACGGGCAAACCAGCGCGCGTCATTTCGGCGACTCCCGCGCCTTTACCACCGAGCAACTCACGCATCTTCGCGTTGCCCTCAGGGAAGAGGTAGACCCACTTACGCGGTGAATTTTTCACCGCAGCTTCCAGTCCGGATGTACCAGCACCAGTCGAAGCTGTCTTTGCCACAGCCATCATCTCCTTGCGATTCACACCGCGACCCCTACCGGATGGTCCGGTTCCGCCGGATGGTCCGGTCCCGGTCGCGCGATATGATAGGGCCTAGTTTTCGTTTGATAGTCAAGCTGATGGTCACAGCGGATATCTTCGCTTCCGCGCGACCGGACGATGCGGCGCTAGCCGCACAGATCTGCCTGCGGCACCAATGCCGCCTGTCACCACTCCAGTGTTAGCCAGATACATCGTACCCAATATGGCGACGAATTGCCAGCATATGCAGCTGGACTGATAGATCATCCGATGTCAATGTACCACCAGCAACATAACGGTGATGATCGCGATCGCCACGAGCATCCATGGCCCGACCGCGCGCAAAAGCGCTCCTTCGCCCCCTGGCGATTTTGCTGTGGTAGCGGCCAGCACAATACGCGCCGGTGATGCGACTGACCCATAGCCCGCTGAGCCATTCTGTGCCCCGATAATCGCTGTCGACGCCAGGCCAGTATGGCGGCTGGCAGTCTGCTGCAGCACAGCGAACATCGCGTTGCCGCCCGCGACCGACCCTGTCAGCCAACCACCAAAAGCGCCAAGAGCCGGGGTGATAACGCCAAAAGCATTCCCAAGTTGTGCGGCTGCGTCACCCAGTACGCCAGTCAAGCCAATACGTTCCATGACGGCGGCCGCCATCAAGAATGCGGTGATTGCCAGTCCACTCGGAACGAATTGCCGCCAGCCACGCGCCAGGGCATCGCGAGTGGTAGGGGTCACTCCCGCTCCTTGCCATGGCATACCCAGTGAGGGGATCGCCACGAGCACTGCCACTAAGACCCAAAATCCAGGGGTGTAGAGCACTGGGAGTTGCAGATCGAAAGCTGGAATGGAGAGGATCACATGCTGTTGCAACCAATCACGCAATGGTCCGACCAATCGCGAGATCAGCAATAACCCTGTCAAGACGAGATATGGCAGGAGTGCGCGCCAGACCGGTTGGTCCGGCCCCGGCGGCAGCTCACCAGGAGGCGGTGGTGAGATATTGGTCTTCATTTGTCCACGTGCCGCTATGCGCGCCCAGATTGTCAGGGTCAACAAGACACATGAACTGGACAGCACGCCAGCTAATTCGACGCCAATGGCCTGACTCAGCCACCACAGCATCCCCGCCATCACTCCACCGGCCAGCGCCGCCGCCGCCCACCACCGCGCGATCGCATGCCATCCCGCACTGATACCCAGGGCAACGAGACCAAAGATGGTGGGTAATGGCGCGATCATGATCGCGGTCTGCCCACCCAGCAGGCCCAGCGGAACGTGGGTTAGCTGTGCACCGATGGCCGTACCAACCCCCAGCGCGCCCCATGGCACGGCGATCTGGGTGAGCAGGCCAATGATTGCCGCACGGAGTGGATCAAATCCCATAGCCAGAGCGATCGGAACAGTGACAATGACACAGACACCAAAACCGCTCACCGACTCCACAAACGGCGCGAACCCCAGCACCAGAATGAGCAATCGCAGATGGGGATTGGGACTGAGCCGCTCCAAGCCACGTGCCAATGCGGTGATCCCCCCGGAGCGTTCTTCGAGATGGAAAAGCAGTATGCCCGGCAACAAAACACCGAGCACCACCAGCGCTGATCCTGCGCCAGTGCCGAGCGCCACCCCTATCCGTGTCGCTTGTTGACTGAGACTCAACCCAGCTGCGAAGGCTGGTACCAAAGTCCCCAGCAACATGGCAACGATCAAGGTGAGCAATCCGGCATCGCGTCCAGACCAACGCAGCACCGCTAACAAGATGAGCGCCACCATGAATGGCAGCGCTGCGATAATCACCAACATCAAAAATACATATTCCTCTCGCCATCGATGGGCATGCTGACTCAATCCCAACATCCTGCCAATAAATCTACAATAAGCACTCTGGCGTTCATCTCATGTGTTCGCGCGCGTTGCAGTTCTGGGAATGAGTCTCCACTACATGATATACTGGCAGCACCCCGGATTCTAGCGGGGAATTTTGTTGGACTGAGGAGTCATCACACCATCTATGCCTGCAATGCAGCCGGCCTTAATTGTCCATGGTGGCGCAGGCGCCATCGCTCCCGAACGCCTTCCGCTGGCCGAGGAAGGCTGCCGCGCCGCCGCCGCCGCGGGCTTCGCTGTTTTGCGCGCTGGAGGCACGGCGCTGGCGGCGGTTATCGCCGCGACGATCGCCCTGGAAGACAACCCGCTCTACAATGCCGGCACCGGCGCGGTGCTGAATATTGATGGCATTGCTGAACTGGATGCTGGATTGATGGATGGCGCGAACCTGGAGGTTGGTGCGGTACTGGGACTTCATCGGATCAAAAATCCTATCCTGTTAGCGCGCGCCGTGTTGCAGAGTCGCGAGGTGTTGCTGGCAGGCGATGGTGCGGAGCGTTTCGCGCGCTCTCAGGGTCTGGAATTTGTCGATCCCGCCTACTTCGTCGAAGCCAATCGTTTGCGACGGATGGAAGTCGTCGGAGGCGGCGATGGTCTGGTCATCCAGTCGACCCTGGATAATCCACACGAAAAACATGGTACGGTAGGCGCGGTAGCGGTCGATCGCGATGGACATTTCGCCGCGGCGGCATCGACGGGCGGATATGCAGGCAAGCCTGTCGGCCGTGTCGGCGATACGCCAATCGCGGGGGCGGGGTTCTACGCGGAGGATGGCGCGGGCGCCGCCGCCTGCACCGGTCAGGGTGAATATTTCATCCGCATGCTGATCGCCCAGCGTGTCAGTGCCATGATGGGGCAGGGTGTCATCGCGCACACGGCGGCCGAGCAGACTATCGCGCTGGTGGGCGATCGCCTGGGCGGCGCAGGTGGCCTTATCGTCATCGATGCGCTTGGTCAAGTCGGATGGGCGCGCAATACGCCTGCGATGCCATATGCGTACTGTCGGGGCGATAATATCGAGCCTGTCAGTGGTTCTTGATTCGATTCCAATGTTTATGTCAGGCGCCGCCGGATAGACCGTCCCAGTGCTCGCACAAACCGCGATCACGCGTCTGCGTTCTGGCTCAGGGGAGTGGCCTGGCGGGGCCATGCGCGCTCAGATAGTGCGCCAGATTGGCGCTGGGCAGCATGGAACCATCGCCCAGGATGACCAGACCCGCATAGTCAAGCCCACCATCCAGGGACGCGAGGGCGGCGGCACGTCCCGCCAGGAGCGCGGTTTTGGCGCGGACATCGGCTGCCGCGCCGGAGCCGGATGATCCAGTCCCAGCAACCAACGCAGTCGCGGCGAGCAGTCCACGCGAGCCCGTGCTTCCGGATAGTCCAGAACCAGAGTTTGGTGATAAGTGGGCCGCTGGTCGGCCGGTGCGTGGATCGATCAGGTGGTGCATGGTGACCCCATTGAGTACCCACCAGCGCCTTCCCGCTCCAGATGTGGCTACAGCACTTTCCGTTAACTCAAAGCCACCAAGATAGCGGGGAGGCCCGTCATCGGGCGCGCGCGGATCGCGCACCGCGATGATCCAGCCATGGCCAGGCTCTGGCCCTCCCCGCGCCACGAGATCTCCGCCGAGGTTGATCAAAACGTCTGGCAAATCGCCAAGCACCCGCGCCATTACTGCGTCAGCAATCCAGCCTTTGCCGATGCCGCCCAGATCGATTGCCGCGCCTCTTGGCAAGCGGATGGCACGCCGCTCGGGATCGAGTGTTACTTCACCGGATAGGCCGGTCTCAGCAGCGGGCCACTGCGGAATGGCCCCAGAAGGCGTGGTGTCGAGGTGCTGATGGGCAATCGTTTCGAACGATCGATCATAACCACTCTGCCGCAGAGCTGGCAGGATGGTCGGGTCGAATAGGCCATGAGTGATACGAGTCCAGGAGAAGGCCACGGTCACTATATCGTAGAGATCGACTGACGCTACAAACCAATCGCCCGCTGCGGCGTTCAATTGACAGAGTTCACTGGTGGGAATAAAGCGCGAGAAACGTTGCTCGGCGGCATGGACAAAGGCTTCCGCCGCGTTGAGCACCGCGGCACAACGCGCCTGCGCGCCCACCACAGGGGCTGTCGCCAACGTCAGCTCGCAGGTCGTGCCTAGCGCGTGCCAGGTTTTGTGCAAGAGCATCCGCACATCATGAGAGGCCCGTCGCGCCATGTGGCGCTCCAGGAAGTGGAATGGGGTTATTGGCGGATGAGCCGGATGGGAGTGTATAACTCGCCGTAGGGGTTGCGGAGATATTAGCGGCAGCATTCGCGGGATGCGGATTACTCGCCGCCAGTTGCCAGAAGCCCAGAAACGTGCCGATACTACCCACCAATGCCAATCCTCGCGGAACCCAGTTGCCGCGCCGCCGTCGCACCATGTTGTCATCCCCCCCATGTTGATCTTGCCATATCGTGTATCAAGGTCGTATTTACTATCGACATGGTACCTGAGAAGACGCTGAAGGAGGATCTCTCAGGTGGTGGATTTCGAAGGCAGCATGAGCAACGCGACAAATGCCGCGATGCTGGGGATGAGATACACCAATCCCAGCCAGACATGGTCGGGATCCGGCCCGGACTTAATCTGATAGAGCGCATATAGGCCAAAGCCGATGCCCATCGCGAGCAAAAGGAAGATGCGTTGGATGCTCTTTGACATGATTCTGTACACCTTCGACCACACGCGGCGACGCCGCGTTTGGAGATGATGAGTGTGGTGACTCATCCACCAGGA
Source organism: Ktedonobacteria bacterium (assembly GCA_027459705.1). Classification (GTDB taxonomy): domain Bacteria; phylum Chloroflexota; class Ktedonobacteria; order Ktedonobacterales; family JACDGC01; genus DAIDHM01. The sequence goes on along the minus strand of DAIDHM010000152.1, from coordinate 718 downwards.
CTCTAGGGGGAGTATAGCACGCGCTCGCGTGCCGCGCCAATCGATGTCATTAACTTGCTCAGTTGTTCGCTATTGACCTGCGCGTATTTCCTGTGTATACTAATCATCAACAGTTGGACGATCAACTGTTGATTGACAAACCATATAGGCCTCGTCGTCGTCCTCGTAGTGTGCATCGTACTGCATTGACGCTGTAGGTGTTTTGAGGAGGATTTCACAGCCATGACTCCGCACATCGCATCCAGGGCCCTTTTCCGCCCAATGGTGATCATTGTTATCGTATTCAGCGCGATCCTGGGCTTCAGTCTCAGCGCTGGTATCGCGCATCCACATCGAGCCTACGCGGCGACCACCTTACCCAGCAATGACGCTGACCTCGGTACTGGGGTCATCTACCAGGTGATGCTAGACCGGTTCTTTGACGGCAACCCCGCGAATGATAACCCAGCGGGCGACACGGGGCTGTATGACAGCACACATTCGAATTGGAAACTGTATTGGGGCGGAGACCTACAAGGACTGACCGACAAGATGGCCTATCTGGCTGGCATGGGCATCACTGCCGTCTGGATTTCGCCGCCTGTCGACAATATCCACACCGCCGCGGTCTATAATGGGGTGCCCAATGCTGGCTACCACGGCTATTGGGCGCGCGATATGTACCAGATCGATCCGCATCTGGGCACCTGGTCAGATTTCGATAACCTGGTGAATACTG
>DAIDHM010000121.1 GCA_027459705.1 Ktedonobacteria bacterium | reverse complement strand
AAACGTGCCAGTATGCACATCGCCCGCCGCTCCATACAGCACACGGCTGAGTGCTAGTGGACCGTCGCCGGGCAAGATGGCGATGGCGCAACCGACAGCGCGCACCCCACGCTTGAAATTAACACTGCCATCGCAAGGATCCAGTACCACAGACCAGCGTGGCGTCCCCTGGCCAAGGGTTGTCGCCCCCATCTCCTCTGAGAGGACGCGGATAGGCCCTAATGCGCGCAGCGCGACTTCCAGGGCGACACGTTCCGCTTCCGCATCGAACGCGCTCGTAACTTCGCCTTTGGGGTTGTGTGCCACTGTCCCGTGGGTCTCCGCACCACTGCGCGTGAGCGAGGCGCGCACCGCATCAAACATCGCGCGCAATACCGATTCCATGATTGTAACTACTTTCTCCACTTGCTGTTTGCGAGTAGCCTCAACGTCGGCTTGTCGAGATCCCCTGGGCAATCCAGTTTCCGACCTGGCGCGCGAATGATTCAGCTTCCTCATCATGGGGCAGCGCCCCACTGCGTTCAAACACCATCAAGTCAGCGTTGGTATTATGTTCCACGAAGGGTTTGGCATACTCGAGCGGTGTGAAGGAAGAATCACGTCCCCAGCAGATCAAGACCGGTTGGGTCAATGCCTCATAGGAATCCGCGATATCCAGGTTCAGATTTCCTCCGATGAAACTGGCGGCGGCATAACGGGCGCGCGGTTGATGGCTGGTTGCATAGTACGCGTCGACGAGATCATCCGAGACCGCATCGGCCCGATGATAGACTTGTTTGCTCAAGAAATATCGCAGACCTGGCCGCGAGACCAGGGCATTATAGAGCGAATCACCGATCAAAGGCGCGCGCAAGAGGCTTCCAATGACTTTCTGGCCAATGGTAGCTGGCTGCGAGAGGGTTTCAAAGCCCGTCGGCTCGATCAGCACCAACCGGTTGAAGAGATCCGGACGCGTCAAAGCCGCATCAATCGCGAATGCCGATGTGAGCGAACTGGCAACGATCGAGACGGGATGATCCGATGCTCCCGCGACCTGTTGAGCGAAATCGCGGATCGCTGTGATGTACAGTTCTGGCGTATAGACACGCGACGCGCGCGATGAGAGACCAAACCCCGGTAGATCGGGCGCGAAAACGCGGAAGCGCGTTGCGAGCGGTTTGAAGACGCGGCGGAACTCGAAGGAAGAAGCCCCGGCATAAATGCCATGCAGCAAGATGACCGCGGGTCCATGACCCTCAGCCGAGTAGGAGATATCGCCTTCCGACCAGGCAAAGGTCTGGGGTGTGGACTCCAAAGGCGGCAAGATCGGCGGCGCGTTGGTCGCGATGATGCGATTGAGGGCTGCCAGTGTGAGTGCCACTCCAGCCATGCTCAACGACGCGAGGCCCGCTACTTTCGCGGAATCTTTCCCTGCGGAATCGCGCAAGTACCGTGATGTCATGTTCATGTTCTCCTTCAATGCTCATTCCGCGCGAGGCGCTCTATCCATAACGTACCACAGACTGACACATTCGCCTACTGGCAGCAGGAAAAATGCTATAAGCCGGCATCCATGGGAGCTTTTGCTTGACTCATAATACTCACCGTTGCACCATGTAGGGCCATGGTGAGATCTGCAATGCGTTGGCGAAGCGCTGACTATTGTCCCCTCATCTCGAACTTGCTTCTGCCGATACCTTGCTTTGAGGCGCATAGCCGCAATCATGCTGAAATATTGCGAGGTATTCACGCGCTTATGCAGGTCAAAAACATTCGCCTCCTCGCCATCGCGAGCGGGTTGATCCTCTGCGTTGTGGTCGCAACTTCCCGAACAGCCTATGCCCGGAGCATTTCTTCAAACGCGTCGCCCTGTCTGACATACAGCGCCTCGCCGCTGCCTTCAGCGGTGTTGCGACTGGCGGTCCTTGGTGATTCACTGGCGGAGGGCTATGGCACTTCCGACCCCGTGATCTGTAATTTCGGTTACCAGATTCAGACCCATGTGCCCGCGCAAGTGCAGGACCATGTTGCCCTGAGTTACACGACGTTCGCGATGGGTGGCGCGCGCAGCGCGGACCTCCTCGCTGGCGCCAACGGATTGGCGGCGGGTCGGCCAGATCTCCTCGTCATTGAGGCCGGAACCAACGATGTCCGCTGGAGCACACCCTTGTCCGATTTCCAGCGTGACTATAGTGGCTTGATCGATGCCTTCGCCGGCTTTCCAGCGGTTGACCTGGTACAGCGCCAGATCGTCTGTGTCTCGGTCTGGCCCTCGCCTGGTTTCGATGATCCGACAGTGATCGCGAACTACGACGCGATCATCCAGTCCGTTTGCCAGAGTGTGGGCGGCCACTATGTCGATATCACGCCGCTGTATCAGCAGATGGATCATATCACTAGCTTCGCCAGCGATGGTAACTGGCACCCCAATGACGCTGGCGCACAGATGATCGCCACTGCGATCGATCAGGCGCTGATCACCGCGCAGATCTTCGATGTCTGGTGCGGCACACCCGCGCTCTGCATGCCGCCAGCATTTGCCCAGACCGCCTCATCTGGCCATCCGGTCCATAGTCGACTGTCACAGCAAAATCCCGCATCGCGCGGTAAAGATGCCGTGCGTCAGCCCTGAGTCTGGCAGGTACTCGCGCTGAGAGAGCAGAAGAGGTTGTGGCGCGTGCCACAACCTCTTCTGGCGTGAGACGAGGATGCCAGGAATCGCACCCGACACCCGTGTCACACAAAGAGCGGCACAAAACCCAGCCGATCAATCAAGGCTCCCATGGCGGCATCATCTGGTGGGGTGACGCTCTCGAAGCGCGCGGCGGCATCCAACACTTTCGGTAGCAATTGCAGGTCGCCGACGGTATTCAAGAAAATATTGGGGCGGCTCAGGGCCCAATGGACAGCCAGATCGATATCCGCCTGCTCTGTTAGTGGTTCATACCAGGTGCTTGTGGTGCGATCGCGGCCCATCCAGGGGCGGTACGCGATCGACTTGATGGTCTGGAGGGCGATGCCCCGCGTCGCGCAGGTCATTGCGAGCGCGTTGAACTGTTCAGCGTAATACGGGTTGCGCATGGTAATGGCATTATAGGGTGCCAATACCGCGTCGAAGGGATAGCGGTCCAGGCTACGTCGATGCGTGGCGGCAATCTGCAGACCGTGGCCAGTGATGCCGATCGCTTTGACCAGGCCTTCTTGCTTGGCCGCGATCGCCGCCTCGATCGCGCCCCCAGGGCTGAGGGCGGTATCCCACTCGATCGGATCGGCTAGATTATGGAACTGCCAGAGATCGACGTGGTCCGTCCCCATGCGTTCCAGCGAGCGGTGTAATTCTTCGCGCGCCTCTTTGGCGCGTCGGGCACCGGTCTTGGTCGCCACGAAGAACTGGTCGCGGTGCTGCGCGAGCCAGGGCGCGATGCGCAGTTCGGCATCGCCATAACTGGCGGCGACATCGATATGATTGACACCATACGTGAGCAGGACCTCCAGAGCCTGATCCGCTTCAGCTTGTGAGGCACGGCTCAGCGCCGCCCCGCCAAAGAGCGTCCGTGAGCTGAGATGTCCGGTGTGGCCGAAGGGTAGTTGCGCGATCGCCATGGTGCGAATTTCCTCCATCGAAGTGCTCGGTACATGGTCGCCCCAGTCTGTGAGAGGCGCGGGGACTCTGCTGGCAGTATAGGCGCATCGCTGACCGAACAGCAAATACAGACGCCCCGCGCTGGCTTGTGTGCTGCGACCGTGAGCGACGCGACGCGGTACGTGAGGGAAATGTGGTGTCGGGTATGGATAATGATCGGAGGGGTTATTCAGGAGAGGAGCGAATGCTATGCGTATTGTGGTACCGCTGGATGGTTCGACGACCGCCGAATATGCGCTAGGTCCAGCCGCGACCCTGGCGCGTGCTCAGAGTGAGGTTGGAAGTGTGGCGCTGGTCCGGGTGGTGCGCAGCGTGGTTTTTCCGTTCCAAAGCGAGATTGCCAATCCGATGGAAGCAGCAATCGAGGCCAGCCAGGATTATCTTCGTGAAATCACCCTGCGTCCGAGCCTGGAAGGCTTGAAAGTCGAGCACTATGTGATCACTTCCGGCACCAGTGTTGCCAAAGGACTGCAGGAGTTCAGCCAGCGGCATCAGGCCGATTTCGTCGTGATGTCCAGTCGCGGACGGAGCGGTCTCGCTCAGACGCTGCTGGGGAGCGTCGCTGAAGAGTTTGCGCATATGACGGCGATCCCCACACTGTTCATTCACCCCCAACAGATGTTCTGGGAGAGGCATGCGGAGAGTCCGGGCCTGCGGGTACTGGTGCCGCTCGATGGCACCAGCACGGCGGAAGCAATCCTCGCGCCGGCTTTGCGCCTGGCGCGATCCTTCAACGGTTCATTGCGCTTGCTGCGTGTGTTGCGGACGCCCAATGCGGGGAGTATCGCGGAACGCGACCAGATGCAGGTGGCGAAGGAATATCTGGCGAACGTGCATCGTCTGATTGTAGCCGAAGGCATTCCCTGCGAGACCACCCTTGCCACAGGTGATCCAGCTTCGCAGATTTTGGCACAGGTGGAACAATCCGCGACTCCGATCGATCTGATTGCCCTCGCGACGCGCGCGCGCTCCGAGATCGAGCGCATCCTTGATGGCAGTGTCTCGAGCCAGATTCTGCGGCACGCACATCGCCCGATTCTGATTCTCCACCCTCAGGGGTAACCCAGGATGTGCCATCTCACCGTGCCGCCCCCGCCATCGCACACCGCGTGGTGACGCGGCACCCCTTGGTGAAGGCGCGGATGAGATGCTGTTACGTCCCCTTAGGGACACTGGACCAGTGCATGCTGAGCATGTGCTCTCACTGGTCCAGTGTCCTTATCTCTGTCCGCATCAAGCTAATGAAGGCGCCGTGGCTATTGATACTCGGCCCCCACACGTCAGTGTGGGGGCTATAACTCGCCAGCTAGCGGATTATGGAGAAATGTGGAAGTTGCTCACATACACCGTGAGGATCGGCCCGGTGGGTGCTGGAACCATGTGTTGGGTAGTTGGTGGAACCACCAGATTGGGCGCTGTCTGAGGGACGCCAAATTTAAAGCCGCTGTTGGTCATGGTTGGACCTGTCGGCGCGGGAACCATCATCGGCGCAGGGAACATCGCAGATGCGGTGCGCATCTAATGGGTATGTGCTATCATCTAGGTGAGCACGCTTGCGTGATCAGAGACAAATGATATAATTAAAGCAACCACTTGGGATAAAGCCAGGTTTTTTAATTTTTGAGGTGTCCCATGATCACCGCGCGTGGAATGACCTTCGCGAATGATTTTACAGCGACACTACCAAAGATGCGGCGTTTCGCGTGGGGCCTCTCAATCGGCACGGTCTTTGTGACAATCACGCTGCAATTTGTTGCTCCATGGTTGGTTGTCTGGTCATCTGGCACGAGGTCGTTCATCAACACTGAGATACACCTTTTTCAATGGACTGACTTCATTGGTCTGCCACTCATCCTCGCCTACGGTATTTGGTCCTGGAGGCGTTGGCGGACAGCGCGGAGAGTGCCATACATCTTTGATCAACTGCGCTCACCAACTGATGAATTGCTACCACCTATCAAGGTAACACTCCCTTCACCGGCGCCCTTACCCTTGGAGCGGAGCTTCCTCACGACAGGATTCCACTGGGAGGCTGTTGCACCCTGTGAGTCGCAGTTCAAATTTATTTTGGTCGTATGTGCATGGGTAATGATCTCTTGTGGCCGCTCGCTGTCGCTCCTGAATCCCGACACCATTTCGAACATAGACATCGCATCATATAGGTATCAATTAATCGTTCTCATGTTTAATGTGCTGTTTGATCTTGTCACTTTTGGTTTGTGGGCGTATTCTTTTTATTTCATCGTCCGGATCATTCCGCGCACGCAAAAAACCGTGGTCGCAATCGCATCAGATGGCTTATGGATTCACAATGGAAGGGGGCGCCTGATATCCTGGGATGAGATTACAACTGTGGGCATTAAATTGTCATTGCGGTCCTCGCCAGACCACATCACTTTTGGCACACATTGTGTCATTGCCGCGCGTTCCGCGTTCCTCTGGTGGAGTATCCCTATGACGCTCACCGACGAGGATCCGGATGTCAGCCAATATCCATCGCTGGAGAGCCTCGCTCAAATCCTCAAAGTGACTGGTCTGCCATTACGTAATATGGCATCGCTCAGTTTATTTGACAGCGGATCGCCAGCTTCTCGTGGCCAGATAACTTATCCCGACCTGCCAAGTAGCCATCGCACTCCGGCCATCGCCTGGATCGGAGTGCGGCGATATGTCTATATCATGGTCGGTGGAGTGATAGGTTGTGTCATGATCACCGCTCCTATCCTGTATCTGATGACACAAGTGATACCACGTTGAATAAATCGACGCCGGACGCAGAATTCACTCTATTTAAATTCAATTATCCTCTCTCTATGATCGCCGGGCCGAGTACGGGAACATTCGCTGTTTTCCTGGCTTCGTCGCCGAATGTGGCAACTTCGGCCAGTGCAATTTTCAAGCAGGTGGTGATGGAATCGGCGCATGTATTCCACCATGACTGCGCGGATCTATCCGCAGGAGAGTGCTTTCACCGTAATCAACTCGCTAACCAATTGATGTTCATGTGAAACGCAACAGGTGGGATGAACCGCCAGTATTTTTAGCGACATCGACGTCTGAAAGCTGGCGGGGAATAACCCTTCAGAATGAAGTGTATGGCGCGCAATGCATAGGCAACACCATCATGCTGATGCCTCTCTGACGTTGTCCAAGCGCGATTATGAAACAACTATGACCTTTCTCAGGCAGGATTCTATGAGAAAATGCCCATAAGTCTTCCATCTCACTCTCAATAGGCCGATTTATACTGATGGGGAAAATGAGCCTACACACCACCGAGGAATACTGAACGATGCCGCAATCATCTCCAATTGTGCGCTCCACGAAAGTCGTCGGGCGCAGTCCAAGTAAACCCACCGTAAAGGCTGAGACGGAAGCTGCCGAGTCCACACCAGCGACCAGAGCCCAAAGCCGGCCTGCGTCGGCGGTCGCGCCGCCAGCCGCCACTCGTGGCCGTCCCGCGCCGCGGCCCAGCGCCGTGAGCCAGACCATCGATCCGATGGCTGCCTTGCGGGTAGATCCGCGCGGCATCCGCGTCCCCCTGGCAGCGCTCTTGCCGCTGCGCATCTTCCTGGGGATCACCTTCCTCTATGCCGGCATTCAGAAACTGACCGATCCGACGTTCTTCCAGAAAACGGGCATCGGATCGCTGTATCTGCAACTTACCGCCTATGCGCATCGCTCGCCGTTGGGTGGCTTCATCACGGCCGTCGCCATCCCACACTACCATCTCTTTGGCATGGTCGTCGCCTGGGGTGAGCTCGCCATCGGCGTGGGTACGCTGGTGGGAGTACTCTTTCGCCCGGCCGCTTTCTTTGGAACCTTGCTCTCCATTATTCTTTGGATCTCCGCGACCTGGGATGTCAAACCTTATTTCTATGGTTCAGATATCTTCGCGGTCTTCGGCTGGGCGACGTTATTGCTGGCTGGCACGGGCGGCGCCCTCGCGCTGGATCCGTTAATCGGCGTGTGGCTCCAGCCTCACTTGCGGCGCTGGTGGGGAGCGGCGCGAGCCGATGACTTCCTGTTTGCCCTGCATATGCTGCCCGCCGGTGCCGGGATCGACGAAGAGCCCGTGGTGCCCGCGAAAAACCGCCGCCATGTCCGCACGACGCTCCACCAGGATCGTCGTAACTTCCTCCAGGGACTCGCCGTTGGGGTCGCTTCGGCCCTTGGTGGGGTCGTCTTCTGGCGACTCATTCAGCCCGCCGCCGCGCCGACTCCACCAGTGAGCACTGGCACGACCACTGGCGCGGGTAGCACCACTGCCGCAACCACTGGGGGGAGCTCGACC
>DAIDHM010000110.1 GCA_027459705.1 Ktedonobacteria bacterium | reverse complement strand
AGCAAGCGCTGATGCGGCGTATACAGGATTGGCTGGGGCAACGCATGATCGTACCTGGGGAGATGGCGCGTGACCGGGAGTGTATCATGCCGACGGCGCGCGGCGCGGCCGCGAGCCGTTTCGTATTGGTCTTCATCACTCCGTCCCTCATGCGCTCAACCGCTTGCTTGGCCATCCTCGTCGATCTGCGGCGCCAGGGCAAGCTCATCATTCCCATCCGCCGTCACGCTGCGACAGCTTTGCCACCAGATCTCGCCATGGTGCAGTGGGTCGATTTTTCGCCTGAAGTCGAGCTCGCGCGTAGTTTCATTGATCTCTGCGACACGCTGGATCGCGCGGGTATCCCGCTTGTCATGCCAGGGAATACCTTCGATGGCACACTGGCACTGGCACGCGGCGTCCACGAGCATCTGCCACAAGCCTGGCAGATATTTCGTCCAGACAGTAATATGCTGATTCTCTATCGTTCTCGGGTAGTGATCGGGCGGTTCTACTGGAGCGCCTTGGCTATGATCGTGATCCTGGCATGCTCTTTCATCGTATTTGTTGTTAAACTTTACCACCCCACCACCTTCACGGATTGGGAAAACGTCGCGGGAACATCTGGTGCCGGTATACTGCTCTTTGGCCTCTTCACGTTCCCGTTCATCCGTCGAACCGTGATCTATGTGCGCGGCAACCGTACTGCTAACCGCCTCCTCCATGATCAAGCAGTGCCGGAATGCATTGTCGTCACACCGCAAGGGTTGGCTTTTCATGTGGTGCGTAATCGACGTCGTATGGATTTTCTCGATGGCAGCTATGGATTCGAGATGTTTCGCTCACTGGAACGACATGAATCGATGTTTGGCGTACCGCAATTGCGACTGAACTTCGTCAATGGCAAGCATCAGGATATCGCCCTAACGTACTTTGGCCTGGCGGCAGATCCAGCGATTGCTCAGGCGGTCGCTGGATGGAAAACCTTTGCCATGTCTCATCAACAATCTGGGCAATATTCGACGCAGCAAGCAAGCATGGGCACACCACCCAGATGAGGCGGAGTATCCAGGCGATGTGCGGCAGTTCTGTTGCGCATGAGACCGCACTGCATGTGTACACGCAGAGATTGCTCTGCCGCATGCAGGCAATCTCGTCCCAAACAAGCCCACGGTGGAAAACGACCACAAATACGGATCGAAACCTTCACGTTCAAATGTCTTGAGAGGCACAATGGAACCGTCAAATATCCTCCCTGAGCGCGTGTGCCCCGAATGCGGGGCGAAGGTGGTCGAGGGAATGTCTTGCTGGGAACAGTTGGGGATGATCATTGCCTGGGAATACAATGATCCGGAACTCCAAGCTGAACATTTTCTCACGGTTGCGGCCTATAATCTGCAACATCCGGCGCAATTCACCGATGAGGCAATCGCCGGGTTACGTACTGCATTCATGGAGCGGCTCGAGAAGAATATATCGTTGACCTGGATTCGTCGGCGTACCGCGAGGGCCAATGAAGGCTCCAAAAGAGTCAGGCGGCCGGAGTCTGAACGACAGATACGTCAACGCCACTGGCACATGACCATCGCCGATGTGTATCTGCCCAATCAACCACAGGGAGCTGCAGGGCGCGTCCGCGCCTGGGCGGTGGCGATTCGCAACGAGATCGCGCTAGACACCACACTTTAGCACATGCTGCGATACGAGATAACCTATTTTTTTGCGTGGGTAGCTCGAGCTAGGTATGCTACGGACATCATTGTCGAAGTCTGCTCGAATGGAAACCCGACCACATTGTATTTTTATACTGTCTGCTTCTCTTGCAAGCACGCGTTTCTTGTGATATGATTGGCTCGGCTATTCGGATGAGTGGAGCAGCCCCATTGCTGCTTCCCACCAGGGAAATAGCTAGACCGTCGGCGCCGCGACTGTGCCCAGCAACGTATACACGTCCATGTTCATGCATGATGAACAAGAAGATTGTGCCGCATAGGTTGTTTCTTCAGAAAGGAGCGTCCCGCATGCCTTACCTCACACGCGATTTCTCAGTAAACATGCAACAGACCAGGAGTGATCGAACGATTCGGTTGCGAGACGCGCTGCAACAGAATCGCCGTCATCTGACTGTGTCTCCGCGCGCAAGGCCTGAGGGTTGGACGTTCCAGCAGTGCTGGAGGTTCACGAACTGACCCATATTGAGCAAGGCCATAACGCGGAGAGCAGATAACGCTTTCCGCGATTTTTTTATCTCATTCAGCAAGAATACGACGTTGATAGCGAACGCGAAGAGGAACATCTATGATCACTGGCAAGACGCTCCGCGAACGCGGCTGGCCCCAGGGCAAGGTGATGGGTCTGGCGAAAGCGCTCGCGGCAACCCTGACCTCGGCAGGGCAGAGTGTCGAGACAACACTGACCTTGTTGGATGGCATCCTTGCAGATCCAGGTGGATATCTGCAGGATCCGCGCTATGGTGGCGTGGCGCGCGAATTGATGCGACGGACAGCTGGCTTACCTCAAGCCACCGAACTGCGCGAAGATCCACTGGACTATCCTGTCTGGGGGGCGGAGCAGATTGACGGCGGTGCGCGTGAGCAGATGCGCCGTGCCATGCGCCTGCCGGTCGCGCTGGCTGGCGCGCTTATGCCGGACGCGCACCCCGGCTATGGGCTACCCGTTGGCGGCGTCCTGGCGGTGGACAATGCCGTCATTCCCTATGCCATCGGGGTCGACATCGGTTGCCGTATGCGACTCTCGATCTATCGCCAATCACCGATTGTCCTGGGTCAGCGCGTCGTGCAGTTCCGTAAGGCGATCCTGGAGGGGACGCGCTTCGGCCTCAATAGCGAGTTCGATCACTATGAGCGTCCGCAACATCCCGTGCTGGATGATCCAGCCTGGGACGCGACACGGTTGCTGTATGGGCTCAAATCCAAGGCGGCGCGACAATTGGGTAGTTCGGGATCGGGTAACCACTTCGTCGAGTGGGGCTATTTTCAGCTATTCTCCGATGATGTGGAATTGGGCCTCACCGCTGGCCGCTATCTATCGCTGCTCTCGCATAGTGGGTCGCGCGGAGTCGGTTTCAAGATCGCCCAGACCTATACCAGCATTGCCCAGCGCCTCCATCCCGATCTGGAGAAGAGTGTCATGCAATTGGCCTGGCTGCCACTCGAATCTGAGCCGGGTCAAGAATATTGGCTAGCGATGCACCTGGCGGGGCGCTTCGCCGCTGCCAACCATGAGGTGATCCACCAGCGGGTTGCGCAGGCGGTGGGCCTGGAAGTTGCGAGCGCAATCGAGAACTTCCACAACTTCGCCTGGATGGAGGAGACTGGCGACGGCACACCCGCAATCGTGCACCGCAAGGGCGCCACCCCTGCTGGCCCCGGCGTGCTGGGGATTATCCCTGGCTCGATGGGCGACGCGGGGTACATAGTTCGCGGCAAGGGCGAGCCAGTCGCGCTCAACTCGGCAGCTCACGGCGCGGGCCGCCGTCTGAGTCGCACCGCCGCGTTGAACAGCATTACGCGGATGGCGCGCGACGAGTACTTGCCCGCGCGCGATGTGGAACTGCTGGGTGGCGCCGTGGACGAGGCTCCCCAGGCCTACAAGGACATTGAGTCGGTCATTGCGGCGCAATCCGACCTGGTGACGGTGATCGGCAAGTTCACGCCGCGTATCGTGCGCATGGCCGATGAACCTGGCGAATTTTAATGGCACGATGAGGTGGTCTCGTCGGTATGGGACCACCTCATCGCCACAACCGACTGGGACACGCGACGATCACACATCCCCCAGCGTCTCAGCCAGTGCTACAGGATTCACCACCGGCATCTGGCAGGTGAATTGTTCGCACACATAGACTGTTGGGCGGTCATCGACCATCGAGCGATCAGCGAGTAACGGGATCACCTGTCTGGCCGCGGCGTCCTCTGGTCCGGCGCACGCCACGACCGTATGCGGACGGAATCGTCCCCGCACCGTCGAGAGGAGTGGCTGCGCCATGTCGGATAACGGATCGCCAATGATAGCGATCTCTTGTGAGGGGCTGAGCCAGCGGTCCAGCGCACAGAGCAGGTTACCAAAGGCCAGTGGCTGCTGGGCCATGGCCGGTGCCAGCACGGTGAGGAGCTGGGTCGCGCGGGCATGGTATTGCTGTTCGCCGGTCAGGGCGGCCAGCCAGAGCAACGCTTCAACGGCCAGACTCGTTCCCGATGGCGTCGCGTTATCCATGAGTTCACGTGGACGCCCGATCAATTGCTCATGGTCGCTGGCTGTGTCATAGAACCCGACGCCATCTTCATCGGAAAAGCGTTCCAGCATATGGTCGATCGTCTCCTTTGCCGCTACGAACCAGCGCAATTCGAAGGTCGCCTCATACGTCGCCAATAGCCCCAGGGCCAGGCTGGCATAATCTTCGAGAAAGCCAGCGATTTTGCTCTGGCCAGACCGATAGGAGCGCAAGACTCGTCCTTGATCATCGAGGAGATGGTTGAGGAGAAATTCGGCATTATTCCTGGCAACTTCCGCGTAGGTCGCCGATGAAAAGACATTGGCGGCCTCGGCGAAAGCACGCATCATCAACCCATTCCATACCGTCAGGATCTTATCATCCAGCGCGGGCCAGACGCGCCGTGATCGCGCCGTGAAGAGCGCCAGGCGGGCATCTGCCAGTCGGCGCTCGGCCTCTGCTGGTTCCAAACCACGTTCCAGCGCGACTTCCGCGACGGGGCGCGTGACGTGCGGCACGGAGTCCCCACTGTCTTCAAAATTGCCTTCGGGGGTCACGCCATAGACAGCCATCCACAACAACGCGTCATCTTCATCCAGGACAGCGCCGATCTCGCGTGGATTCCAGAGATAAAACGCGCCCTCTGCGCCTTCACTATCGGCGTCCTGGGTCGAATAGAAGCCGCCTTCGAGTCCCGTCATCTCGCGTCGCACGTAATCCAGGATCTCGCGGCAGACGCGGGCGTAGCGTTCCTGGCCCGTGACCTGATACGTATGCAGCGCGACGCGGGCCAGCAAGGCATTATCATAGAGCATTTTCTCAAAGTGCGGGACCAGCCAGTGATCATCGACAGCATAGCGATGGAATCCACCACCCAGATGGTCATAGATTCCGCCAGCCGCCATCTTGTCCAGGGTGCGCGTCACCATCACCAGCGGCGTCATCTCGATCTGTTTCGCCGCTGTACCCAGCACTGTCACACGGGTCGGTCGTGGGGCTTGCCGCTGGCTGCGCAGGTGCATACGGAGCAGAAACTCCAGGTCCATCGCGTGGGGAAATTTTGGGGCACCGCCGAATCCCCCCTGGGTCATATCGAACGCATCTTTCAAGCCACGTAGCGCTGCTTCCAGGATGCTCGTATCGACTTCGCCGCTCGCCACCCGCAGGGCGCGCGCGCGCAACGAATCCAGCGAAGCGCGCTGCTCATAGAAGGCGCGAAACTCTTCCGCCTGGGCATCGACATCCGCCCGCCGGTTACGGTACAATTCGCTGATCCGTCGCAAAAGGGTGGGAAAGCCCGGCATCCCATAGCGATCTTCTGGTGGAAAGTACGTCCCTGCGAAGAAGGGCAGCCCCGCAGGAGTCAAGAAGACCGTCATCGGCCAACCACCGCGCCCTGTCAGCGCCTGCACTGCCTCCATATACAGGGCGTCAACGTCAGGCCGCTCCTCGCGATCGACCTTGACACAGACAAATTGGAGGTTCATCATCGTAGCGATGCGTTCGCTTTCGAATGATTCATGGGCCATGACATGGCACCAATGGCAGGCCGCATAGCCAACACTCAGCAAGATCGGTCGGTCTTCCGCCTGGGCGCGCGCCAGGGCCTCTGGTCCCCACGGATACCAATCGAACGGATTGTGCGCGTGCTGTAAGAGATAGGGACTCGTTTCCTGAATCAAGCGATTGGTGAAGCGTGCGGGGGACTCGACGGGTTCTTCCCCCCTGCTGTGATCGTGATCGTCCTGTTGCGTCATTCCGCACGCTCCTTTTCCTCGACCCGCGATGAACCTACGCCAAAATTCCCGCCTTGAACGTACCACATCTCGCAAAGGGCTCACAAGGCATGATCGTGTCCTGCAAGGCTCGTTTGTCTCCCTCGTGCTTGTGGGGTACGGGCGATCTCACAGATCGCTCACAGGCCAACGTGATGTGCTGGGGAAATGGAACATTGGGGGTATGGAAGCTCTCCAACCCCGTAAAGCGCGCATGAGCCTCGCGCCAGACCCGGTACAGAACGAGCGGGGCAGACGCGAGAGGAGCACATGATGCGACAGAGTGAATCAGCAATTCCGCACATTATTCAAGGTGGCATGGGTATCGCCGTCTCAGGGTGGCGTCTGGCGCGTGAGGTTGCCTCCGCGGGAGCACTGGGCGTCATTTCAGGGACGGGCATCGAACTCGTCGTCGCGCGTCGACTGCAAGATGGCGATCCTGATGGCGAAATACGGACGGCGCTGGCGCACTTCCCGGCGCCCGCGATCGCGCAGCGCGTGCTCGATCGCTATTATCTGGCTGATGCCCGGCCGGCGGGCACGCCCTATCGACCTGTCCCCATGTTGACCTTGCATTCACGGGCCGACCTTTTGGAATTGATCGTCTGCGCGAACTTCGTCGAAGTCTGGCTTGCGAAAGCGGGCCATACTGGCCAGGTTGGCATAAACTTATTAGAAAAAGTACAGTTATCGCACCTGCCCGCGCTGTACGGCGCCATGCTCGCGGGGGTCGATGTCGTCCTGATGGGCGCGGGCATCCCCGTCCAGATCCCCGGCGTCCTGGATGACCTGGCGCGCCACGAGGCCACGTCCTATCGACTGGAGGTCGAAGGGGCGAGCGATGCGGATATCCGGGTCACTTTTGATCCCCAGCGGATCCTGCCGCATCCAACCACACCGCTGCGCCGACCCGCCTTCCTGGCGATCATCTCGAGTGCGACCCTGGCAAAGATGCTCATCACGAAGGCTTCCGGCACGGTCGAAGGCTTCGTGGTGGAAGGTCCGACGGCTGGTGGGCACAATGCTCCGCCACGTGGCAAAATGCAGCTTTCAGAGAGTGGTGAGCCAATCTATGGTCCGCGCGATATCGTGGATCTCCCCGCACTGCGCGCCCTGGGGCGGCCATTCTGGCTGGCGGGCTCGTACGCGCACGGTGCTCGCCTGCAAGCAGCGCTGGATCTCGGCGCGGCAGGCATTCAGGCCGGAACTATCTTTGCGCTCAGTGATGCATCGGGGTTCACTCCCGCCATACGCCAGCAATTGCGCGCCGCGGCCCTGCAAGGGACCCTGTCCATCTTTACGGATCCGCTGGCTTCCCCCACCAGCTATCCCTTCAAGGTGGCGGTGTTGGACAATACCCTGGCGCTGCCAGCCCACTATGCCGAACGGCCGCGCCATTGTGATATCGGCCGCCTGCGCCAGGTGTACCAGCGACCCGATGGCGCCATCGGCTATCGCTGTCCGGCGGAACCGATTGCTGACTATGTCAAAAAGGGGGGCGAGGTCGCGGCGACCGCGGGCCGCAAGTGCCTCTGCAACGCGCTGATGGCCAACATCGGTCTGCCCCAGCGGCAGCGTAACGGCTACGAAGAAGCGCCGCTCGTGACGCTCGGCGATGATGTTAGTTTCATACACGACCTGATTGCCGACGCGGCGTCCGGGTATTCGGCGGCTGACGCCATCGCTTACCTGCGCGGCGCATCGCCGCGCCGCACCGATTGCCCCTCACTGGTAGGGGCCAGTATCGCGGAGGAATAATCGCCAGGGGCAGGACGCGGAGCGGGCAACCCGGGATATGGGTTGCCCGCTCTGCGTCTCACCGGTGCCATCCACTGCCCATCGGCCATCTCGGTCTGTGACCTCTGCCCCTGCGCCAGGCCCCACCGCGCGTGTACGCTGAAGGGGTCCAAATGCTGCAGCATATCGACGGAGGCATTGCGATCATGTCACAGACCACTGTCCTTACCCTTCTGCAACAGACCCTCTGGACTGTTGTGCAGATCGGCGGTCCCATTCTGATGGCCGCGTTGATTGTTGGTCTGCTCATCAGCCTGATCCAGGCTGTCACGCAGATCAACGAGATGACCTTGAGCTACGTTCCCAAAGTGATCGTGATTGGGCTGGTGCTGGTCTTTGCTGGACCATGGATGCTCCAGACTTTGATCAGTTTCGCTGCGCAGATCTTCAATTCCTTACCACAATTGGTGCAATGATGCTGTGTGCCATCGGCAGCGGACCATCCGCCAGCTTCGCCCCCGCTGCTATCGCCGCCCTGGGCTCCCAGATAACCAGCCAGGTGGGAACGAGTCATCAAGCCCCATCAGCGATCCTGGTGTTTTTGCTCGTCTTTGCCCGCGTCACGGGGGCGCTCACCGCCACACCGATCTATGCTGAGCGCGCTCTTCCAGGCCAGGTCAAAGTTGGGCTGAGCGCCATGATCGCCTTTTTGCTCACCCCGGCGCAGATCGCCACCGCTGGATCGCTCCCGGGCGATCCCATTGCCATAGCGCTCTTATTCGCGCAACAGGTCTTGCTGGGTCTCGCCTTCGCGCTGGTCTTTGTGGTCGTCTATCATGCCGCCGAAATGGGTGGCAGCTTGATCGGCCAGCAACTGGGCGTGACGCTCGGCACTTTTGGTCGAGCTGGCGGCGATCAGATGTCGACCATCAGCGCAATCTATAACACGATGGCCGGCCTACTCTTCCTGGGCCTGGATGCCCACCATTGGGTGATCCTGGGGTTGGGAGCCAGCTTCGACGCGCTCCCGGTTACCCAGTTACCCACCCTGACGCCCGGTCTCGCGGCTGTCCTCTTCCCATTGGGGGGCGCCGCGCTGCAATTCGCGCTAGGGATGGCTTTGCCGATCCTCGTCGTTTTGCTGCTGGCGGATCTCGCGACCGGTCTGCTGGGACGCGCCATACCCGCCCTGAATATGTTCGTGCTTGGCTTACCGGTCAAGGTGTTGCTTGGCACCATTGGCATCCTGATCGCGCTACCCTATACCATCCAGGTCTTTATCCATCTCGTCCAGACCCTGCCAGATCTCCGGATCTGGTCCTAATGCGGGTGATGCAGAGCACAAGCTTGCGCTCAACTGGGGCAATTGCTGGAGGCACGTATGCCGGATCAAGGCCAGGAACGGACGGAAGAAGCTACCCCCAAACGCCGCGAGGATGCCAGGAAGCGCGGTCAATTCGCCCGCAGTAATGAATTACCAGGCGCGATTGCCTTGTTGGCGGGCACATTGGGATTAAGGATTGCTGGCCCAGGAATCTGGACAGCGCTCACGCTCCTCGTGCAGAACGATCTCGCCAGGGTATACCGGGCAGATCTCACGCCGAACGACGCGGTGCTGTTGATCAGCCAGGGCATGCTGGCGATTGTGCTGGCCGTTGCGCCGGTCTTCGGAGCGCTGGCCCTGGGTGGTCTGGCGGCGGGGTTGCTTCAGACGGGATTGCTGCTCTCGCCGGCGGCCCTCACACCGAAATTTGACAAGGTCAATCCGCTGACCGGCTTCAAACGCCTCTTCTCGGCGAATACGGGATTCGAGCTCTTCAAAGTAATCGTGCGCCTCGTCATTCTGGGCGCGGTGATCTCTGGGGTGATGAGCGGGATGTCGGCGCAATTATCGACCCTGGCCAGCGTGGGGGTGATGGGCGCGCCCGGTGTGATTGGGAATCTGGCCCAGGGGTGCATTACGCAGGTTGCCCTGGCGGGGGGCATCCTGGCGGTGGTCGACTTTGGCTATCAACGCTGGCATTTCAACCGCGAACTGCGGATGTCCCGCCAGGAGGTGCGCGATGAGATGCGCCAATCCGAAGGCGATCCGCAGATCCGCGCGCGCATACGCCGCCTGCAACGCCAACGCGCGAAGCAGCGCATGATGCAAGAAGTTCCAAAGGCGACGGTCATCCTGGCCAATCCGACGCACTTCGCTGTCGCGCTCCGCTACACTTCGGGCGAGATGCGCGCGCCGATCGTCGTCGCCAAGGGCCAGGATTATGTGGCACAGCAGATCAAGGCGCTGGCTCGCCTGCATAACGTGCCGATTGTCGAGCAACCGGCTCTGGCTCGCGCGATCTTCGCGTCTGTCCCGATCGGCCGTGAAATTCCTACCCAGTTCTACCGCGCGGTCGCGGAGGTGCTGGCGGTGCTCTATCAACTGCGACGCCGCTGGTAGCGATGGACTGGCACAACGTGACAGGGGGATCCCAAACCGTTTTAACGGTTTTCGTCGGCCCACGGGCCGCTTAGCCGGGGAATTGCATTCCCCGGCGATCAGGGGCGACGGCGCTACCCCGCGCTGGTGTAACAATGGCAGAAACGCAGGAGCTTTAGCCGCTTGGTCACCATGGCGAAGCAGCGCTCCTTTCAGTCGGATGGTCCGCTCCCAAAAGAACGCATGCTTCGCCCCGCGCCTGACGCCAGCTCAGACCCACTGCCGACCCCGCCAGATCAGGACATTCGACTCTTCATGTGTTGGTCGCCCCTTCGGTATGCTGTGGGAAGCAAGGCGGATGGTCCGCTGCCGGCGGATGGTCCGCTACCGACTGAATTCCATTACCTGCCCGGCTGGAAGTCGCAAACGGATGGTCCGTTGCCATGGGGCGGCCCTGGCAAGCGGGACCCGCACCGGTCCCAGGGTCATTGGGCGTTCGGCAACGATCCCCCGTTACCCGCCCCAGACAGCGCCCGCCAGGATTGCGGCCGCTTGAGAGACAACGCGAGGATGCTGAGATGAGCCTGTTACTGCTGCGCATGGGACGATTCACCGATATGCTACTGGCGGGTGGAATTGTCAGTATCATCGCGCTGTTGATTGTCCCGTTACCGCCCGATCTGCTCGCGTTCTTACAGGTGTTGAATCTGGGGGCGGCGCTGACGATTGTGCTGGTGGCGATTTATTCGCGCGAGGCCATCGAGTTCTCGGTCTTTCCTTCGCTGCTGCTGGTCACCACGCTGATGCGACTGGGGTTAAATATCTCGGCGACCCGGCTGATCCTGTTACAGGGACAGGCAGGCGCAGTGATTGATGCGTTTGGCAACTTCGTCGTCGGCGGTAACTTTGTCGTCGGCATCGTGATCTTCTTGATTCTGACGGTGATCCAATTCATCGTCATCACGAATGGCGCGGGCCGGGTCGCGGAAGTTGCCGCGCGCTTCACCCTGGACGCCATGCCCGGTAAGCAGATGGCGATTGATGCCGACCTCAACGCGGGGGCCATCAACGAAGAGCAGGCGCGTCAGCGCCGGCGCAAGATCCAACAGGAAGCTGATTTCTATGGGGCGATGGACGGCGCGAGTAAATTCGTCAAGGGCGATGCGATCGCGGGTATCGTCATCATCCTGATCAACATTCTGGGCGGGATCATCATTGGCGTGGTCCAACTCAACATGGACATTACGTCCGCGCTGAATCAATTCACGTTGCTCACCGTTGGCGATGGTCTGGTCACCCAGATTCCGGCGCTGTTAATCTCGACCGCGACGGGCATTCTGATCACCCGGAACGATAGCATCACCGGCTCGAACCTGGGCCGCGACATCATGGACCAGGTGCTCCGCAATCCGCGGGCGCTGGGCACCGCTGGCGCGCTGATCACCTTGCTGGGCATTGTGCCTGGCATGCCCATGCTGCCCTTCCTCGTGTTGGGCGGCTCAGGGATCGGTGGCGCGTGGTGGTTGGGTCGCCGCGAACGCGCGCGTCCGGCCGAGGCGGCGGTGGCAGCGGCAGCGGCCGAAGCCGCCAAGCCCGATCAGCAGGGGGACGGGGTGTTGAGTCTGCTAGATGTCGATGCCATGGAACTGGAGGTCGGGTATGGCCTGATCGCGCTGGTCGATAAAGGGGCCGGCGCCAATTTCCTCACACGGGTGACGCTGATTCGCCGCCAGATCGCGCAAGAGCTGGGCATCATCACGCCCACGATCCGCATCCATGACAACCTCACCCTGCCGCCCAATACCTATGTGATCAAGTTGCGGGGCATCGAGATCGCGCGCGGTGAACTGCTGTTGAACCATTACCTGGCGATGAACGCTGGGTTGGTGATGGACGCGATCGAGGGAGTCCAGACGGTCGAGCCGACCTTCGGGCTACCGGCGATCTGGATCACACCAGCCTGGAAAGAGCGCGCCGAAGCAGCGCACTACACCGTTGTCGATGCGCCATCGGTGGTTGCCACCCATCTGACCGAAGTGATCAAAGCGAATGCGTGGCTCCTGCTTGGGAAATCCGATGCGCGGCAGCTTCTCGATCACCTCAAGGTCAACAATGCCGCCGTCGTGGACGAATTGATTCCTGGCGTTCTCAGTCTGGGTGAAGTGCAGGCGGTGTTGCAACTGCTCTTGCGCGAGCGCGTGAGCATCCGTGATCTGAGCGCGATTCTGGAAGCGATCGGCGCCGCATCACGGATCAATAAAGATCCGGATTTCCTGGCGGAACGTGCCCGCCAGGCCTTGGCCCGCGCCATCTGTGCCCAACATCAGGAAGGAGACAATACGCTCCATCTGCTGACCTTGCCGCACGATGTGGAGGTGACGTTGAGCCAGAGCGTGGAACGGACGGAGAATGGTCCTATCCTGGCGGTCGATCCAGGGATGATCCAGCGATTGCTGGAAGGGATTGCGAGCGCGGTCGAGCGATCTGCCATGATCGGACATCAACCTGTCATCGCGGTTTCCGCCCGGATCCGTCTGGCCTTGCGTCGTCTGATGGAACGCCATCTGCCCACTCTGGCCGTGCTGTCGTACGACGAAGTCGCAGCGCACACCCAGGTAATCGCCGATGGCATTATCGAACTGGCCCCGCGCCAAATAGCGGCCTAACTCTAGATATTTTTTGGCGCCGCACGCACATGAGATTGCTGAAGAGAAGGAGGCCCGGCGCATGCAGAAGGATGCGAGCCATTCGCCATCACCCGGACCAGCGATGCGCCAATCGCCCCGTGTGACCACACGTGGTGAAGCGCGAATCGTGCCCACCACACCACCGCGGGGAAAGGTACCCATTCAGCGGAGCCAGGTATTGAACATTAGCCTGGGTGGCGCGCTGATTCTCTCGACGGGCATTCAGCAGACGGGCAATGTCATCGAGGTGGAGTTGGGGGCGCCAATCTTTCCCCAAGCCATCCTGGTCTCGGCGCGCGTCGCCCATGTCGCGGATGCGCCACCCCAACTAGCCGCGCAGTTGGCGGTGGGTAAACAAAAACTCAAAGCCTATCTGCTTGGCGTCGAATTTCTGCGCCTTCCGGAAGACCAGCAAGCGATCCTGAAAACCTACCTCAAAGGACGCGTTGAGCTAGAACGCCGCCAACGCGACGGCACCAAACCGACGTTCCGCGATCGCTCGACGACGCCGCCTGGTCAGGTGCCCAGCTGGGCCTATGCCCTGGGGTTACTACTGGGCGTATACATCGCCATCCAAGGGTTGGTTCAGGGGCAATCCGACACGACCATCGCGTTGAATGTCGTGCTGGCCCTGGTCGGATCCTGGTTGATCGGGCGTATCACCGCATTTTTGTGGTTGTCCATGGAGGTCTGGCGGACTCCGGCCGCCCGACTCATCGACAAGGATACACCCATGGAGGATGCGGATTCAACCCTGGATACATCAACAATTGGTTCAAGCTTCGAGGATGAGGAGAATCCTTCAGAGCCGTCCCACATGGAAGGTGAGTCGGCCAAGAGCGCGTTCCTGGATTACGGCCAACAGGCCGCGTGATCCAACGCACACGAACAACTCACCAACACGGTGCATAATGACGGACCTTCCCCACCTCCCTCGCGATCGCGATGGTCCGGGGGCGGAGGGTGCGGGCCAATCGAGAGGACGGTCTGAAGATGACGATGGAGAGTTCAGGAGCAACAACCCTGTGGTCGCGACGCAGCAGTTGGTTTGTTGCGCATGCGTCCATTGCGGCGAGCGATGCGCAGGCGGAGAGCAACGGGACACAGACCAGCGCAGATACGCTGTGGCAAGCATTTGTAGAGTCACGGGATGCCCAGTTGCGCGATCAACTGATTGTCCACTACTTACATCTCGTGCGTTTTGTCGTGAGTCGACTGGGGATCCCCGCGACCAGCATGCTGGATGCTGAAGATCTCCTCAGTTATGGAGTGATCGGGCTGATCAATGCGGTCGATCGCTTCGAGCCAGCGCGCGGCATAAAATTCGAGGCCTATGCGACGGCGCGTATCAAAGGCGCGGTGATCGACCAGCTCCGCGCGCTGAATTGGATGCCGCGGTCGGCCGTCTCGAGGTCGCGCCAACTCGAACATACCCTGGCCGAACTCGAACAGCGCCTGGGGCGCCCGGCCCACGAAGAAGAGGTCGCGGCGGAATGTGGCATCACAGTCGACCGCTACCGCCAGATGTTGGTCGAGGCTGGCACGGCCATCTTGTCGCTCGACGCGCCATTGGCGCCGATGCGCGGCGACGAAGAGGCATCATCCCTGGGCGAAGTGTTGGAGGATATCTCGGCCCCCAGCCCCAGCGAAGAAGTGGAACGCCGCGAGCAGCATCGCCTGCTGATCGATGCGCTCAATCACCTTCCACCGCGTGAACGCAAGTTGCTGGCGCTCTATTACGACCAGGAACTGACGATGAAAGAGATCAGTCAAGTCATGCACGTTTCTGAATCGCGGGTCTGCCAGCTCCATTCACAGGCTGTCCTGCGTTTGCGCGCCACGTTCCACGCTCGCACACGGGCGCCCATTTCAGCCTATGAAGAGCAATGGTCCGCTGTTGGTTGAAGGGCCGAAGGAGGAACATGCGATGAGCATCGGGAAGGTGCGCGCGCAGAGAGTGCGTCGTTTACTCTTGCTGGCAAGTGTGTTGTCGTTGCTGCTCTGGGGGA
Organism: Ktedonobacteria bacterium; assembly: GCA_027459705.1. GTDB lineage: Bacteria > Chloroflexota > Ktedonobacteria > Ktedonobacterales > JACDGC01 > DAIDHM01. The sequence continues at coordinate 47,892 of DAIDHM010000110.1, read as the reverse complement.
CAACAGTCGTACCACCCCCAGGTGGATGGTCCGCTAGCGGCGCGAGGTCCGCGGCCGGCGGATGGTCCGCGGCTGGCGTCGCTGTCCCGGTGGTCCGGGCGGAGGAGGCGCCGGTGATTGTGCCGCTGGCCTATGTGCCCAACCTATCCAATTGGGGGCCAACCACCGCCACAGGCACGGCCTGGGTCTGGCGGATCGCGGCGGAAGTGCGACTGACGGTCCAGGGACTCCCGAAGCTGACGGGTCAGGTATATGGCCTCTGGTTGGTCAACCCGGCAGCGGGGGTCTTTTTGAGCGTCGGTCGGTTCAACGTCGGGAGCGATGGCACGGCGCAGATTGATATCAGCATGCCCGGATCCGTCCCCACAGGGATCAGCCTGGTGCTGATCACGGTGCAGCCGGATCCGCTGGCGACCAATACGCAGCCCAGCAAGGTCTACTCGATTGCGGGCTCTTTTCAGGGGAACAGTGCGGTGCTGCAACAGGTCAATCACCTGCCAGATACCGGCGCGCACGCGGTGCATCCGCCATTTGAAACGGTGCCATCTGCGCAACTCCCTCCACCAAACGCGTCCGACAACCGATTTGTACCGACTATGACGTTCCTCCTCCTGCTCGTCGTGCTCAGTCTTGGATATCTTGGCTGGCGCAGGCAGCGTGTGCGACCCCAGCAGCCCGCACAGCACCGATCCCGGTCGTAAAGGCGACCTTCGTCCCACTCACCACGTGAAAGGAATCAAAGCGATGTTTCGTGGCGTCTATACCTCTACAGCTGGCATGGCGAGCCAGATGGCTGAGATCGATCAACTCTCGAACAATCTTGCGAATGTCGATACTGTGGGGTACAAAGAGGACTTCGCCGCTTTGTTGCAACAGCCGGCCAATCCGCTCTCCTATGGCATGGGAGGGTTGGTGCGCGGCACGGGCATCCTCAGTGTGAACTCGACCATCGATTTCAGTCAGGGCTCGTTGGTCCCCACTGGTCAACCATTCGATCTGGCGTTGCAGGGGCCAGGCATGTTTGCCATACAATCCCCGACCGGCATCAGCTATACGCGCAACGGCCGCTTCCATATTTCGGCGCAGAATCAGCTCCTCTCCGAGAGCGGCGCGGTGGTCCTGGGGGCAAATGGGCAACCGCTGCAATTGCCAGATCCACAGGGGAATCCAGTCGTGATTCGCACGGATGGAACAATCTCCATGAACAGCGGCACGGTAGGCCAGGTTGGGGTGTATGATGCGCCCGGTGGTTGGACAAAAGCCGGCAATAGCCTGTTCACGCCCAATGGTCCGGCTACGGCGATCACGACGACCACGATCCAACAGGGGATGCTGGAGCAGTCGAATGTCAATCTGACCCAGACGATGGGGACCTTGATGGCGGCGGAGCGGTCGTATGAGGCGGCCTTGCAGATGCAGCAGAATCAGAATCAGATCTTGCAATCCGCGGTCACGGATATCGCCAAGTTCTAAGGCGTTTAAGGAGGCAACACGGATGTTACCGGCATATAATAGCGCGGTCAGTGGGATGCAGACCGCGCAGCAGACGCTGGATATTGTGGCGAATAATGTCGCCAATAGCACCACACCAGGGTTCGATGCAACCCAGGCTGATGTGACGGATCTGGTCTATCAATCGGTTGATCCGCGCGCCATGCTTGGCCCTGGCGCCACGACTCCGCTGGGCGTGGGCTCGCAACTCGCGGGCACCTCGCGCTCCCTGGTGCCGGGCGCGCCTATCTCGACCAATAATCCGCTGGATGTCTCGATTCAAGGGAATGGTTACCTGCAGATTCAGTTGGATACCGGGCAGACGGGCTATACACGCGCGGGGATGATCCGGACTGATGCGCAGGGGCGACTTTCGATCGAGAATCACTTGCTCGTCCCTCCGGTGATAATGCCTGCTGGATCCAGCGATCCCGAGATCCTGAATGATGGGACGGTGATGGCGACGACTCCCACTGGTCGCCAAGTGGTGGGGCAGATCCAGCTGGCGCGCTTCGCGAATGAACAGGGGCTCCAGGCGATCGATGGGACGGTCTATCTCCCCACCGCGACTTCTGGTGCGCCGCTGACGGCGAATCCCGGGCAAAATGGCATGGGAACCCTGCAAAATGGGACCCTGGAAGGCGCGCGCGTGGATTTCTCGCGGGAGATGTCCACGTTGATCATTGCGGAACGCGCGTATGGGTTGAATTCGCGCGCGCTCCAGACGTTGGATCGTATGGTTGGCGATGTGACGAAGCATTAGCACAGCACGGGTTGCGGTTGACGGCGATCCTCCCGTACAATAGCAGCATGCAGATCGATCTTTTGACCCCGCCGGGGTGGGATGTCCAGCAATACGCCCTGCTGGATTCCGGCGATGGCTATAAGCTGGAGCGTTTCGGTGGTATGGTCCTGGCGCGACCAGACCCGCAAGCGATCTGGTCGCGCCAGCTGGGTCCACAGGCGTGGGAAGCGGCTGATGCGACCTTCACGCGCGAAGTGGAGAGTGGCAGATCCGCTCCCAGTTCGGTGCCCGTGGAAGGGGTCGAGGGCCGCGCGCACTGGTTGGCGCGGCCCAACTTCCCAGACCAATGGCCGGTACGGTGGCGCAACCTCACGATCCTCGCGCAATTGACCGCTTTCAAACATACGGGCATTTTTCCTGAACAAGCGGCACACTGGGATTGGATTGCCGAACGGGTGGCAGCACGCCCGGCTGGCGGTGTGCATCTCCTCAATCTCTTTGGATATACTGGCGTCGCCTCGCTGCGAGCTGCCCACGCGGGCGCGCAGGTGACGCATGTGGATGCCTCACTGAAGACGCTGGATTGGGCGCGCGCCTGTCAACGCGCCTCTGGGTTGGCCGACGCGCCAATTCGCTGGCTGGCAGACGATGCGCTCAAATTCGTGCGGCGGGAGGGGCGGCGCGGGGCGCGCTATGATCTCATCGTCATGGATCCGCCCGCGTTTGGTCGCGGACCCAAAGGCGAGGTCTGGAAATTCGAGACCTCACTGGTACCTTTGCTTGAGGCGTGTGGAGCTATCCTGAGCGATCGCCCCCTGGGTGTGCTCATCAATAGCTATAGCATCCGCGCTTCGGCATTGCTCTTGGGCACCCTGCTGGATGCAATGTTAGGTGAGCGGGCGAAGGGCGGTGAGACGCGAGTCGGCGAACTGGCGTTGCGGGAAGAGCGCACGCGTGGGCGCTGGCTGTCGACGGCAATCTACGCGCGCTGGTCGGCGCAATGAGGGCCGTCCCCCTGGTGGGCACGATCCCCCGTCAGAGTTCGTCATCTTCGTCATCGTCATCATCGTCGTCGCTCTCTTCATCGAGCAGATCTTCATCGAGCAGTTGCATCTCTGGTGGTTCGCCATGGGCCGCCACCAGTTGTGGATATGCCACGTCCTCATCGCGTTCTTCGACAGCACGGACCCTGACGATCAAGTCCAGACTCTCGCCAGTGGTATCGAAGAGATAATGACAAAAATCGCGAACCCGGTGTAACATCAAACCGATTGGCGCGACATCGCTCGTGAGAAAATCTTCCGCCATCATCGTTTCCCAGGTCTCATCGCCATCATAGATGTCCTTGGGGAGAAAGATGCTCTCGCGGTCATCGGGCCAGGCAAATGCTTCACGGATGGCTGTATCCAGATCCATTAAATTTTGTTGCGCCAGGATTTCGATCTCGCGCCATGTGGTCAGATCGTCCTCCAGGAAAACCCTGAGTCGCAGCACCTTATCCTGCAGCGCTGGATCGAAGGTTGGGCCAAGCGAGGTGATGGAAACCTTCACGGGAACGCGCGCCGCATCGATTTTTGGCTGGACGATGCCGGTAATAGGGCCAAAATGCCACGCTTCATTCAGGATGTCCTGATGGTAGCGTGTGTAAAAATAGTTGAATGCGTCAAGGGCGAGCCGCAACGCGCGGATCTCATCATCATTGGGTCGGCGTACCATTCCATCGCGACTGACACGCATGAAGTGTGGAATCGCTTCGCGTGATGCGAATGGGATGCGATGTTCTTGCATCTCGCGGATCAGGGCTGGGCCGACGGCGTCGGCATCAAGGTAAAAAATGGTAATCGCGTCGCCCATCGCGCTCTCGTGAATCAGTTGCACTTCTCGCACAAGTTCGATGTCTTCGTCAGAGAGATCGAGGTTATTGGGATCGCCGCCAGCGCTTTCGAGTTCCGCGATGCCGAACGCGGCGCGATGATACCGCCGAAAATCCGCTTCGGAGAGATAGGCGATGATGCCGCGCTGCCGATCTTCTTCGCCAACCAGCGAGATCCAGATGGCATCAATCCCAAACCGGTGAATGGCAACCTCCACGGCGGGCACATCGCCCAAGGTTGCCCAGGGGTTACGGCGATAGCAATTGGCGGCGGCGGTCGCCAACTCGCGTTTCAATTCAATCGGCACATCCCACATCGGCAATGGGGTAATCTGATTGCGCAGATCACTCTGCAGGCGATCGATGATCAGATCAAGATCCGCGGTGGATTTTGCCAGCACAACCTCCACCGCCAGCGGCGTCAACGCCGTGCGCAGAATCTGCAGGGAAGTTTGGTCGGTGACTTCGACGCGTCCCGGTAAGATCGGCGCGAGATTTTTTTCGGTATCCGGCAAAACTGCATCGATGAACGTATCGAGCATCGCGTCACGCGCGCTATCGCCATCGACCAGAGTGACTGAACGGATCTGCGGTTTGTCAGGTAACACCGAATGTCGCGCGATCCAGACAATCATGTCTGATGCGAGATTGGCGCTCTGCGATGCAACTTGTCCCGTGCCGCCGATCACCCCCGCATCTGTACGCCTGCCGATGAAGGTGACATTGGGGTCGACTCGCTGTCGTTTGAGTTGTTGCATGACGCTATCGCTGATGCGCCCATCACCCTTAGCCATGATGTTGACCATCCTCTCGCCGCGGATATCTCTATTATATGATGCGCAATCGGAGAAGTCCTAATGGTCAACCAGAGAGCTACACGAGCAGGCGTTTCAAGTATCCGACTTATTATATTTTTCGAGTAAGCGCTGTTGGTGGCGTCGCTCCGCGCGCATGGCGCGAGTCACGATAAATGAGATCAATGTGGCCATGATGGTGGCGATGAGGGTTGTGCCAAAGAACCCCGTCTTATCTGGAATAATCGCTTTCAACTGTGGAAATGTGCCTTCGAGAACATTGAGGAGAAAGCCACCGGCAATCGCACCCGCTATCCCGAGGAAGAAATTGCCAAAGAGGCAACCCAACCGACCACGCACTACATAATGCGCGAAGGTCCCGGCGATCATTCCCGCGAAGACGTAAAAGAAACAAGAGAAAATGCCATTACTATCGAACGTGATCGCCATTACCAGGTGCACCATGCTTCAATCCTCTACCTAGCGAGAATATCTGGGTGTCAATCAACTGATTCGGGTGACGAGAGGCGCAGCAGCAACCCCACCATAATGTAGTTGGCGATCACTGAACTGCCGCCATAGGTGATGAATGGCAACGGAATACCGGTCAACGGGATGATCTTCAGGTTACCCGCTAAGATGACGAGCGTCTGGATGGCAAAGATAGAGCCAATACCCCCAGCTAAGAGTTGCTCGAAGGTATCTCGACTCCGGATGGCGATGCGGAAGGCGCGATAAATCAGTAGCATGAAAAGGGCGATGACGGCGAAGAGACCAACTAATCCCAATTCCTCGCCGACGGCTGCTGCCACGTAATCGGTCTGGACGGCGGGCACAAATGTCGGGTGACCCAGGCCAAAACCCTGACCAAGGATACCACCATTGCCCAGGGCAATCAGTCCCTGGACGATTTGAAATCCTTTATTGGATGCGATCGCCGGTGCGAACGCGTCGCTGACAATCAAGACGCGATCTCGCACATAGCTGAAAAGCTTGTACGCGATCAGCGCGCCGACCGCGAAGCCTCCAAGACTATAGAAGACATAGATGAGCTTCCCGCTCGCGAGATAGATCATACTGACAAAGACGCCGAAGATCAGCAATGCCAGACCAAGTTCTCTTAACCCGACAAACATGACTAATGAGAGCAGCAATAAGGCTACCAGGGGCATCATATGTTTGAGCGGTGGCATGGAGAAGGGTCCAAACCGCTTGCCGCCTTGGGAGAGCATCTCGCGATTCTCAGCAAGATACGCCGCGTAAAAGATCACGAGACAGATTTTCAACAACTCTGATGGCTGAAAGGCAATCCCTGATGGCCCGAGATTCAACTGATCATGGGTTGGGCTATCAAAATTGACACTCCGCGCATGGATCAAGGTGATGGCCACCAGGACGATGCCAGCAACCGCCCAGGAATATTTGTAGAGACGAAGCCAGCGTATTGAGCGTGTGGCCCAGACCGTTCCAATACAGAATCCTAGCGCGAGGATCACCCAGGTTAACTGGCGAAAACCGAGGTTTTTGTCGGGTGTCGGCAGATCAGGTCCAAGGCGAGTCGCCATGAGCACACCCAGGGCGCTCAACATACCAACAATCGGCAAGAGCGTCTGATCAGCGTCGGGAATCAACCAGGATAGCGCGATATGGGTCGCCAATAAGGCTACGATGAGCAGCAAATTGGGGCCTAATGTATCAAGGGTCGGTAAATTCTGCGTCGTGATCTGATTGACGGAGGCGCCACTATTATGAGCGCTGATCAGCGTCAGTTGCAACATACCAACAATAATGAAAAGTGCTGGCATGATCAGTAAGAATAATTCAGACCAACGGTAGCGACGCAGGTTGACCATATTGTCTAGCACTTCGCGCATAGTGGGATGACTCCTTTTCGCTCGAGTGTGGCTCGTCTCCATTGGAGATCGAACCACAGCCCGGACCTGGGGGTGTGGCTACTCACCACTCAAGCACGCGCTGGTTCGCGTGAATCCGCCGCGAAGCGGAAGCGTGCTTCGCCGATGCGCAGGATGTCGTTGGGCTTGACGGCAACGGCGCCCTGGATGCGCTGATCGTTGAGGAACGTGCCATTACGGCTGCCCATGTCTTCCACCCAGAGTGAGCGATCACGAAAAAAGATGCGGGCGTGTTCGCCAGAGACGTAGGTGCTGTCAAGGACAATCGTATTGGTTGGGGACCGACCGATGGTCATGCTGGTCAAGAGATCGAGACGCGATCCTGGAATAAGGGCTGTGGGACCGCTATCGATCACAATCAAGTGACCGATGACCGGTTTGGCATTGACCGCGGGGAGAGCGGCTGAGACGCGCAAATCACGGCGCGCGACCAGTACAACCTGTAAAATAAACAGGTAGAGTATGACGATCATCGCGATGCGCAGGATCAACAAGAACTCGTCGAAGGAGAGCGAGCCTGACATCTTGACTACCTCCGTTCGAAGACGAAACTATAATTGCCAAAGTTGATGATATCACCAGATCGGAGTGTCCACTGATGTTGCGCTGAGCCATTGATGAGGATGCCATTGAGGCTCCCCAGATCGTACAGTTTGAATTGTCCCTGTTCGTATCTGATCTCAGCATGGTAGCGCGAGACGCGGCGATCATTGATGACTATATCATTTGAGGTGTGGCGACCGATGTGAATCACCTCACGATTCATAGGGTACGTCTTGCCAGGACCCTGGGAGGTACGCATGACGAGCGCGGCGTAGGGCAACTCGGCGGGAGCAATCACGGACCCTGGCAATGGTTGTGCGACTGGTGGTCCCCCCGCGAAGAGCTGAGTCGAATCTGGCGAAGCACCGGGCTGACCAGGATAAGGGCTCAGTTGACCCGACGGGGTTGCGGTTGCATCTGGTGGGCGAGTGCCACCCATCCCAGCGAATTGGGCGAGTTGCGTGGAATCTAAAAATCGAGCTTCACAGCGCGCCTCGCCGGTCACCAGGCGTTGATCGACCTGGAGCTTGACGACAGGTCGCGTAGTGAGCACATAGCCACGCTGTCGAGCATAGGAGACCAGTCCATCCTGCAGGGTCTTCATGAGTGATTGCATCGACTGGAGAAAACGTGCATAGTCCACTTCGCTGATAAGCACACTGTAGGCATTAGGCGCTACTCGACGGTTGGGCGAGACAGTGAGATTTTCATCCATGGCGCGCTCTAATCGACGGGTCAATTCGACCGGTTGGAGGCGTGTGCGGAAGACACGGCCAACCGCGCCCTCGAAGACTCCAGACAAGACATCTTCAAATCGCGCAAAAATGTTACGATTTCGACTCATCACAGCGCCCCCGTTTCCGTATCCAAAATCTTACGCGCCAGCTGAACATCCGCGCCCATCTGAGTGACCAGGGCATCGACGCTGTCGAAGCGTAGTTCATCGCGCAGGCGCTGGACAAACGCGACGTGGAGTTCCTGATCGTACAGATCGCCGAACATATCAAGCAAAAAGACCTCGACACGCCGATCTTTCCCATCAAATGTTGGCCGAACTCCGATACTCGCAACTCCCTGCCAGATCACCGCTGGGGATGCTGCCAACCAGGCACGCACCGCGTACACCCCATTCGCTGGGAGCAGTTTCAACGGGTCTATACGCAAATTGGCGGTCGGATAGCCAAGGAGACGACCCCGGCCATCGCCATGGATGACCACACCGCCCACCAAATATGGACGTCCCAAGAAGACGGATGCGGCGTCCACCGCACCGACTTCGACCAGGCGACGGATCCGCGTGCTGCTGATGGGTGCGTCATCAATTGTTCGTCGTTGGACGGGCAAAATCTCGATGTCATGATTCGCGCCGTAGTCCTGAAGCCAGTTGATGGTGCCCTGACGCTGGTAGCCAAATGTGAAATCATCACCTTCCACAAAAGCTACCACGCGCATCCGCGCCTGCAGGGTATGCATAAATTGTTCCGCAGTCAAGCGGGAGAACTCTTCCGTGAATGGTACTGTCAGCAGGTGAGCAATTCCGGGGAGAGCGCTCAATGTCGCCGTTTTCTCCGCATGGGTCATCAGGCACATCGGCGGTGTCTCTGGTCGAAGGATCAAGATTGGGGGTGGCCAGAAGGTGATGACCAGGACCTCCGCGTTGTGTCGTGCCGCGACCATAACGGCCTGCCCTAACAGATATTGATGTCCACGGTGCACGCCATCAAAAACCCCAATCGAGATGACCTGGGGACGCTCAACCGCGATGGTAGTGGGAGACGCGAACAACGCCATACATCAACCTTCAATCCAAGCTTTTCCTACGCTATCCTACCACAGGATGGCCTCTCTCGCAACCGTCCCTTGCTCTTCCTCACTTGCGGGCCAGTGGCGCAGAGCGTATCGTGAGAAGGCAGATTGAACCATGAGGAGAGGTGACAATGATGATATCTTCCCCACAACGGGTCGCCGCTGTCGACATCGGCAGCAATACCGTACACATGATCGTCGCTGAACTGGGGGCGACAGTGACGGAATTCACAATTCTGGATCGCCAAGTGGCGCTCATGCGACTGGGAGCTGATGTCGCGCGCATGGGAACAATCAGTCCGAACCTTGCAGACCAGACCGTCACCGTTCTAGCGGGGATGGCGGCGACCGCGCGCGAATGGGGCGTCACCGCCATGCTTGGGTTGGCCACAGAAGGGGTGCGAGCGGCAGCGAATGCGCAGGCGGTGATCGACCAATTCAGCGTGGCTTGGGGAGCGCCGATCGCGCTCATCAGTGGCCTGGAGGAAGCCGCATTGACCTATTGGGGGGCCAGCGCAGATAGCCCAATCGATCCCCAGGCGCGGGTGTTGGTAGGTGACCTGGGTGGGGGCAGTTGCGAACTCGTCATCGGCACCGGGGCGACAGTGCAGTGGGCGCGCTCCCTGCCCCTGGGTTCTGGACGCATCCTCGATGCTATCAAACCAGCTGACCCTCCCACCGAAGTCGATCGAGCTGCCCTGGCTCGCTATGCGCGTGATCTGCTCGCTCCTATCGCGCTCCCGCTGCCTTTGCCAGAATTGAGCATTGCGGTCGGTGGGACGGCAACGAGCCTACTTGCCCTCTTGCCAGATGCCCGCTCGATCTCCACATTGACGCGGACGGATCTGGCAGAAGCCAGTGCGCTGCTGGGTAGCCAGCCGTCGTCCGCCATTGCCGAGCGCTTTGGGTTGGATAGTGGACGTGCTCGCTTGCTGGCAGGCGGTGTGATCGCCTGGGAAGCGATTCTGACCTGGAGCGGGCAAGATCGCATCTTCGTCAGCGTCAAAGGCGTGCGGGATGGTGCTATCATTGCCTGGCGTCTCGCGGGTGCCGATTGGCAGACCTTCGCGCGTCAGTCCGTGCCACCGGAAGACCACGTCCTATAGGATGAGCATCGCGTCGCCAAAGCTGTAGAAACGATACCCCTCTGCGATGGCTGTCTGATATGTTGCCAGAATTTGGTCGCGGCTGGCAAAGGCACTGATCAAGGCAAGCAGGGTCGAGCGCGGAAGATGAAAGTTCGTGATGATCGCATCAACCAGCCGAAAAGTATATCCCGGCATAATGAACAATTCTGTACGACCGGTATAAGGTTGCAAGGGGAACCCATTGGCGGCGAGCGCCTCCAGGGTCCGTACGCTGGTGGTGCCCACCGCAATGACGCGGCCGCCAGCCGCGCGTGTCGCGGTGATTGCGGCGACGGTGGCCGCACTGATCGATATTGCTTCGCCATGCATGTGATGGAGTCGCAGATCAGGTTCTTCCACAGGACGAAAGGTATCTAATCCAACATGTAAGGTCACGTAGACCATTGAGATGCCCTGAGACGCTAGGGATGTAATCAGTTCGTCGGTGAAATGAAGTCCAGCCGTCGGTGCGGCCGCGGAACCTTCCTTGCGAGCATAGACCGTCTGATAGCGTTCACGATCGTGTAGGGGGGTATGGATATACGGGGGCAAGGGCATCTCCCCGATCCGCTCAAGGCGGTGGGCGAGTTCCGCGGGATCAACCCGTCCATCGACCAACAAGCGCGCGATTCGTCCGCCTACTGGGGTCGTGTCAAGGATCTCCGCACTCACGCCCGCAGGAAAGAGCGCGATATGTCCCGTCCGTATCCGGCGTCCGGGTTTGACCAACACCTCCCAGGTCGTTGGTCCCAGGTCCGGTCGCAAGGCAATCAACAGCAACTCGACCTGGGCCCCGGTATCCGCTTTCTGCCCGTGTAATCTGGCAGGTAAGACGCGACTCTCATTGGCAACGAGCAGATCCCCAGGGCGCAAGAACTGGCCAATGTCGCGGAAGATACTGTGGGTGATCGCGCTGGTCCGACGATCCAGCACGAGCAATCGCGACCTATCACGAGGTTCCACAGGTGTCTGTGCTATGCGATCTTTGGGCAAGTTATAGTCATATGCCGCCAGGGCATAGAGATCGACAGGCTCAGTCACCTCATGGCACCTCGGTTACTCGGCATGTCGCGCGCGAGCGCGAAAGGGGAGCGTGAGCAAGTTGAGGAGCAACGTAAACACGACGCTGGCGATGATGCTCGCCAGGACGGGTATCACGAGAGTGGAGTTGCCGACTTGCACATCGAGAGTGCCGGGCAGGCTCTGAAAGAACGACCCAAGCTGGGCGGAGTACACAATGCCGAGGAAGAGGACGACGAAAAAGATAATGACGCTGGCGATGAAGCGCATGAAGTTACCGATGAGTCCCATATGTTCCTCCCAAAAATGCTGTCTTCAGACGATCGAGCGCAGCATATCACATGGTAGCCCGGGGACGCAATGGCCAGCGCATGGCTCTGGTGGAGACGCAGGTACAGGGCGCCTCCACCAGGCAAACGGTTAGTTCCAGATGAACGAGACACCTGGTTCTACGTGGACATAGCGGTAATCCACCAAACCGAAGCCGCCGCCGCGCCAGTAAAAATTCATCTCGGAGACGAGAACCCATCCGTTGCCTAACACCGCTACCACCTGGGCATAGTGCCCTCCAGCGCTAGCTCCCTGATTACCAGGAGCAAACACGGCGACTGATCCCGCGATCGGCTGAGATTGGCGCGCGCCAGAGTACAGGATGCTGGGATTGTTGGGATGGAGCACCTGCGGCCACCAGGCACACTGCCCGAAATCGGAGCGTGCCACATAATTTGCGGGGTTCGGGCGGTAAATTCCGGCATAACATCCGGGTGGAACGGTCCATTGCGAGATCGGTCCAGTGGCGAATATCGGAGACTGGCAAAATTCACCGCTATAATCAACACCTGTCGACGTGGACGAGGCGGAAGAGGCAGTATAGCTGATGGTCGTTGTCGTCACAGACGCCGCCCGACCACAGAACTGGATTTGCTGGCCAGGGAAGATGAGGTTCGGATCGCTGATCCCATTCATCTGCGCCAGGGAAGACCAGTTTTGTCCATAGCGAGCGGCGATGCCGCCAAGGGTATCGCCTGACTGGACAGTATAACTACCACACGCTGGCACCGCATTCCGGTCGGAGACCGGGCGAGCACTGGCAAATGCGGAGACAGGGGACGCGGCAATGCTGAGAATGCCGACAATTGCGGCTGCCGCTGCCACCAGCAAGAAGCTTCCACGCACTCCAACAGCGGGACGCGACGCCTTGGAAATCAAAGACACGGGTAAAACCCTCCTAGGATCGGTCAGACTCACGGCGTTTGCTTTGGCCGTCCACACCAGCCGGGTGTGGTCATACGGGCCTGTTCCTTCCGTATGTGAGTACTACAAAACAAGGTTTTATGTTGTTTGGTGCTGGTTTTCCACGGCTAACTGAACAGGTGCCGGTGGTGACCAACGCACAAGGATGGAGTGTATGCGGTATCCCTGGTGTGCTGTCAACAGAATATGTAGTAATTAGGAAAATAGTACTATCACTCAGAGCTGTTTTCACGACTATGACGGCACCTGAGAGTGTCAGTGGGTACGACCCGCTTGGAACCTTGGCATCTCCTCCCTGGATTCGCGGTCATTCAGTGCCAAATTAGTCTTATATATGTATATACAACATATAATATTTGTATATACATAAAATTATTTGATGTATGAAAAATCCTAGTGGTACAGCCAATTTATTAACAAGCAAAAGATAATAACAGGGAAGATTTCTACATAGATATTATTTGGGGCATTGCGGCCCTAGATGCCGCTCGTTCAGTATCTCATTCAGTTTGCGGTGGACAGCATCATGATGTTCAGTGTAGCGGATCCGCCAGAACTCCAGAAGGTGGGATCATCTGGAATCATGTGCTTCATTCCGGCATACCGGGCCCTCTCCGATTTGTGGCGCGCTCGTTGGCTCGCGCGCCATGTCATAATCAGCGCCGACAGCCCGTGCTGGACGAGCAATGCAGGAATTGTGCTACTGCGATCTCCAAGAAGGAGCATGAGGCGAGATGCGGCATGCACCATGCGCAATATTCCGCGAGACTTTCAATAAGGAGGACATGTGCACAATCACGAAAGGTCCTTATCTATTGCCCTTCCCCACATCTTTCTATATGATGCATATATCCAACGGCGGATGAAGCGTCATTGTGCTGATCAGCAAGGCGCTCGTGTCATTAAATGGTATACGAGGTGAGGGGATCCTATGCCCTTATATTTGCTGGTCGCGCTTGTCGGTTCTTTCCTGGCCAGCGTCATCCTGTGCGGTATTGCGCTGAAATTTTTTCCTAATTTTCGGAGTGGCGAGCGCAAAGAAGGGGTTTTTCGTCCTGATCAATCTTTAGGGGCAAGCGCAAGTACCAACGGGAAACGCAAGCCACCATCGCATGAGTTACCGCTCGTTGGCTCGCGCGGCATGGTTCCCGCCATGCTCATCGCTGGTGGAGTCACTGGCTGGTTGATGGGCTTTGATCTGCAACAATGGACCCTTATGGGTTTAATCGGTGGTGGACTGGTGGGATTTTATCTCGTCGGTTACATTGACGATTGGAAAAAAGTCCATTCAGGTCATGGAATGCGCGAGATCACGAAATTCTTGGGGGTAGCGGTTGTCGCCATTGGGGTTGGCATTGGGACTGTGACATTGATCTCTGACAATGGACATCCTTATGCCCCTTACTCTGATATTCCGGGTCTTGGTACGATTCTGCGTCACATACCTTATGCCTGGCCGGTTTTCCTCATACTCCTGACGCTCGTCGTTGCGACCACTTCGGCATTAGCGGCGGATTTCACCGATGGACTGGATGGGTTGGCTGGCGGGGTGACCTTTCCCGCGGCCCTGGCCTTCGCCGTCATCAATCTCTCGGAGAATGAGTCCCATCACTATCCGCTTACAGTTGCGGCGTTGGTGCTCGCCGGAGCGACATTGGGTTTCTTACCCTGGAACTGGCCATCCTCCTGGAATGGGCGTACCTCGGCAGTGCCACGGCGTGCCCGGATCATTATGGGTGATAGCGGATCACTGGCATTAGGGGGTATGACAGCCCTCATCGCGCTGGCTGATCGCCAGGAGTTGAGTTTGGTGCTGGTGGCGGGTGTCTTTGTTCTCGAAGGTCTCTCGGCAGTGATTCAGTCACGCTTGCTCGTGAAATTCTTTCGCCGCTTCTTACGTGTCGAGCGCTTCACGGTCAGCAATGTCTGGTTTCCGCATACTGAGTTCCCACTCCCCTTTCTGGCAACTCCTATGCATCATCATTTCGATCTTCTGGGGTGGGATCGCAAACGATTGGTGTATAGCGCCTGGACAATATCTGCCATCTTTGGGATCCTTGGCATCGCGTCATCGCTCGCTCCATTTACATGGGAACGGTATCTCGCTCGTTCGTTCGCGGTGGTGATAGCAATTGTGTTATGGCAGAGTGGTCAATATACGCGGGGTTACTTCGTAGGGAATTTTTCTACCGGAACGCGACATTTCCTGGGACTCTATTATGGCTATCCCTATCGACTCTTTCGTCAACCGCTCTATGCTATGATTGATCAGGTGGAGGTCGATATCGAGCATCTGGCATCGCCCGCAGAGCGCAACACCCTCTGGGTGCGGACGAATGTTTTTGACGCTCGCGCGACCCTGGGCTATTTCTGTTACCGTGCGGGCTATATCTACCTGGCGCGAGAACAATGGGAACGTATTCCTCATAACAACCTGGTGGTTCGTCCCGAAATTCACATGTTGCTCACCCGCGTGCGCGAACGTATTGATGGCATGACCAGTGCCTTGGAGACCATAGAGCCGGGCGGTACAATCGAGACCGCCATGGGGGCGGCACCATCGCCAGCGGATTCGGCGACACCCGTGCGCGCTACCACGACGAATCCATCACCCCCACCTTATCCCCCCACCGTACCCTACACACCCATCTCACAACCCACCGCGCTGGGAGAGGCCCTGGCGTCGTCTTCCCCCCACTCAGAGTCTTCGCATACCACTGCGCCACTCGCGTCAACGCCCGAGGTGTCCACTTTCTCGGATCGCTCTACGCCGCAGATGTTGCCATTCAAAGCGGACGTGCCGCCGGATATCGCCACCCCCACCGTCCCAGATCTGCAACGACCGTTGGAAGCAGAGCATCCCGCGAATGTCTCCTACTCGGGTCTCAAAAGCAGCGACAATGAGATCCGGTTCCGCGAGAGTTGGCCAGACCGTTCATAACCATAGGGTGCCGGTCACCACAGAGAGGGCCAATCAAGTTTCCACAACTTGATTGGCCCTCTCTGTTTCATGTGGCGCTGAATATTGTGCGCGCCGCTCTCCGTACCATGAGGCCCAGGGAAACGGCCAGCTGCGGCGATGGAAACACCTGGGACAGAGGGGCCTCTGGCAGTCAGGCGTAAGTCTGGCTGGTAAGCACGCTGGCTTGAACCCCAAGTCCCCCGTGCTTTAGCCGGGGGGAGTGTCAAAGCACTCAGCGGTCGTTATATGGACGAATGATCGCCGCGACACGCCCCTGTACTTGCCAGGAAGTATCCCATTCTTCCTGGGAAATAATATACGGCGAATAATTACTATTGGCGGGTTGTAGGCGGATAGCACGATCTTCGCGGAAAAAGCGTTTGAGCGTTGCCGCGCCTTCAGCACCAGCGAGGGTGTTCGTGGCGACAATAATATCACGCTGATGGGGGTCCTGGTTTGGTTCGACGATGACGTAATCACCCTCCAAGATGCCATCCTCGATCATGGAGTCACCTTTGACCTGTAAAGCATAAGCGCCACTGGCATAGTGACTGGGGTTAACCCAATCCAGCAAGTCGCCATGCCCGCGAAAAAACTCTAGCGGCGAACCTGCGGCGATCGTTCCCATGATAGGTATGGATCGCTCTTCGGGGACGTATTCTGCGGGAATCAGTGACCGCAATACTCGGATCGCGCGGCTTTTGCGCGGCTCACGGCTGATGTAGCCTTTTTTTTCTAATACGGAGAGATGATAATTAACATGGCCAGTCGATTCGATACCAAGGTCTCCCCCAATCTCACGGTTTGTTGGCGGGCGCCCCTGTTCCATAATATAGGATTCTATGAATTGTAAGAGCGCGAGTTGGCGCTCACTCAGATCGTCTGACCCCATAATACATTCTCCTTATAACGCACCTTGAACTTACGTTTGAAATTATTGTACCAGACCACATGCTCTATGTCAAGCGACATACCCATCCTTCTTAGGTTTGCTTCCCACTTCCGCATCTCTTGTGTGATTTGCTAGTGAAACCGATACATGCTACAATACAGATGCCGTACATCCTGGCTCGCCATCGTAGGAGGGATTGCGCATGGTAGAGATGACTATCGACAGCGTTCGTGTCAGCACGGGGAACGGGCAACGCTGCGTCATATTGCGCGACCTGCATCAGGATCGCTATCTCTTTATTTGGATCATGCCAGACCTTGCGATGGCGATTGCGCACGAGATGCAAGGGCACGTTTCTCCTCGTCCATTGACGCATGATCTGATGAAAACGATCATCAGTGAACTGGGCGGCCAGGTGATCAAAGTCGCGGTGACAGAGTTGCGGAATGAGACCTATTACGCTCGGATTACCATCGAAATCGCTGGTCGTCAGACCGAAATCGATGCTCGCCCAAGCGATGCGATTGCATTGGCCGTACGAGTGAAATGTCCCATTTTTGCTGCCGATGAGGTACTTGATGCGGCGGCGGTCTTTCCGGAAGGCTTGGAGAAACCGAGTCGAAAAGGCAAAAGCAGCAAAGGTACTCCGAATGGTCCTGAGTACAATCTGGATGCGTATCGGGACTTTATTCAAAGCCTCGATATTCTTGATGATTTTGGCAAAGAGAAGTAAGCACGGCGCGCGTGGTGATCGGTCACCACGCGCGCCGTTGCCGTTCGTTGACCGTCGACCTGCGCTGGTTGTCGTCATGTGACATGAAGGTGGACCTATGCAATATGAACAGCGCTTTCTCCAGCATTATTTTGCGCATCGCGCTTGTCCATCTTGTCAAAAGACCCAGCGCCCGGAAGCGCTTTTTGTTCTGGCCCAGCGTCAGCACACGCGCGTTGTGATGGTGACCTGCGGTGGGTGTCACCATCGCCGCATCTTCGTTGTCTCTCTCCCCGCTTCCTCTGCCACGACGATTTCGCAGCATGATGTACGCGCCATGCATTCGTTCCTTGATACGTTCAATGGAGATTTTAGCGGCCTTTTTGGATTCAACTCTGATGGGGGTAGTCCGCTGGCGGCTGATTGATATTTGCGCAATTCGCATCCCCTCTCCCCGCGCGCCCTGCCGTCATCGGCTTGTAAGGTCGTGGGGGAGAGGGGATGCATGTGTTTGCCCACTTCATACAACGCGAAGCACGCGGGGTACCGGTGTCATGAATCATCGGTTCCCCGCGTGCTTCGCGCGCTAGGTGAGGTGAGGTTGACGAGCACGCGATCAGCGGATCGGGTGCCTCCACCTGCATGACTAGGGCTTATTCGCCGGTGGATTTTGGGGCTGATTGCCGCAGAAATTCCAGGGGTTAGGTCCGACATCGATCAGATTGATACAAAGGACTGGGCCTCCATTACCGATACCCTGCACTGTGGGTACTGTCCCTTGAATGAACCAATCAGTCGTCGTGACATTATTGGAACTAAAAGTTGCGCGCACCATCCCTTGTGGCACTGGAAACTGGGTTGGTGGAGCCCCCTGCTCGGCATCGAGCATCATCTTATTCCAGATCGGTGCCGCGCCGGTAATACCGTCGATATGGAACATGTCGTTGCCTTCGTTATCGTTGCCTACCCAGACCCCGCCGGTATAATCCATGGTGTAGCCGATCGTCCAGTCATCCGCCAGATTATCGGTGGTGCCGGTCTTGGCCGCCGCCGGATAGACCGTACCAGGGTCATGATTATAGTGGCATTGTGACCACGATGACGTAAAGAGGTAGAGTGGGCTGCAATCGCCAAAGTCTGAAGCGCGTGCATTATTGTCCGTCAGTACGCTGGTGGTCAGGTAAGTGACCTGCGGCTGAAAGACGCGAACACCTTGTGGTGGCACATACTGATAGAGGACATTGCCTTCCGCGTCCACGATGTGATCGATCGCGTTGGGCGCGATCCGGCGGCCATAATTGGCAAACGTCGTATAGGCGCTGACCATATCCATCAGCTTGACCCCCAACGAACCAATGCCCATTGCCAGACCGGGATACCCATTGTACCCTTCAAACCCGAGGCGCGCCATGGTTGACGTTCCGCTGTCGTCACAGACATTCATCGCCAACGTGGCATCATAATGACTCGGGCAGACGACATTATTGACCCCTACAAAATTCAGCACCTTGATCGCCGGAACATTGAGCGAGTGTTGCAGGGCTGTCCGTAAGGTCACTGTTCCCTCGAATTTTCCTCGATTGAAATCCAGCGGCTTATAGGGGGCGTTATTGCCATCTGGGAACTCGGTTGGCGCGTCGGTGACGGTCATCGCTGGAAACCAGCCTTTTTCGAAGGCCGTCGTATAGACGAGCGGTTTGAACGATGATCCTGCTTGTCGTAAGCCCTGCGTCGCGACATCGAAACTGCCATTGACCGGTGTCCCATTGATGGGATCTTTCGTCAAAGTAGTTGCCCAGCTTCCCAGCAAGACACGCAGATCGCCAGTACTCTGCTGGATCAAGACCGCCGCCGAGTTTGAGGCATTGTCATAGCGTACATCGCCACCATAGTCATCGGGTACACGTTGCGAACCAATCACCTGCCCCTGGGCATTGAAGATCGAACCAAAGAGATGGGATTGCATCTCTTGTTGCACTTTCGTCTGGAGTGGCAGATCCAGGGTCGTATAAATCGAGAGGCCCGAACGTGAGAGATTGAGCTGGCCTGAGTCGACCATCTGCAGGAGTTGTTGCCGCACGTACTCCACGAAGTGCGGTGCCAGATTTGGCACCACCGGGGCGACCTTGAGGAAATTGAGTCCGTGGGAATCTTTCCATGCCTGGTCAGCCTGGGCCTGTGTGATGTAATGTTGCTTGACCATTGCCTGCAAGACTAACTGCTGGCGGAGCAAGGCACTGTTAAAGCCCGCGCTGGTCAGTGGGTTGTTGGCATTGGGATTTTCCGGGATACCGGCCAGAAAGCTGGCTTCAGCCAGAGTCAGATGTTGTGCCGCGACCTGACCTGTGCTGGGGTCATCCTGATATCCAAAATATTTGGCGGCGGCGGCGTCAATGCCGTAGATATCGGGACCGTATGGGATGATATTGAGATACATCGTCAAGATCTGCGACTTTGTGTAAGCCCCCGTCTCGGTCATCCCCACTGCCAGAATTGCCTCGCGGATCTTACGATCAAAGGTCGGTGCGGCATAGTACGATTGAGTGGGGTCAGGATTAAAAATATAATTCTTAATCAACTGCTGCGTGATAGTACTTCCGCCCTCGCGGATCTGGCCGCTAGCGATATTTGCCAGGGCTGCCCCAACAATACGGTTGAAGTCTATGCCATTATTTGTCCAAAAATATTGATCTTCGATCGAAACAGTGGCATTGCGGACGACTGGAGGAATCTGGTTATACGTGATACTGTGTTTGATACCCAGATCTTGAAATTCATAGATCAGTGTTCCGTGCATGTCATAAAGGCGCACACTATCATTCTGTAAGACGCGCTGTTGGAGGGCCGCAATGGCCGCGGCTTGGCTTTGATAGTAGCCATAGGCGAAACCAGCAATAGCCCCTGTCATGCCGATAGTAAATGCGCAGAGCGCGCCGATAGTCAGCAAGATCGAACGACGCAAGGAACGATGGTGTTGTTCGATTCGCCGCCGATTGCCGCGCATCAAAAATAACGTATAACGTTTGCGCCGATGTCGCAATCGGCGGAGATCCGCGGCGGCCTGTGGGTCGACGGCTCCACGCGTGGGAATAGGTAGTTCGCCCGCAGGATCCTGCGGATCGAATGGGGATTGTTCTGAATCCAGTGGTGAGGTATTTTCTGGTGTCTCAGCCATAACGCACGCTCCTCCCGATCAATTCCACCTAGCTCAGTATAGCAGTATTTGCGTTGACTCGTACGCTTGGCGCATAGAATGGCTATGGCGTACGAAGTTTCTAAACCATTTGCGATTTGACAAGGAGAAGGGGAGCGACGTACACTGCAATGTGTAGTGTTATCCCAGCCACAGGAGGACCCCATGAGCACCGCGGATCCCCAGACAGCGACTGTTCGCACGCGTTTCGCGCCCAGCCCTACCGGTTTCTTGCATATTGGCGGATTCCGCACCATCATCTTCAGCTGGTTGCTCGCTCGCCGTCATGGTGGACAGTTCGCTTTGCGCGTCGAGGATACCGACCAGCAACGGACCGTTCCTGGTGTGGTCGAGGACTTTCTCGAAGGATTCCGCTGGATGGGTATTGATTTGGATGAAGGTCCAGTCATCGGTGGTCCCTTTGGGCCATATTATCAATCGCAACGGCGTGATCTTTACGCGGCCTATGCGCATCAACTCGTCGCCAGTGGCCATGCTTACCGCTGCTTCTGTTCAAAGGAGCGGTTGGAAGAGATGTATGCGGATCAGCAAGCGCGACATCTGCCAACGACCGGGTATGATCGTCGGTGTCGTCGGTTGTCACCCAGCGAGATCGATGCCAATCTCGCAGCGGGCCTGTCTTATGTTGTCCGCATTGCCATTCCCACAGATGGTGACACGATCGTTCCCGATGCCCTACGTGGCGACGTGGTCTTTCACCATCGCGCCTTAGAAGATCTGGTTCTGCTGAAATCGGATGGCTATCCGACCTACCATCTTGCCAGTGTCATCGATGATCATCTGATGCGTTTCACGCATATCTTGCGCGGCGATGAGTGGCTCTCCACCGCGCCGATTCATAAACTGATCTATGACGCCTTGCAATGGGAATGGCCGATCACAGCACATGTGCCCAGTGTGATGGGGTCAGATGGGCGTAAACTAAGTAAACGGCGCGGAGCGCAATCAATTCTTTATTATCGCGATCAGGGATTTTTGCCGCACGCCATTATCAACTATTTGGCGCTGCTCGGCTGGTCGTATGACGATAAGACCGAGATCCTCTCGGTGGATCAATTGCAACAGGCCTTCAGCCTGGAGCGCGTCCAGCGGTCAGGAGCGGTCTTCGACGAAGAACGCATGAAGTGGTTCAATGGCGTCTACATCCGTCAGATGGCGATCGACGAGTTGCTTGATCACGTCCTGCCCTTCATGGAGCGACCTGCCGCCGATGGTGGCCTCCCCGACGAGGTCGCGCGGCCGCTGAATCGTGCTTTTGTGCGTCGGGTGGTGCAACTCGATCAAGAGCGGATCAAGCTCCTGACCGACGTCGTGCCACTGACGGACTTCTTTTTTGTAAACACCCTGACTTATCCCGTGGAGTGGCTGATTGGCAAAGGCTTGGATGCCGCGGGTGCGCGCTCCGGAATGGAGCGGGCGCTGGGTAGCCTGGAGTCCAACCTGACCTGGGAGGCCGCAGTGTTGGAAGAGACGATGCGGCAATTGGCGACCGACATGGGGGTCAGACCAGGTCCGCTCTTCATGGGTCTGCGGGTTGCCGTAACTGGCCGCAAAGAGACCCCGCCGCTCTTCGCGACCATGGAGATTCTGGGGCGCGAAGAGACTCTCAAACGGGTGCGGAGCGGGCTAGAATTGCTTGCCGCGCTCTAGATCAAACAGCGGAGAGCTGAGCACCACTGCGGTCCTCAGCTCTCCGCTGTTTGGTAGGGTCTTATTCCCCGCGCGTGCCCATATGCTGTTGCTCGGCATAGACAGTCGCCCAAGCCCAGGCCAACCGATCATAACAGCCATCGTGTGCGTGACCACCATTTGGCGCAATCCAGGCCCATCCACCGATGCGGTCGCCGCAGATGGCGCATTTGTGTCGGCCCAGACTCATCACCTGTTTGCGCAATTGGTAAAAGCGCTGCATCGTGCGGCTGTAGGATAGCAGTGGAGCACCATAGTTGGTGACGGTAGCGGAAACGTTGACGAGAGAAGGCATGGGAGGCGCTGGCTGATTCGCCTGCAGTCCGCGCTCATCGGGATAGGGCATCAGCTCCTGGCCTTGCTCATCTGGATACCCATAGGCGTCGCCTTCGTAAGACAAGGCATCATCGGATGGCTCTTCCCATGCATCATAGCGCCCACGATTCTGTCGCATTAGTAATTATGCTCCTTTACCAGCCTCAGGAGAGCGTCCCCTCTCCAATGGTCTCAATTCGCGTGATGCGAGTATAGCATGACTGCCCTGTGTGCACAACCCCGACTAGGCCGAACGGGTGGTCTCTTCCGCAAAATTGTCCGGAACTTCAGGGAAATTTTTCAGGAGGCACTCAGACTTGGCGGTGCTGGAAGTTCTGACTAGGCCCGTGTCGCCATCGACGCTTCCGCTGGTCCCCGCCGCCACCAGCCTATCCCGACCGTCGTCAAGCAGAGGATGGCGCAGATCAGCAGGCCAAGTGCCGCGCCAAATTCGCTCGATAGCCAGCCCGCCAACAGATAGCCTGGAGGAATGCTGCCAGTGAAAAAGAGAATCGCCACACTAGCAACGCGTCCACGCAGGGCATCCGGTGCGATCATCTGGAGTACGGTGGTTGCCAATGCGCCGAAGATGGCTTCGGCACAACCCGTGGCCGCGATCATCATCAAGGCAAGTGGCAGGTTTGGCGAGAGCGCGAAAGCTGCGAGGGCAATGCTGA
The DNA here is from genome assembly GCA_027459705.1 of Ktedonobacteria bacterium. Lineage (GTDB taxonomy): Bacteria > Chloroflexota > Ktedonobacteria > Ktedonobacterales > JACDGC01 > DAIDHM01. The sequence continues at coordinate 24,865 of DAIDHM010000110.1, read as the reverse complement.
AAGCCAGTGCGCCACCCAGGACGCGCGCAATGGAAGGCGTCGTCGCGCTCCACATCAACCATATCGTTCCGCTCAGCGCGCCGAGTCCCATCGAGGCGGAGAGCAGGCCAAATGCGGTTGCCCCACCATGCAATACGTTGGTGGCGATGAGTGGCAATACCACGCTAAAATTCGCGCCAAAGAGGAGGACCAGGCCAACCACGCCGATCACCAGTGCCAATGGTGGCGATTGCCAGACATAGATCAGTCCCTCGCGCGCGCGCGTCAGGGCGGAGAGTCGCGAGGGACTCGTTCCAAGTTGGGGCGGTTGATGGAAGAAGTCGTCACTGCGCATCATCAGCAAATTTGCCAGAATAGGGAGAAAACTCAACGCGTTGATAAGGAAAAGTGCTCCCACGCCGCTACGCGCGATCACCAGACCTCCAACCCCTGGCCCGAGGATCCGTGCGAAATTCATGAGAGCGGAGTTCAACGCGATCGCGTTCGACAGATGATCTTTGCCAACCAATTCGACCACGATGGACGAGCGTATTGGTTGATCCAAGCTACTTGTGATCCCCAACAGTACGGCCAGCAGATCAACTTCCCAGAGCTGCACATGGTTGCTGACAACAAGTTGCCACAACACCAATGCCTGGATCATCTGAGCGGATTGTGTCGCGATCAACATGGTCCGCTTCGGCCAGCGATCCGCCAACACTCCACCAAAGAGAGCGAAGAGCAAGACTGGCAGATATTGCAGTGCGCCGACAAGACCAAGCTGCCAGCCGCTCCTGGTGATCCGCAACACCAACCATGCCTGGCCGGTTACCTGCATGAAGGTGCCGATCTGTGAGATCAGTTGACCCGTCCAGTAAAGCCGAAAGTTGCGCTGTCGGAGAGCGGTGAAACCGTGCTGCCAGCCATCGTCCTGTGTTTTGTTGGCCGATAAGTCAGAACCAGCCGCGCTGGTGGTTAGCTCAAGCTTGCGCGAAGGAGCACGCCGCCACATTGCAGACTTCCTGTTCAGCGGAGTGCATGAGCCAGTTTCTCATACACTACCATATCGCTCCACGATGTTCCCTACATGTTCAGTGCAGAGCGATGTTCTTATGGGTGGAAAGGGGCACGCGCCAAGGCGTGGAGCGGGTTGGATGGGGTGGCCCCGGGCGGACTCGCACCGCCGACGCAGGTTTAGGAAACCATCTTATGGTTGTTGCTGGATTTGACCACCTACTAAAATACGCCATCGAGTGTTTGCCAATGAAGAGAGTCGTTGGGACAGATCGAGCGTCGCGGTCGTCGTATCTTGCACCTCACTTATGGATTGGACGACAAACAAGATGCCATAATGGCCGATGGCATAAGTGAGTTGGATTAGAAAATCAGTATCCTTGGTGATCAGGATCAAGTGTTGTTGCTGGGCTGCCTGGAAAATCTCACTATCCTATGCCAGACCGGTAAGACTGACCTCCGCAAGCTGGAAGACGCGAGGGAATCCGACGTTCTGCAAGGCCTTCTTCGTACGAAAATTCACACCACGATCGAGGAGGAACCGCCAATCAGGCAGCATGAATGGCTGCCTGCTTCAAGTACGCTGCGGCAAATTGTAAGGCGATCTGAATATGTGCTTCCGTCACCCCATAATCCTCTAACATGGTTTGGCGAGCAAATCCCTGAGCGAGCATATCCAGGATCAAATAGATGGGGATTCCCGTCTCGACGACAGGTTGCCCTCCCTGTATTTCTGGATCGACATAGACGCCTGGAATACCTAATGGATTCATCGGTCCCTCTCTCCTCAATAGGCTTGAGCATATTGTATCATATAACATCGTCAGTGGTACGGCATGAAGTTGCGCGCCGAACGGGAGGCGCTCTGCGCCTTCAAGCGTGAAGGCGGCGCGTACGGCATCAAAACGAGGGGCAATTTCGCTCAAAACTTACGGGCACGTGACGCCACGCATGAGCGATCACGCGCACCAAACGATCGCATCCTGGATGGTGGATGATGGGGCAGAATACGATGAGGAATACATTCGCATCGCCCTACGATTTACACTATGTGTTTGGTGCAGAGCGATGTTCTCATGGGTGGAAAGGGGCACGCGCCCAGGCGTGGAGCGGGTGCATGGGGTGGCCCCGGGCGGACTCGAACCGCCGACGCATGGTTTAGGAAACCAACGCTCTATCCACTGAGCTACGGGGCCGACGTATGGAGTATATCACATGAACCATCCATACGCGACCGTACTCATGCCGCATACGTCTCCTCTGTACCTTTAGTCTTTGACTGCTGTGGTCGATAGTACTTTGCAGAGAACGAAATCTGGAGATGTCTATGATCGATCATGAACAACTGGTGATCCAGGATAACGTACTGATGATCAACGACCCGGTTCTGGAGCGCATTGCCCAACGTGCCGCCCAACAGGATGATCCTATTGTCGTATTGAGCGCGGGGACCCCACTGGCGGCGATCGTCGGTCTGGAACACTATCAGAACTTGTTGGAAGAATTACGCTGTCTGCGTACTCTCTACGAAATGGCGACTGCGATACAATACCAGCGGCGGTGATTTGTCGCGCCTCCATTCCACGTGATACAATGCCCTCACTTCACCAATGACCGACCGTTCGACGCCTGAAGGCGCGTCACGGGCCTGGTCTGGTGTAAGCGCTATGGTCTGGAGTGTAAAAGAAGGGCGAGGCAAGAGCATGTCTGGACATTCCAAATGGGCGCAGATCAAACGCTCGAAAGGCGTCAACGACGCTCGTCGTGGCCAATTGTTCACTCGCCTCGGTCGCGAGATTATCGTCGCGGTCCGAGAAGGTGGCAGCGGAGATCCGAACGCGAACTTCCGGTTGCGTAAAGCGATCGACGCCGCTCGAGCCGCGAATATGCCGATGGAGAATATCGATCGATCCATCAAACGCGCACTTGGTGGCGGCGAAGGGATGAGCCTCGAAGAGATCACCTATGAAGGGTATGCCCCCGGCGGCGCCGCGGTTCTGGTACGTGTTATGACGGATAATCGCAACCGCGCTGCGGCAGATGTCCGTAATGCATTCAATAAGAACGGCGGAAATCTGGGTGAGTCGGGATGCGTCGATTGGATCTTCGAGAATCGTGGTGTCATTGAGTTGGAACTGGGTGATCGCGATCCCGATGAACTGGGGTTGGAGGCGATCGATTGTGGAGCAGAGGATGTCGAACCCTCCAAGCCAGGCGATGAAGTGCTGACCATCTATACCGAGGCCAGCGAGATCGATGAAGTCCGACAACGGATGGAAGAGCACAAGCTGCACATCCGCAGCGCTGAGACCGCGCTGGTCCCCAAGACAACGGTGGAATTGGACGAGAAGCTGAGCTTACAAGCGATGCGTATGATCGAACGCCTCGAAGAACTGGATGATGTCCAGGATGTCCATACGAATGCCGAGTTCGCCGAGAGTGCGATGACGGCAGAGGGCTAAGCTCAGCGAAATCGACGAGACGGGAGCGGACGGATGCGCGTTACTTTGGGGATCGATCCTGGCACGGCAACGGTCGGCTATGCGGTGGTTGTCGAGGATCACAGCGTGCTTCGTCTGCTGGCCTGTGGGGTGATTAGTACACCGTCCACTCAAGAATTTCCCCAACGGTTGCGGGCGATCTTTCACGAACTCTCCGTCTTGATCGCGACGCATCATCCCGATGATGTCGCAGTCGAAGAGCTGTTCTTCGCCCGCAACGCGCGCACAGCCATCGCCGTTGGTCAGGGCCGCGGCGTGGTGCTTCTGGCCGCTGCGGAAGCAGGGCTGGAGGTCTGTGAGTATACCCCGATGCAGGTCAAGCAGGCGGTGCAAGGCTATGGCTCGGCGACCAAACATCAAGTCGGCGAGATGGTCAAGCTTTTGCTGAAACTCTCCGAAGTTCCAAAGCCCGATGACGCCGCTGATGCTGCTGCCATTGCGATTTGTCATCTGCATTCCTCGCGGATGGCGCGAGTGCACACATTGCCCCAGTGACACTACTTGAGAAATATTGAGGACTTGGGAATGGCAGATGAGCCACAAGATGTCGAATTTCGTATGGCGTCCCTGGATACCCCTCACCTCGTCGCCACTGACCCCAAGGTTATTCTCGCTCGGCGGTTTTTCCCGCGACCCCGTCCCTGGCAGCTCGTCGCGCTGGTGATCATCTTGTTGCTGGCAACGTACACGAGCTATACCCTCTATTTCGCCCATCCTAACGTTCCTCACGTGGCGGCTACTCTTGCGCGCCAGCCTGGCCTTAACCCTGGCGCAGAAGGTATGACCATTGCGGCAAGTGCCACCTGGGCGCCATCTGACACTGCCTTTGCTATCCTCGGCCAGGATAGTCGCGACGACAATCTGATTCTGATCTATGATGCGCCGTTGCCTACCCACGCGCTGGTCATCCGCCCGGACGGCGCCATCACCACGGCATTCGATCACGCCTTCCCACTTGCGGTCCACCCCGATGATCCGAGCACGGGTATCACATCCAGCCGGGTTGTCATTGAGCAGACGCTCTGGACAGTCGATAGCCAAACGTTGTTGGCACCCTTCGCCATCGTGCAATATACCCAACAGGAAGATCCAACCCCGGCGATCACGATCGAGGCGGCGGGAGTCGTGATCTATCCTTTGGGCGGGGGACGCGTCGCCGCGCCACGCATCTTGCTGGCGGCGGTTGGGGGGACGCAGGCCGGTCCGATCGAGTGGGATCTGCAAAACAATGCGTTGATGCTCCAACCGCCCGCCACCGCCGGTTCGACGCCAGATCTGGCTCTCGCTACCAGCTATCAATGGGGTGCCCGGGGACAACTGGTGGCGATCCCAGAGGCAACGACGCCAGGTTATCGCCCACCCGTCGCTATCGGCCTGCCGGATGGGGGCGCTGAATTTTCTCTCTGGCAGCCAGGCTATCTCATCCAGAGCAACACCCCATCAGTGCCGCTCTGGCACACCATCATCGCCGCTCTCTCGCCTGATAGCCGCTATCTCGCCGTGCTGCTCTTCTCCAGCAGTCTGGTCACGCAGCAAGTGCTGGTGGCCCTTCCCCCAACCCATACCCCACCTGGCGCGTCGAACGAACTGCCCGCGCGTGATCCCGCGCAGGTCGCTGCCTGGGAAAGCGGATCTCCGCTCGTCTCTCTGGCCTGGTCGCCGGATGGCACATATCTCGCCGCGAGCAGACTTGGCGGAGCGAATGCGGACCCGGCGCTCCAACTCTACCATACGGCCGATGGCACCCTCTTTGAGACACCAACCCTGAGCCGGAAGTATCCACCGGATGTCTACATCCCCACACCACCAGTACTTGCCTGGTCACCTGATAGCCACGATGTGCTGATCCTGGATCTCCCTGATGGGGTCGCTCAAGTTGTCACCCTCTTCTCAGCCAATATGAACACGGGACCCGTCAGCCACTGAGGCGCGCCTTCTTCATGCTGACGGGTCCTGGGCCGCATGGGGTGACGCCAGTGGCCACCAGGCTGCATGGCTCAACATCGCCCCTGGCGCGGATGCGACCAACTCGACGCGGAGCGCCGCGAGTTTGGTTGGATAGCAGCGCTGGGTCAGACAGACATGATCATTGACGAAGATTTCTACGACCGAACCGTCCACAAAGACACGGATGTCGAACATCCCTTGTGCCCCTAGATGGATCGGCACACGCCGCGCTGTCGCAAGTTCGGCGGCAATATGCGCGATGGCGCAGGTCATTGTGACCGGATCGAGTGCAAAAACCGCTCTCTCCACGCCATCTGTGATGTGCATCCGGATTGAGGTAGCCGGACTGTGGATCTGCAGATGGATCTCGCTGGGCGATCCAGTGGGGAGAGTGAGCGGGACACCCGCCGTCAAGTGCTGCCCGGTGAGGTCGTGCTGGGCGCCACGCGCTCGACGCCATTCCGCCACCGGCGTCATCTTAAGCCAGCCGGTGGGGTCCATCTCCAGGGCGCGTGGCAGGGACAACATACCTGCCCACCCCGCGGCGACCAGATCTGCATCAGGGCGCTGCTCTCTGAGCCAGCCAATCATGATGCGACGTCCCTGATCGTCACGCAAGGATTGTGGTGCATAGAACGAGCCACCGCCGTCCAGTTCCTGAACTCGCTCGGGAAAGAATCGATCACCATGATAGTCGCCGATCAGCGCATAGACTTTTCCCGTTTGGTCTGGCGAGATGATCAAGACCTGACGATCTCCAAGGGCGAAGAAGTCAGGGCATTCCCACATCGACCCGAGATGCCAGGTATCGTCAATATACAGTGGCCCAAGGAGCCGCCAATGTTGCAGATCGGTTGAGGCATACAGGAAGACTGTCCCCTGGCCATCTTGCGAGCCTGGTTGAGAACGCAGTCCGCTACCGATCACCATGCGCCATTCCCCCTGCTCGCGCCAGACACAGTGATCGCGAAAGCCGAGGAGGTCATAGCCCGCTGGGGGCGCGGGGATGATAGGATTGTTGGCGGCTTTCTGAAGTTGCGTGAGATCGGAATTGACGCTCACTGCCAGACAGGGGAGTTCATGATGCTGGGCGACCCCGGTATAGATCATGGCGACCTGGTTGCCATCGGACACCGCGCACCCCGAAAAGCAGCCGTCGGCGTCTACCGTGTCTGGCTCTGGGGTGAGAGCAATTGGCAGATCTTCCCAATGGATCAGATCACTGCTGACTGCATGTCCCCAATGAATAGTTCCCCAGAGGGCGCTATTGGGGTTGTATTGATAGAAAACGTGGTAGCGGCCGTGCCACTGGATCATCCCGTTGGGATCATTCATCCAGTTGGCGGGAGCGGCGAAATGGAGCTGTGGGCGATGGGGGTCGCTGGCGAGCTTCGCCCGAAGTGCGGCGAAATCGAGCATGCTGTAGATGTCCTCCCGTCGGTTTGGGGCTTATGCACAGTGTAGCGGTCGAGGCGGCGGATGTCCAGAGGGGGATGACTGGCATGCGTAACGTTACCATCGTGTGTTGTGAACTGCCTGTGAGCGTGCATCCATGCGTGTGAGAAGTTCGAGAACGCTGGCCAGTACACTGAAAATGCTCGGTGGAGTTGGTGCTCGAAATGGCAACGCTGCCTTGCCGACACCCACGGTGGTGTGGACTGTTGGATCGGAGGCTCAGATTATGCGAATTCTTATTCCATTGGATGGCTCTGTGCTCAGCGAACGCGCTCTGGCCGTCGGTGCGCGTCTGGCGCATCGTGCGAAACTGCCAGTGACACTCGTCCTGCTCCGTGCCTATCAGTTGCCGCCGCCCGAGTCCATGGTCATGGGCGCTGGACTGCCGGTTACGGAGACGGAATTACGGCGAGAGGTTACCGTCTATCTGAACGGCTTGCGCCAACGCCACGCCTACCAACATCTACAGTTCGAGACCTTAATAGCGCATGGGCCAGTAGCGGAAACGATCACCGACACCGCGCGTCAGCGCCAGATCGATCTCGTCTTGATTGCCAGCCATGGGCGCACTGGTGTGCCATTGGCCGTCGCGGGCAGCGTGGCGGAGGATGTGGCGCGAGATTCGGGTGTCCCGACATTGATCGTGCGTGAACTGGGTGATCCGTTCGATGCCGATGGAAGCAAGCCGTTGACTATTTTGGTGCCGCTGGATGGGTCGAAGCTGGCCGAAGCCTCGCTGGATTTTGCCAAACAATTCGCCGTGACCTTCGGCGCCCAGATCCGCTTGTTGGAGGTCCTCCCTGATCCGCCCAGCACTGATCCTGAAGTACAGCGGCCAGCCCGCGAGATGGCGCAGAATTATCTGGCCTCGGTTGTCGCCAATCTGCGTGAAGAAGGTGTCACTGCATACTACGATGTAACATCAGGGCGGCCCACTGAACAAATCGAGCAAGAAGTCTGGTTGCGGACCACCGATCTCGTAGCGATCGCTACCCATGGCCGTACCGGGTTCGACCGTCTTATGAAGGGCAGTGTGGCTTATACGGTGCTCCACAATATTCCGTTGCCTGTGATGATTGTGCATCCCGCGACGGTCCCGGCTACAGTGAAATGAACCGCGCTGCCAGGGGATCACACGTTGAATGTGTGATCCCCTGGCAACGATCCAGCCCATGTGCTATACTGTGGTTACCATGGGGCGGTGGCGAAATGGCAGACGCAGGGGACTTAAAATCCCTTGGTGGAGACACCGTGCGGGTTCGAGTCCCGCTCGCCCCACCCGCGACTTTTGCGCTCTGTATGCGGCCTGATGATCTTTGCCTACCGCTGATGCAACCATCCGTCGGTGGGCGTTTTTATACAATTGTTGTCCGGACACCCCATGCCCTGAATAATGTGCTTTTCTAACGCAACCAATTCAGATCAATGAACAACCTGTGCCAGTGGTACTGCTAGATCATCGATACCCGGCCAGGTATCCAACTTCATGAAACCGGCGATAAGCGCATGCATTGCTGTTCATGCCTTTTGCGGATTGAGCCAAGCCGGAATGGGAACATATTCAGTTTCGTACTGGGCGACGAGTGTGCCGATCACATCCAATAATGAGGCCAAAGGATGCGTTTCCTCATTGCCGACGAGATCGATCAGCTGATTGAGGATGCCGACAGCCGATCATATTCACTTTCCGATGTGGAAGGCTGTTCTAGCAACTGCTCACCACCTTCCATAGATCAATTGTCCCGCAATGTCATCGGCCTCGGTGGTCAATGCCAAGAGCTCCAGGTATTGGACCATGGATCCGACGCTGAGCTTGGCCGGAAAGTAAATGATGCCGCGATGATTCGCGAATTGCAAGTTAAGTTGCGTAAAATCTTGATCTTCGGTGACCAGAACACGGCCTTCACGCGCGGCAAACGCTAACTGCGATTCATCCGGCAACCGTTGATTAGCATTTCCCGCTTCTGCCGTCATCACCGCATCGAGGCCACGAGCGCGAAGTTGTTCCGCTAACGCCTGAGGGAGATGTTCATCGAGATAATAACGGAGCATGTCAGCCTCAGGCTTCAGAAGATGGCTGCTGCTGCAATAAGGCTTGTATGCGCCGCCCGATTGGTGAATCATGGGCATCCGCTTGTGCATGAAACGCAGTTTCCTGGTCTTCAAGTTGTTGATCGACTTCCTGCTGATGATCCAGGTAATAGACCAAGGCTGCGTAGACTTGGGAAAGGGCCAGATGAAATTCGTGCGCTAATTGTTCGGCCGTTTGCCCCTGGCGATACCACCACGCCAGGTGATACACCGCAATGCGGTGTCCTTCAATCGTTGGCACGCCATTGAGGACGGCAGGATCACGAACAATATATTTGACATCAGTGAGTGTTTGCATACCCTCTTCCCCTTTGCAAGAAATCCAGTCATATCATGATACCACAGAACAACACAAGATTGCTGTTGTAGCAGACCGCCGCTAAAATAGCGTACTGCAATTCTACTGCAACACCGATCAAAGCCCTGCATTGCGCTGCCTGCTCGCCATGAAATGAAGCCGCTCTACACCATGTGTGGCGCGTTGAACACCCCCTTGAAAGAACGTCTGTTCAGTCTTAAAATCCTTTGGTGGAGACACCGTGCGGGTTCGAGTCGCGCTCGCCCCACACGCGTCTTTTGCGCTCTTCATCACGTTCGAGCGCCAATGCTTTCCATGAGATATCGTTCCAAACTGGCCCAGTCGCGCGCGTTATGATAGATTGAGTGCATCGCGCTCCTGGTGCCGCGCAGATATCCCACATGAAAGAGTGAGTTTTATGGCTAAGCTTGTGTTCGGAATGAACCAGTCACTGGACGGCTATGTTGACCATTTGGCCTTTGCGCCGAGCCCCACCCTCTTCCGCCACTTCGTTATGGAGGCCCAGATGCAGGCTGGTAGTATCTACGGTAGCACCATGTATGAGGTCATGCGAATCTGGGATGACAATCATCCTGAATGGGATGCAGAGGAACAATCCTTCGCGATGGCATGGCGGAAGCAGCCGAAATGGGTCGTCTCGCGTTCACTGATATCGGTCGGCCCCAATGCCAGGCAGATTGAGGGTGATCTGGAGCGCGCGATTCAAGAACTGAAGTCCGAGCGCGAGGGGGAGATCGAAGTGGCTGGCCCGGCCCTGGCACAGAGCCTCACGGAACTCAACCTGATCGATGAGTATCGCATCTACCTGCACCCCGTTGTCCTTGGTCATGGCAAACCATATTTCGCTGGACCCCGGCCACCGCTCCGCCTCATGACGCATGAACGGATTAGCGACGATGTGATCAAATTGACCTACATCCCCGCGTAATCTCGCCGCTCCGCGGTGGAGTTCGTCGATGCAGTCTGTGATCTTAAGAATGGCCCATAGCGACGGGGACGCTCCACTTTGGTAGCAAACGCCAGCGACATGATAGGTCTAGCAAGGTTGTGAAAGAGAAACCATCGCGGCATGCATAATGTCTGATCATGGTACGGCCGCCTCATGATCTCTAAGCATATCCACAAGCTGGCCAACATGGTCGTGGCTCATAGAGTGTGTCCAATTGGAATGCACGATAGCGTCACATGACGGTGGATCTGCGGCGTCGCTTATCTGGTTGTGGTTGGGCGCATTGCGTCGGTCGTGTGGCTGGTCATCGCATGATATGATGCTGCTAAAAACCCCGCGTGCAGCAATTGGAGGAGGTCAGACGATGACGATGACACACCACACGATATGTCCGCTCTGTGAGGCGACCTGTGGCTTAGAGATCACTACCGAAGGGCGGACGGTCCAGGGAATTCGTGGCGCGGTAGGCGATGTCTTCAGCCATGGCTACCTCTGTCCCAAAGGCGCTGGTCTCAAAGACCTGGATGCTGATCCGGACCGTTTGCGGTCGCCAATGGTCCGAGATGCGGATGGCTGGCATTCCGTCAGCTGGGAAGCCGCGTTTGCCGCTATCGCGGCGCGGCTACCGGCAATCCGCGCGGCGCAAGGGCCGGACGCCGTCGCCATCTATCTGGGTAATCCGAACATCCATAGCCTCTCGAACCAGCTCTATAACGCCGTACTCGCGCGCGCTTTGCGAACGCGAAATATTTACTCGGCCAGTACACTGGACCAGATGCCAAAGCAGGTCTCATCGGCGCTCCTCTTTGGCGATATGCTCAGTATCCCCATCCCCGACGTGGATCGGACCGATTACCTGTTGATCCTCGGCGCCAATCCCCTCGTCTCCAATGGCAGTTTGATGACCGCGCCGGATATGCGTGGTCGCTTGCGGGCGTTGCGCGCCAGAGGCGGCAAAGTGGTCGTGATCGATCCTCGCCGGACTCGTACCGCGGACGAAGCCGACGAGCACCATTTCATCCGACCTGGGACGGATGCGCTGCTCCTCGCCGCGATGGCGCAGACGATCCTCGCAGAACAGCTGGCGCGACCTGGTCGATTATTGGACTACACCGCGGGCCTGGATGCGGTCGTCGCCGCGCTGGGTGATTTCACCCCGGAGGTTGTGGCCGAGACCTGCGGGATTGCGGCCGAGACGATCCGCCGCCTGGCGCGTGATTTGGCCGCGGCGCCCAGCGCGGCGGTCTATGGTCGCATTGGTACGTGCACGCAAGAGTTTGGGACGTTGGCGAGTTGGCTGGTGGACGTCCTGAATGTCTTAACAGGCAACCTGGACCTCGTGGGCGGCGCGCTCTTCCCACGCGCCGCCGCTGGCGCGCGCAATACCAGCGGCGCGCCGGGTAAAGGGCGGGGTATGCGCCAGAGCTCGATCCGGAGCCGGGTCCGGGGATTGCCGCAGATCTTCGGCGAATTGCCGACCGCGACGCTGGCCGATGAGATTTTGACGCCCGGTGCGGGTCAGGTTCGCGCGCTGATCACCGTCGCGGGCAACCCCGCCCTCAGCGCACCAGATGCGGAACGCTTGCAAGATGCGTTGAGTCAGTTGGACTTCATGGTCAGTGTCGATCCATATCTCAACGAGACGACGCGCTATGCTCATGTCATCCTGCCACCACCCTCGCCGCTGGAACGGAGCCACTATGATATCGCGTTCTCACAGCTGGCCATCCACAACGTTGCGCGCTATTCTCCAGCGGTCTTTCCGCGCTCAGAGGGGAGCCTGGCCGAGTGGGAGATTTTGCTGAGCCTGACGGCGATCATTATGGATCTGGATCCACGCGTGGCGTGCACCCAGATCGACGATCAGACCGTCAATGACGCGGTGATGCGTGAGGTGAAGCTCGCGGAATCGCTGATTGCCGGACGTGATCCCAGGGAGATCCTGCAAGCTCTGGCGCCACGTAAAGGACCAGAGCGCCTGCTGGATCTGCTGCTCCGGGTTGGCCCATATGGCGATGGCTTCGGGACGCACCCGGACGGACTCTCGCTGGCGGTGCTGGAAGCCGCGCCCCAGGGTATCGATCTTGGACCGCTGCAACCGCGCATCCCGGAGGTTTTGCGCACCCCATCGGGGAAGATTGAGTTGGCCCCCTCAGCATTGTTGGCCGATCTGGATCGTCTGCGGACGCGGTTGGCGCGCCCCGCGGCGCCCTTCACCCTGATCGGGCGGCGTGAATTGCGATCGAACAATTCGTGGTTCCACAATCTCCCAGCAATGGTGAAAGGTCCTACCACCTGCACGCTGCTGATGCACCCCGCTGATGCCGCGCTGGTTGGTTTGCACGCTGGTGAGGTGGCGCGGATCACGTCGGCAATCAGCAGCGTGGAGGCACCCGTCGCGGTGACCGACACGATAATGCCCGGCGTGGTGAGTTTGCCGCATGGGTGGGGGCATGATCTGCCCGGTACCCGCCAGCAGGTGGCGCGCGCGCATGCAGGGCAAAATGCCAACCGCCTCCTTTCCACGGTGGTGATTGAGCCGCTTTCGGGCAATGCGATTCAGAATGGTATCGCCGTCACCATCGCACCAGTTGGTGTGGATTGATCCCTGCTATACCTGCGAAGCGCGTTGTCTGGTATGCCGCATGCTGAGCAGTGGCGCATGGAATTGTAATGCGAAAGGAATCGCCCTCTTATGTCTTCTTCAACAGTGCCAAACACTCTTGCCCATCGCATTCGCAACGTGACGCGCCGCGAGCCTTTGGCAGAGCAAGCCCGCCTCGCCAATGATCCGATTAGTCGCCTGGTAGGCTGGCTGGGGAAGCGTCATGTCACAGCGGGCGAAGGCTTGATCTTGCAGCCCTGTTCGAGCATCCACATGTTTGGTATGCGTTGCGCCATCGATGCGTTGTATCTTGACGCATCGGGTCGCGTGCTGCATGCCGTCCGCAACTTGCGCCCCTGGCGGATCGGTCCTCTGGATCCACGGGCGGCCTGCGTCGTCGAATTGCCAGTGGGGGTCCTGGCGGCGACCAGGACGCAGGTTGGGGATCTGATTATCTTTGATCCGCCCTGCTGATCGCGTTCGCATCGCGCCAAGCTTTCTGCTATACTCGCAGCAGGAGGTGAGCATGATGTGGCAGTTACTACTTGACAGTCTCTTCCCGCCGCGCTGTGGTGGGTGCGGGAAGCGTGGCGCCGCCTTCTGTCCCCACTGCCTCAGCACCGTGGTCAGTGGGTGGTCAGTCGCGCGTTGCCCCACCTGTGATCAACCGCGAAATGCCACGTTGACGCATGTCTGTGGGCAGCAGATGCATGATTTGACGGGGATCCGTGTAGTTGGTGTGTATGATCCACCCCTCCGCCCCGCCTTGCTGGCACTGAAGTTCGGACGGAAGCGCCAATTGGCCGCGCCACTCGGGTTACTACTCGCCCGTGTCTGGCAGGCGCGGCCGGGCGACCCAATCGATCTGATTACCACCGTTCCGATGCCGCGCGATCGACAGCGCGCACGCGGCTACAACCAATCCGATCTGCTGGCGGCACACGTGGCGCGCCATTTGCGGCGCCCCTATCTGACGCATGTACTGGAACGCACGCGCGCCGCGCCCACCCAACACACTCTCAATGCACGTGACCGGCGCGCTAACACTATTGGTCTCTTTAGCGCTACCGGAACCCAGGCCAACCGTATTATTAACCAAACGATCCTGCTGGTCGATGATATTCTCACGACTGGCGCCACATTGGATGCCTGTGCCTCCGCATTGCGCGCGTCGGGAGCCCGAAACGTCTGGGGCCTGGTCGTTGCCCGACCAGCAATGACCTTGTAGGGGCAGCGAGGTACCACGAAGACTTGCGCCAGTCGTCGCATCATGCTAGGATGGAAATCGAAGACTGGCGTGCGCGGTGACCGTGATGGTGCGTTTATAAAAAGCATAGCGTTGTATTGCCGACAACGTCTTCCCATAAAATACGCCACCAGTCGCTATCCAGGCCAGAGAGATCTATGAGGAGCCAAGCATGCGAGACCGCGACGGATTGACCCCAGGTGACATTCCGCCTTCCCGCGAGATTCCCCCTGATGTTGTCCAGCGCTATCAATCGCTGCAAGAGGAAATGCGCCAGGCCGTGGTCCTCACGCCGGCAGTGACGCAGGGCGAGACTCGCGAAGAACGGTATCAGCGGCGTCAGCGGTTGCGATCGCGCCGCGAAGAATTTCAACGCAATGCACGTCGGCCACTGCGCACTTTCACGAATCCGATTACCCTTGCGGCGATGATCGGCGCGATTGTGGTGCTCTGTGTGGTCTCGCTGGCGGGGGGCGCGGTCCTGGGAGGGGCGTTGAGCCAACGCGGCACCATCGCCAGCACGGCAACCAAATTCTGGACCGCGATGGAGGGCGATGACTATGGCGCAGCCCATGACACCCTCGATCCTTTGATTAGTTTACAGGATTTTACGACGAAAGCCCAAAATGCCAATGCCGCCATGGGAGCGATCACTGGTTGGAAATTGGTCCCCGGATCGCAACAAGGCGGCACAACCAACGATCAAGTTGGCAAAGCGACGTATGCCGTCACCCGTGCCGGTGCGGGTAAGATTAAAGCCCAGACCTATGACATCACGCTGAACTTCATTTACACTTCGAGTAATGGCTGGATCATCACCCAGTATGGCGCGCTCTTTGACGTGCCCAGCCAGTAAGCAGCACACGGTAAACGCGACCAGACCCGAGTCGCCACGAAGGAATCTGTCATGAATGATGCATCGGCATTCGAGGCTCTCAGCACCTTTGCTGAAGCTACGCAAGATCTGGTCACTGCCGGATTAGAGCAGGCGATTGGTCGCTTTTATGCATGTGCCGACGCCTGTAATCAGAGTGCTGAAAAAGCGCTCCAGTCCGTGTATGTCTTCAGAAATGGACATCGCGCGCCGTATGATCATGATCTGCGTGCGCTGAGTATGCTCGTCAATGCGCCCGAAAGTGTCGTGGAGGCGGCAGCGGCACTTTCGGGGTATTATCCTGAGGTTTTCTATAGCCAGGTCGCGCCGGAAGTTGCGGATGACGTGGTTGATCCGGAAGAAGCAGAGCGATGTATCGCTCGCGCGCGGTTGGCGCAACGATGGGCGCGTGGCGTCGTGTTCGATGGCCAGGGACGCCCGTAACCCCGGTCGCGTATGGTCCTATGGGGATTGCCAATCTCTCGACTATCCGCTAAAGTCTAACTACTCGCATGGTCTCCGATGCATGGCCTGGCCGAGAATGTGCCGGGAGAATGTTTCGCGTATCATTTGGCGCATGGAAAAGGGAAACTGAGAGATGTCGCAGAAAATATCGCAACGCATTGGGGAGGCGCTCTCCCTCTGCCTGCTGTTGATTGTCGCCGGGTGTAGCGCGGCCGCCAGCACGCCTGCCACTTCGAGTAGCGGCGGCGTGCTCTATAGCGTAGGTGGTGGAAATATCACTCCCACCCCCGTGTTCCCAACCTATACGGTTGGGGCCTGGGTCTCTAATCCATCGCCTTCTCTGCATGATAATATCACGATCTACGCGGTGGTGCGCAAGCAGCCGACAGATATGACGCAACCGCCGACTGCGCCCGCAGGCGCCCAGGTGAATTTTTCGATCATTGGTGTTCGCAACCAGACGGTTGGGACGGACCCCAGTGGCTATGCGGCCTTCCAGACGACCGCCGATGGGAACCCATTACAACCGCAACAGATCTATGTCACGGTTTCGATTGGGAACCAGCAGGTAGCGTCTACCTATACGTTCTATACGATCTTGCCGACCCAGTATCCTTTCCCAACCGAGCCGCCGCAGGCCACGCCGACGCCGTGAGGTGCTTGTATCGCGACCAAGCAGATAGCCAGCAACCCCGAGAACATTGGTCAGATGCTCTCGGGGTTGCTGGCTTGTAGCGCGTTAAACGGCCGCGACTGAGGCGGGAATGCCAACCATGCGCCATTTCTCGTAGCGTCGCGCGCACAGTACATCCAGTGGTAAGTCACAAAGCTCATTGAGTTCGGCGGTGAGTGCCTGGCGCAACTGGTCGGCCATCGCATGGTGGTCGCGGTGCGCACCACCCAGGGGCTCTGGCACGACCCGGTCGACCAGACCCAGTTGCAACAACTCGGGCGCGGTAATCTTCATAGCTTCCGCAGCTTGTGGCGCGAAGTTGGAATCTTTCCAGAGGATACTGGCAGCGGCCTCAGGAGCGGCGACGGTGTACACGCTATTTTCCAACATCAGGACGCGGTCACCCACGCCAATCCCCAGGGCGCCGCCGCTACCCCCCTCGCCGATGATCGCGACGACGATGGGCGTTCGCAGAATAGCCATGAGTTGCAGATTTTCGGCGATCGATTCAGAGATGCCACGTTCTTCCGCGGAGAGATCCAGCATCGCGCCCGCAGTATCGACCAACGAGATAACGGGAAAACCGAACTGTTCCGCATGGCGCATGAGTCGCGCCGCTTTGCGATATCCTTCTGGGTGAGCCATACCAAAATTGGCCTCGATCTTCTCTTTGGTATCGCGCCCCTTTTGGTGCCCCAGGATGACGACGTGTCGTCCGTCGATCGACGCGAGGCCTCCGATGATGGCTCGATCATCGCCAAAGCGCCGATCTCCACGTAATTCAAAATAATCAGTGCAGAGGAGTCGTATGTAATCGGCGGTATAGGGACGATCCTTATGGCGAGCTACGAGTACCCGTTGCCAGGGAGTCAACTTCGCATAGATCTCGGCGGTGCGTTGCGCGAGTTCGCGTTCCAACACAGCGATTTTGGTTTGGTCCTCTGGACGTAGCCGGTCGCCACGTTTTTTTAGATTTTGAATCTCTTTATCGATCGCCTGGAGTGGTTTCTCAAACTCGAGTTCGTAGGACATTGCGCGCTCCTCCTCACACCAAACTACTCGTCATGACGCGGTATAGAACCGCAGGATCCGGGCGATGGTCTCGCGCAAGGATCGTCGATCTACGACAGCGTCGATCATGCCATGTTCCAGGACAAATTCCGAGGTGTCCGTCCCAGAGGGAAGCCGTTGATGGATGGCTTGCTCAATGACGCGAGGCCCCGCGAAACCAACCATGGCGTTGGGTTCCGCCAGGATGACATCGCCCAGCGAGGCGAAGCTTGCCGTCACGCCGCCGGTCGTTGGATCGGTCAGTACGGAGATATATGGCATTTTGACGTTGCGCAGCCTGGTTAACGTCGCCGAGGTTTTGGCGAGCTGGAAGAGCGAGAAGATATTTTCCTGCATGCGTGCCCCACCAGATGCCGAGCAGATGATCAGGGGGATGGCCATATCCGCCGCGCGATCCATAGCTCGTGCCAGTCGTTCTCCAGCTACCATGCCCATCGACCCGCCAATGAAGTGAAAATCCATGACCGCGAGCGAGACGCGGATGCCTTCGATGGTGCCGATTCCACCAACGACTGCTTCACTCAACTCTGTCTCGTTCTGATTCTCTTTCAACTTCGTGGCATAGACCTGGGCACGGCTGACGAAATGCAAGGGGTCTTGAGGGGTAAGATCGCGATCATATTCCTGAAAGGCGGTAATGTCGTCGACCAGGTACGTGATGCGTTGTTTCGCAGTCAACCGATGATGATAGCCGCAGCGTGGGCATATCATGAGGGTTTTTTCTAACTCGCGTCGCAGGGTCAGATCGCGGCAGCGTGGGCAAGGTGTCACGATTTTGTCGGGGACCGCCTGAACGCTGGAACTCGCGCCATTCAGCCCTGTGCCATTCAGGGCGGGTTCTGCTTCTCGCACGGTCAAACGTTCCTCCGCGGGTTACAAGATGACACGTATAACCAAGCATGGGTTCACGTGTGGGAATCCAGCCTTTATAGTCGCTGATCGCGCGCGATTCGTCAAGGGGGGGTGCCGAAAAATATATAACTAGCTATACGCAATCAGTCTTGCTCTTCCCTTCTATTCCTGATAGACTGAGATGGCCGACCTGTGGCGCCGAACGGTGGATAGTGAGAACTCTCGGTGGCGCGAATCGCTTCTGGGTGGTGGAAGGGGCATTGCGGTGAGCTGGCGGATTGTCGTCTCTGGTGGAAATCTTAGCTTCAGTGCCGCCCATTTCATCACGATGGAAGGGATGCATGAAACGCTGCACGGGCACAACTATGACGTCAGTGCTACCTTGACGGGTGAGACATTGACAGAGGATAGTTATCTGCTCGATTTCGGCGTGGTCAAGGCCATCCTGCGCACCATCATCGCTAAGGTCAACCACCGCTTTTTGCTGCCGTTACGCAATCCCCATATCAAGATCACTGACCATGGAACTGAGTGGGAATTGCGACTGCGCGACGGGGAGCGGTTCATCTTGCCGCTGAGTAGTGTCATCGCTCTGGATTTCGATAATGCGACGGCCGAGCGATTGGCCGAGTATTTCGCGCACCAGTTGCGGCGTGAACTGCAAGAACGCGGAGTGGTCACTATTGAATCAATCACGGTCGGCGTCGCTGAAACGGCGATGCAGACGGCATACCACACGATTCGCGTCGTGCCACAACGCTGAAATCACGGCGTTCAGGAGCAACGGCGCATCCTGGCGCGCTTCAATGACGAAAGGGAGGATATCCAGCAATGGCAATCAGTGAGGCACCAGCTACCTCGTTTTACCAGGCTTCCCTCAGGCAATTCGATACCGCGGCCAATTTACTCCGCTTGCCTGAAGAATTGCGACTGATTTTACGGATGCCGAAACGCGAACTGACGGTGAATTTTCCCGTACGCATGGATGACGGCCGCGTTGAGATGTTCACCGGTTATCGCGTGCAACACAATATGAACTGTGGCCCCGCGAAGGGGGGCATTCGCTATGCGCCGGATGCAGATATCGATGAGGTGCGCGCACTGGCCATGCTGATGACCTGGAAATGCGCAGTCGTCGGTATTCCCTATGGTGGCGCGAAGGGTGGTGTCCGGGTGGATCGCCGGCTCCTCTCCAAAGGTGAGTTAGAGCGGCTCACTCGCCGCTATGCCACCGAGATCTCGCTGATCATTGGGCCTGACCTGGATATTCCCGCGCCAGATGTCAATACCGATGCGCAGATCATGGCCTGGATCATGGACACTCTCTCGATGCATTATGGCCGCAATGTTCCGGGTATCGTCACAGGCAAGCCGATCGCTATCGGTGGCAGCCAGGGGCGCTTCGAGGCGACGGGCCGCGGGGTCTCGATTGTCGCGCGTGAAGTCGCCAAGCATATTGGCATCAAATTCGAAGGCGCGACCGTGGTGGTGCAAGGCTTCGGTAATGTCGGCGCTATCACCGCACGCCTCCTGCACGATATGGGATGCAGGGTCATCGCCCTCAGCGATATCTATGGGGCGATTGCCAACCCTAATGGTATCGATGTGGCGTTAGCCCAGAAGTATGTGAAGGAGCATGGTCGTCTGGCGGGCCTGCCAGGATCGACGGTCATCAGTAATATGCAACTCCTGGAGACTCCCTGCGATATCCTCGTCCCCGCTGCCACCGAAGGTCAGATTACCTTCGAGAACGCCGAGCGCATCCAGGCAAAATTGATTGTCGAGGGCGCGAACGGTCCCACCACCCCCGAGGCAGATCTCATCTTGCAGCGCCGTGGTATCACAGTCGTCCCCGATATTCTGGCGAATGCTGGTGGAGTAACGGTCAGCTATTTCGAATGGATCCAGGGTCGCGAGAATTTCTTCTGGACGGAACGGCGCGTGAATGAACAGCTCGAAGAGATGATGATTGAGAGCATCTCGCGCGTCCTGAAAAAATCCGATGAATTGAACGTACCGCTGCGCATGGGGGCCTATGTGGTCGCGATCTCGCGTGTGGCCGAAGCCACGGAGTTCCGCGGTATCTACCCATAGTCAATACGCCCCCCAGTACCTGCGTTCGTCGTTCGCACAACGCGCTCATCCGCACTGTGATCTTTCACCAGCGGGCGTGCCTGTTGGCTACGGGCGGAGGTCCTTTAACCTGTGTATATGCGCTTGCAAGGCGGACGCCGTACGGCGTCCGCCTCTTTGTCTTCAAATGCCACTAAAGGTCGGTCGCTGATACGTTGGCCGTGGACCTGCGTATCCTTCTTCCTGATGTTCCGCTGTCACGGTCGTCTTGAT
The DNA here is from genome assembly GCA_027459705.1 of Ktedonobacteria bacterium. GTDB lineage: Bacteria > Chloroflexota > Ktedonobacteria > Ktedonobacterales > JACDGC01 > DAIDHM01. The sequence continues at coordinate 4,478 of DAIDHM010000110.1, read as the reverse complement.
ATTGCCACGTACATTGAACTCCCCCACGACCCGCATCCATCGCGGCTGGATCATCGCGATGAGATCATCCAGAATCGTGTTGGTTGCTCCCTCATGGCTGATGGCACGATCCCGATAGCCATTGATGTACAGCTTCAGGCTTTTTAATTCCACAACCGATGGGCCTGGAACATAATCGATCACGATCGTCGCGAAATCTGGAAAGCCCGATCGCGGGCAGAGGCAGGTGAACTCTGGTATCTCGAAATGCACGACATACAGCCGGTTCGGATGGGGATTGGGCCACGGTTCCAGCTGGTTAGCGGCGATCTCTGTTTGGCCATAGCGGCCAGGGACACGATTGGAAGGTTCTGCCATGATTGCTGATCCTTTATACTGCCGATGCGCAGATGATGACGGCTTCGCGCACAAGTAGCGCCGCTGATATTGTAGCGGCTCACCCGGGTATTCCTCAAGCAACGGCGGGGTGTACAAAGCGGCCTTTCCCTATCGCATGCTTCGCTGAGATCCGCTATAATACTGGGGATGTGCGCGAGTGTTGCGCAGGGGGAATAGATTGGGAGGATGATGCGCGATGGTCCGGTTCGTCTTAGTTGATGGTTATAATGTCATTCGGCGGACGTCAGCATTGGCGCGCGCCGAGCGCATCTCGCTGCAACATGGGCGCGATGCTCTGCTGACGCAGTTAGCCGCGCGCTATGGCCGGACTGAGCACCACATCATCGTTGTCTTCGATGGCGATGGCACTGCCGAGACTCATGACACCCACATGTCTGTCCGGGTCATCTTCACCCCCGCCCATGAGTCCGCCGATGACTGCATCGTGCGCATGGCCCACGGCGCACGCCAGCGTGGGGATCAGGTGGTGATCTGCACCGACGATGGCGCAATCCGGGCCGCGCTGGGCGGCCTGGCGCCGCAAGTGACGCACCATGGCGGGCGCGCACTGGGCGAGCAACTCGGCGCCGCGCCACGCCTGCTGGAGAAACAGCACCGTCATCGCGCCTTCGTCCGCGACCAGCTGGCGCGGGACGCCGACGCCGACGCGCCAACGACACCGCGCAACGGCAACCCGCGACGCTCCCCTAAACGCCCGCGCCATTAAATCGTAGCGCGCGCCTTCTTCAACTGGCGCTTTACCTCATATTAAACGCCGCTGGCCAAATGCAAGATGAACGAGTTCGCCCACTTTTTGTGCAGTTTATTTTGCGAACAATGCCTCTAATACGCGCCTGGGAGTGAAGGGTATGCTCCGCAACCGGACCCCTGTCGCGTTCGCGATCGCATTGCCGATGGCTGGCGCCGTACCGGTGATGCCGACCTCGCCAACACCTTTGACGCCCAGGGCGTTGGCGTCGGTATCTGGCTCATCGATCCATTCCACCGTGATATCGTCAATATCCAGCGCTGTTGGGATATGGTAACCGGCCAGCGATGCGTTGGTCATACGCCCCTGTCTTGCGTCGACCGTCAACTCCTCCATCAACGCCGCCGAGATGCCCCAGATAATGCCGCCATACAGTTGATTGCGGAACGTATTGGCATTGAGGACGCGGCCGCTATCATGCACCGCGACGAAACGGACGACGCGCGTCTGTCCCGTCTCGCAATCCACCTCCACTTCGGCGAAATGGGCGCCGAAATCGGCCAGTTCGGTGGTGGTCTGCTCCGGCTTCCAGGTCGCCTCCGTGCTGATTGCTCCATCGTTCGCCCGCGCGAGCGTCGCAAGTGTGATGGCCCGCGTTTTGTCGGCGCGGTGTGTGACATGCTTCCCAGCAATCGTCAGATCTTCAATCACGCAACCCGCGAAGGGACTCTCTGCCATCGCCAGCGCCGCTGTGAGGATCCGCTCGCGCAATGCCAGCGCTGCCAGATGGGTCGCGTTGGCCGTGGCTGAGGCTGCCATGCTGCCGCCAGCGCCGATACCAGTAGGCAACGTCGTGTCGCCCAATCGCACGACGATATCTTGTGGATCTACTCCCAGCGCGTCTGCGGCCACCTGTGCCAGGATGGTGTACTGGCCTGTACCAATATCTACAGATGATGTGCGAATAATCACCGATCCTTCGGCATCGAGCGTGATCCCTGTCGTCGATTTGCCGCGGAACGTTGGCCAATACGCGACCGCAACGCCCAGTCCGCGACGGATCCCGGACCGGATGGGGGTCGCGGGTGTGGGAGCGCGGCGTCCCCACCCGATCAGTGTGGCGCCGCGATCCAGGCAGGTCAGCATACTCTGTGTCGAATACGGTTTCTCTGTCATGGGGTTGATAAACACCTGGTTCAATCGCCGCAACGCGATGGGATCTATCCCCAATTGGTTGGCCAGTTCATCCATCGCCGATTCCAGCGCAAACTGCGCTTGAAAGACGCCCGGGCCACGCATAGCGGTCGGTGGCACGAAATGCGTTCGGACAATCCGATGGACGCTCGCCACGTGGGGACTGGCATACAAGAAGCGCGCGGTCATCGCGCCATAATCGTAGTAATCGTCACCGATCGCTCCCTGGGATTGACAGGTATGGTCGATCACCCGAAGCTGTCCATCCGCGGTTGCTCCGATTCGCAGTTGATGGATGGTCGCTGGACGGTAGCGTCCCAGCCGGAAGGCCTGCTCACGACTCAGCCAGGCCTTGACCGGGCGACCTAACTGACGCGCCGCGAACGCTGCCAGCGGACACTGGGGTAAGGCGTCGAACTTGGCGCCAAAGCCACCGCCGATATATTCGGCGATCACTCGAACCTGATCCTTGTTGACGCCCAGCGCGGTGGCGAGTTGCCCGCGGATGCCATCGACGGTTTGCGTGGATTCATAGACTGTGAGCATGTCACCTGTCCAGTGCGCCAGGGTAGCGAAGGTCTCCCAGGGGGTGTGCGCCTCTGGCGCGATAGCATATTCGGCCTCAATCCGCGTCGTCGACTCCGCCCAACCCACTGCCACATCCCCACGCCGGTAATGGGCGCCCCACATATCGTTGGTGATGTTTCCACCATCGGGATCTTCACTTTGCCCGACAGCGAGACCGTCACGTAGCGTTGCATGGTGCGGCAAAGTGTCATAGCTGATGCGCAATGCCCGCGCGCCATCTTCCGCCGCCGCCCGTGTGGTGGCGACGACGAAGGCCACGGGCTGTCCGTCAAAGTCAATCGTGGGATTGAACCAGACGAAAGGTTTTTGCTCAGGGTCGGGTGCAGGGGTCGGTGGGCAATTTTCCGCCGAAAGGACGAGCAAAACACCCGAGATCGCCTGGGCCGGCGCGTGGTCCACTGCGCGGACAGTACCATGGGCAATGGTCGCGCCTACTACGACACCATAGACCATATCTGGCATGCTGAGATCGAATGTGTATCTGGCGGCGCCCGTGGCCTTCGCCAGACCGTCGATTCTGGGCATTCCCTGGCCAGTATAACGCGGTCGTTGTTCGCTTTCGGCGGCGGTCTTGGTCACCTCGCCTGGCCGAGTGATCGTCGTCATTGTAACTACCTCTATCTTCAGCGCACCCATATCGTGTGTTCGTCGCGATGGTGGCTATGGCCTCCACGCGGCATCGCCCTGTAACGTGCCTGTATTCTACCATGCGCTGAGATAGGGATGGAGCGACTAGATCTTTGCCATGCGATAGCCCAGGCCGCGTTCCGTCAGGATGATCCTGGGACGCGCGGGGTCTTCTTCAATTTTGCCGCGCACATGGCGGATGTGGACCTTGAGATAATCGACCTCGCTGACATATTCTTCGCCCCAGACAGAGGCGAGCAATGATTTATGGGTCATGACCCTGCCGACATTGCGGGCCAATTGCGCCAGCAGATTGTACTCGATCGGTGAGAGCCGGACGAGTTGCGCGTCGACCGTCACTTCATGGGTGACGTAGTTGATCGTCAGTGGGCCATTGACGAAGGAAGGAATGCCCGCCTCGGGCGAGAGTTGGCGTCGCCGCAGCGCCGCCTTGAGGCGAGCCAGAAATTCGAGCTGGCCGAATGGCTTCGTGATATAGTCATCAGCGCCCATCTCAAAGCCGCGCACCTTATCCAGCTCTTGGTCGCGCGCGCTCACCAACAAGATCGGCACTTCCGAGCGCTCGCGGATCCGCCGACAGAGTTCATAGCCATCGATATCCGGCAGCATGATATCCAACAGTACGGCGTCCGCACCTTTGGCATTGAAGATCCGCAAGGCCTCGCCCCCTGTGCGTGCCGTCAGCAGTTCCGCGTCTTTTAACTGGAGCGCCAGGCTCAGCGTCAGTGCCTCCATCAGTTCCGGATCATCATCGACAATCAGGAGTCTCATCCCGCATCCCTCTCTCCACTCTGGGCTATTGCCAGGTCGCTCTCATCGGTCTCTGCTTCTGTTGACATCGGGAGGAGGCACCAGAAGGAACTCCCCCCCTCGCTATTGTCGCCGACCCAGAGGCATCCGCCATGCAGGTCGACCACCGAGCGCGCGATATAGAGACCCAGACCGACGCCCGCGCTCCGTC
>DAIDHM010000092.1 GCA_027459705.1 Ktedonobacteria bacterium | reverse complement strand
GTAGACCGCGCTATCCGCCTGGTGCACGGTCCGGGCGACCTTATGCTCACCAGCGACGACATGTTCGATCTGGTGACCGGTGCTGGAGTGGGTGGTATGATGCTCACCCGCCGCATGTGTCGTGTGATGCTCCGCCCCAGTGTGCTCTGCCATGATTTGCTCCTCATCAGGTGGTGGCAAGGGCGTTCACACGTCCTGCCTCAAATGTCTTGTCTATCTAGAGTACCTGGCGGCAAAAATCCTGTCAAACAATGTCCTATCTGTAACGCGAGCGGGCTAGCCAATTATGCGATGATCGTGGATACATCACGGTTCGATAGCATGCATTGAGGGATGTTCGCGTTCCAGGGGAAACTCGATCGCGGCGATTGTCCAGGGGGTCTCATCCTCGGTTTGGTCACGCATGAGGACTGGCAACGGCGCACTCTGCAGACTGAAGGTGCCATGTAATTGATCGCGCGTCATATCACGTACCAGTGCCAAACCGAGCTGGGTGGAATGGCTGAGGTCCAGTCCGGGAGGGATGCGGTTCCCATCATCGGCGACCACCAGATGCACCAGGTTCGCGGTTTCCCAGATCCCTAACCAGACGCGTCCCTGCTCGCGATCCGCTATACCATGTTCAATGGCGTTGGCGAGCAATTCGTTGAGGATCAGGGCTAACACCAGGGCATTGCGCGATTGCACTTCGACCGCACTCTCTTTCGGACGGATATCAAAATCGACCCGAATATTCGGCGGCAAGAGATGCGCCGTGACAACCCCCACTAGTTTCATCGCAATCTCATCGATCCGGGCGGTACCAATACGTTCTTCGCGCGAGAGCAGATCGTGCGTCGCTGCCATGCCGTCGATGCGACTGATGCTCTCGGCCAGCACTTTCGCGGCCTCTGGCGAGGTCGTACGGCGACGCTCCATACGCAGGATGGCGGTGATGCTGAGCAGATTATTCTTGACGCGATGGTGCATCTCTTGCAAAAGCTGGGTCTTTAACTCGAGCGAACGCATAGTCTCTTCATAGAGACCGGTGCTCTCGATCGCGACGGCAGCTTCGTTGGCAAAGGTCTCGACCATGCGCGAGAGGGTCGCGGGCTGCACGTGCCGACTATGGCTGAGAAGGCAGAGTACCCCTTGAATCTGGCCTTTGCTGTGCATGGGCATCGCCAGGGCGGTATGCACTTCGCCGATCTGATCGCGAACACGGCGGAAAAAACACGTCTCGTCCTTATGCATGCAGTCCAGGCCCCAGACATGCGTCCCTTCTTCAGCGGCCCGCCCCACACAACATTCACCCACCGACACGCGTTGCTCCAATAGCCCCCGCGTCTGCAAATTATGTTGGGTCGTCAGATGGAGTCGCCCCGAGGATTCGGTCTGAAAAATGGCTGTAATCGCGGCGCCGCTCAATTGCGCGGCCTGCAGGACGATCTCGTCCAGGACCCGCGAGAGATCAAAAGCATTCGCGACGGTCGCGGAGACACGTTGCAGCGTCGTGATGCTGGCCACCTGACGTCGCACCAGTTCATCCGTCCGACTATAGATATGACTGTTCTCGATGCTCATGGCGAGGAGTCCCGCCATCAGTTCCAAAAAGCTGATCTCTTCGCTAGAATATTCGCGTTGCTCTTCACTCAGCAGCGTCACAGCACCTTCCAGGATGGTGCCGTCACCATTGAAGAAGATGATCGGGACGATCATAATGCTACGATAGAGACGACCGAAAAGATGCGCTTCCACGGGCAGGGGATTCATCTCCAGCATATCGCGGAAACCACGTGGCACCCCCAGTTTGACGATCTCACCGGTCAAGGGTTCTCCAAGACGAACGGTAAAATGCCCAATCAGTTCACCAGGAGTGCGATTGGTCGCCTGTAACGTGAGATCATTGGCAACAGTGTCGTAGAGAAAGATGGCGCAGAGATCGACATGCAGCTCCTCGGCCAGAATTTTACAAGCTGAATTTAAGGTGTCGCCAAAATCCATACCGGAATTGATGGTGGCGTTGATACGCTGCACCGCGCGGAGGCGATTGTTGACAAAGCGGCCACGATCGCGCTCATTCAAGGCGATACCTTCGACCCCACTCTGATAGCCCCGGGCAATCGCTGTAATATAAATGCGCCGCGCGGTGCGCAAGAGTTCGCGGGCGGCGCGACGCTGGTCTTGCTGATCCGTGAAGATCTCATCGACCGATAAGCCCAGGGCATCCGCGATTCGCTCAATGCTTTCGAGCCGCACATCCAAGCGATCACTATATTGCGCGAGCAGGCGTCCTTCCGTCTCAATCGCATCCAGCATCAACGGCTGCGTCCGCATATCCACTAATTCCATCAATCTTCGCAGATCGCCCTCACTCCAGATCGTCCGCTCGGTCAAACGGTCGAGCGCGCGCTTCGCCAGGGCATCGTGGTGATCGCGCAAAACCAATATCGCTTGGTCAATCATCGTCATCGCCTCCGCATCAGTTCCATCTGATAGCATACCATATCTCCACTGATGGCCGACCATTGCGCCACATTGTATATTTGGATGGAGACGTGCTGTGATTGCGATGGGTTACCACATGGGCGCAACACTTAACGCCTGAATGGCGGTTCACCTGGCTCATCATGCATATGGGTTGAGTGACCATTCCCATGCTACAATGCATCCTGGTGTTGAGTTTGAACGCATGATATTTTGACTTCAGAGCTATTGCCACTACCTCGTAACGGCTATTTCAGCGTAACGTCGTTTTCATCTGGGAATGATCCACAAGGAGTCTGAAGATGCCTGATATTACCAACCCAACCGCGCACAATATGCGATTGTCACGGGTCATTACCATCCTGCTAGGAATGATCGTTCTCTCAGGGATTATGTCTTTGCTGGCTATCGCTGGTGTCTATGCCACCGCGTTTTCTGTCATTCCTGTTCATATCGGGAGTGGCTTTGGTCTGAGCGACCCATATATAAGATGGTTATTTTTCATAAGTACCATCGCCGGGACAGCATGCCCCATAGCGATCATGAGCGCGCTATGGATGTCATTCCAAGGCATGCGCTATGGCATCAACTGGCGTCACATAGGACAAATTGGGGGCTTGATACTGGCGTATTTTCTCTGTGCCCCCTTCTTTGTGTTTGGTGGAGAATTGTTAGCGAGCAGTCTTGCAACAAGTCACTCGGCCTTTCTCGGTAATATAGATGTATACCCCATGACTGGCGCCTCATCCACTCTCTCAGCACTCATACAGGTATGCATAACTCCCTATTTCATTTATCCACCGAGCATAGTGATCATTGGTCTACTTGCTGTCATCACAACGGGCCTTGGTCTCATAGGGGGAAAATTCATGCTGCCGCGTACCACTCTGCTCCAGGGGAGTGCAGTGAGAAAAATTCGCTACGACCTGCTGATGATTTTTGCCATCTCCTGCCTGGCAACGGGCCTACTTACTTTCTTGAATACGATAAATCTTCTCATGGCGGAGCAGGCTATCCGTTTTCCCCTTGTGTCATTGCTCAGACTTTTCGCTCCAGGAGGTACGATAGGTATCATCTTTTTCATCTTTTTAGTACGTCAGCGCACCCAGTTTCCTCCGCCCCCACCCCTCCCAGAACACCTCGCAACGCCGGACTCTACCACGCATGACAATGCGGAAGGAACGACCTTTACCATTGAAAAACTCTCCTGACGGCGCGCTTGCCTGAGTGCAAGAATATGCTTGCATGACGATTCGATGCGTTTACGTCCGTTTCGATCGGAGAATGCGGTATACTATACCGCAACGGCACGGAATGGCTGATGGCAGATTATGCCGGTTAGCGTGGCACGTTCCCTTTCCTGAAGAGATTTCATCCAAGCCGAGTGCTCCATAATTCGGCTACCAGATCCGGGGAATAGGCAACGAGGTTGCCATTTGACGCCACATACACACCAGACTCCGCCACCAGAACCTCCGCATAGGGTGGAAGTTGCCGGATATGCATGACATGTCCCGTTGGTGTCAGTTGTTGTCGTTCGCCGCGCGTGCTGTCCGAATACCAGATATGGCAATGATCGGCAAAATACATCATAATGAAGGGCGTGCCGGCTCACATGCTGCCAGACACGTTGACCAGCGCTCTCAAATGCACATACTGCAAAATGAATATCGGGATCGCCCACGCTCCTGGGATTGCAGAATAAGTATCATAACGATGAGAGCGCTTCTGGTCAGCATTTTGGCTAGCATCCCCTGAACGTTATACCAAAGTTGGGGACCTCGTTCAAATCGGGGTACGACGTCACGGAGGTCCCCAGGGTATCTCGTGGCTTGCATTGCGCGCGGAAGCTCAGAGTTGCGCAAGCACAAGTTGAGCAATTTGCTGAAAATCTTGCTCGGCGACCGAGTCTGACGGAGAGTTGATAAGTGTGTCAGGACCCACGCTGATGATAAAGTACGTTCCACCTTTGAGCACGAAGAGATAATCACTCTTGCCCGACGAGGTGGTAAAACTCAAATAATATGCCTGATCGCCTAAACCATTCACAGGCTGATTCATAATATTTGTTCCGCCATCGAATGACGCAGTATTTGACACAAGTTGAGAGAAAGGTGTACCTCCAGCCTGATAGCTCATGAAAGTAATCGCAACTATCGGGATTCCGGAAGAATTGTTGTAATTGCAAATCGTTGACGAAGAGTCAATCGTGCTTATACTCTTATCCCCTGAAATCTGAAAAACCTGGTTTGCTTTATCAGGGCTCATGATCTTTTGACAATATGCGTTAGATAGGGTGGGCGGCATAGTCTGCCCTGTTCCAACAGTGGCGGTAGGATTTGCGCCGGTCGCTGATGAGCCACCAATTGCCGAACTGGTTGCACTGCAGGCTGTGATGAGAACCCCAAAGCTGAGGCTCGCCACGAACCACCATGCTTGCCACGGACTTCTTCTCGTACTTCGCATAATTGATCTTCCCCTTTACCACAGATGATGATCAGAGACAGTCAGCTGATGCTGTCTCTTTCTCATGCTACGGGGTGAGAGGGGATATTGGGAACACAAAAACCACGGTTTGATCTGCAGAATGTGTAGCACATGGCTTCTGCGATGCCCGAAAATACACACGGCAAGCAGAATTGCAACCCACATCCCGCGGTCCACTGGCCTCGTTTTCAGGAATATCTGGCACCACTGGCACACGTGCTCGCATGTTACAGGAAAGGCTCAATCCACACGCTGCCTCGTGAGAACGTCCCGGCCAATGCCAGGTTGTTGGACTCCCATATCTAAACTGGTAGCGCTCGGGGTTCTTCTTACGGTGGATATTGGATCGGGTGCATGCAAATCTGGAATTGGGGTATGAAATGGTCTCAGTGAGGCGATTGTGGGGGCAGAAGGATAGAATGAGGCAAAATGTCTGTAAACTGGAGGCGGGTACCGGATTCGAACCGGTGGTGAGGGTTTTGCAGACCCTTGCCTTACCACTTGGCCAACCCGCCGTGGACATGTACACCATATCACACTCAGGTGGTCAATGGCAAGGCATGGACCAATCCTATGCGCAAACCCGGTAGGATTTGCGGGCCATGGCGACCCCACCGCCTTGCGGTCTGGCCGAAGCGCGTGATATAGTGTCGAGGTACTCCACCTACAGAGATACCCTGGTATAGAGGATTGATTGTGAAAACCTACAAGCTCAAGACACACCAGGGCACCGCCAAACGCATCCGCGCGACCGGCAGTGGCAAGAAGTTCGTCCATTTCAAATATGGGCGCAACCACTTGCGCCGCCGCAAGTCCAAGCGCGTTCAGCGGTCGCTCGACAAGCTGCGTCAACTTTCGCCGGGCAATGCGCGCAAGATGCAACGCCTCATGCCCTACAATGTGTGATCCAGCGGCATCAACCTGGCGATGATGTCGCCAATGATACCGTGGAGTCAAGCATTGCTTTTGCAGATAGGCGGCGACTTAGCATGGGGCCGCACTATCGCGAATGATGCGCGTGACCATTCTAGCGGTCCGCGCGTTGCCATCCTGTTTGGATGAGCATTCTTCAAATGAAGGGTTGAACCAACGCCATGCCACGTGTCAAACGAGGCGTACCCGCCCACAAGAAGCACAAAAAGGTCCTCCACTTGACGGAAGGGCAGCGCGGCGCGCGCCATCGCCTCTTCCGACCCGCCCACGAAGCGATGATGCGCTCGCTGTTTTATTCTTATCGCGATCGCCGGAATCGCAAACGCGATATGCGCCAACTCTGGGTGACGCGTATCAATGCCGCCGCCCATATTCATGGCATGAATTACAGTCAATTCATTCATGGACTGAAGCTCGCGAACATCGCGCTGGACCGCAAGATCCTGGCAGACCTCGCGGTGTATAATGGCGCAGCGTTCGGCGCGGTCGCTCGGCAGGCAGCCGCGGCGCTCAAGGTCCACGCATGATGTGGTCGCTTCGATGAGCGCACCAGATCCGTATCAGATTACCAGTTCCCATAACGCGAAGGTTGCCGCGCTGAACGCTTTGCAATCAGCCCGTGGCCGCGCCGCCGCGCATCTCTGTCTGATCGAAGGGCCGCATCTCTTTATGGAGATGCGGCGCGCGCGCCTTACGCCCGCACTGGTTCTATACGATCCCGCTGCCCCCAACATTACTCCCCTACTACCCGATCTCCAGACCCTGGTGGATGAAGGGGTCGAGGTCTATACCGCGAGTGGAACGGCTATCGACAGGGCCTCGGAGACTCGTACTCCACAAGGCATCGTCGCCGCGCTTGACCTGGAAGCGTTGGCGCCTGAGATGATCCGCGCGCGTCGTCGGGGTCGCCTGCGACCACTCCTCATGATCCTCGACGATATCACTGATCCTGGCAATCTCGGGACGATCATGCGGTCCGCGCTGGCTGCCGATGTCGATGAAATCTTGCTGACCCCGCACTGTGTTGACCCGGTCTCTCCCAAGGTCCTGCGCGCTGCCAGCGGCGCGCATTTCCACCTGCCCATTCGCATCGAGCAACATTGGGAAGAGATGAGCGCTCTCCTGGCTGGCGATCCGCCGACACGCCAGGTGGTTTTGGCCGACGCTGATGCCACGATGGATTATGCAAGCTTGGATCTCACCATCCGTACGGCGATCATCATCGGCAACGAAGCTCATGGACCTTCAGGGCCTGCCCGTCGCCTCGCTACCCATCCGGTACGGATCCCGATGTATAACGATGTCGAGTCCCTCAACGCCGCTATTGCCGCCAGTGTGTTGCTCTTCGAGAGTGTGCGCCAACGCCGTCAAGCGGAAGCTCAGTGAGAGGGCCATCACGCGTTCGGAACCGACCATGGCGTACCATCGTGACGATGGTGCCTCACCCCATACTTACACGTAATCGCGGGGCTCAACTTGTCGGCCAATGCCAATAGCGGCAGGATTCACAGCATGGAGCAATGGTTCCCCGCGTAACCCTGCCATCAGATTACGCGCGGCGATCTCTGCCATGCGATCGCGCGTGGGACCGCTGGCACTGGCGATATGCGGCACCACGATACAATTGGGGAGTCCGACGAGCGGATGATCGGCGGGGAGCGGTTCCGGGTCGGTCACGTCGAGCGCCGCTCCGGCAATTATCCCCGCGCGCAGCGCATTCACCAGGTCTTCTGTCACCACCAGCGGGCCACGCGCCGTATTGATCAGGATCGCGCTGGGACGCATCTGGCGCAGGGTCTCGGTATTGATCATGCCGCGGGTCACGGGGGTCAACGGCGCGTGCAGGCTGACGAAATCCGCCGCGCGTAGCAGATCCGGTAACGCGGCATACTCCACACCCAACTCAGCCTCCGCATCAGGTTGGCGAGTGGGACCACTGTACAGCACGCGCATCTGGAAGCCACGCGCACGCCGAGCCAGCGCGCGCCCGATGCTCCCCAGCCCAACGATGCCAAGTGTCGCATGGTGCACCTCTGCCCCCAACAGCAGCAAAGGACCCCACGTCTGCCATTGCCCGGCACGGACGTAAGCCTGGCTCTCGGGCAGGCGGCGCGCCGCAGCGAGCAACAGCGCGAAAGCCAGATCAGCGGTGGTCTCTGCCAGCACACCGGGGGTGTTGCCAACGATGACACCGCGCGCAGTGGCCGCCGCGACATCAATGTTATCGTAACCCACCGCCAGGTTACTCACGACACGCACTCGTGGACAGGCATCCAATAGGTCGCCATCGATGCGATCCGTCAATAACGTCAGCAAGCCATCACAATCACTGGCATGGGCGCGCAGATCCTGCGCGGACGGCGGCATGTCATCATCCCAGAGATCAACCACGCAGGCGGCGCGTAGCAGGCGCAGACCGATCTCCGGGATACGCCGGGTCACAAAGACGTGGGGAAGCTGTGTCATGATGACCTCTCTTCATCAGCAGGTGCGGGATGATCAGGCGTTGATTGAGCGCCACGGCGCGTAACCGACATGTCCTCCGCGCAGGTGGTCTGGTACCAGTCGACGATCTTCTCCACAATTTCTACCCGGTGACCCTCGAGCGCGTGACCATCGCCCGGAAAGACAACCAGCTCTTTAGGCTCGCCTGCGGCATTGAAACGATCGCGCGCCGCGGGCAATGGGGTCACGATATCCTCGGAACCATGCAAGACGAGCAGTGCGCACGGGGAGAGTTCATCGATTCCTTCCGTATCATTGGCGGGCAACGCGATCGCCACGACCCCCCGGACCACTTCCCGCTCCAGGGCCGCATTGATCGCCACCGTCGCCCCAAAGCCCCAGCCTACTAAACACGCCTGTTTGATCCCATGGCGCTGCAGGACATCCAATGCCCCCATGACATCCGCGACACTGTTCACCAGACTGGTGGGATCACGCATCGCAAGCCGTAAGCTGAGAACTCCTGCTTGCTGCAGGTCCTCGGCTAATTGGCGAAAAGCGCCCATAGGGCCATCTTGTGGTTGGCGGCCTTCACCGATCATCACTACCGCATGCAATGTCCCCATCACGGGTGTGAAGATAGCCGACACCGGTCCGCGCCGGGTATTGACCTCCATTGCGCCACCGGCTTCCGGGAAGATAGTAGCGATCGGTGGTGGGCCACCGCGGATATGCGCGCGCGCGGCTTCCCTGGCAGCACGGCGGACACTCGGCGGCTGGTATCCACCGGGAATCTCGCGCGCAGGGAGGAGCGATCGCATGATCGTATTCTGTCGGAACGTCAGGAAGAACAGCAGGCCAAAGAGCACGACGATCCCGCCAATGCGTAATACACCGACGGTCTGCGCGAATCCCGTGCTGGGAAAGCGAAAAAGCTGATCAGATCCGGCATAGAGCACATTGATGGCGGTGTTGAATCCAACCGTCGCTTGCGTCGGCCGACTGATCGCCAGGGCGCCAACATGCGTGCTGGCGGTCAGACCATGCGCGACTACGCGCCAGGTCGCGCCGCTATCCCCACTCTCAAATACCCCATTATCCGTTCCGGCATAGAGTAACTGGGTGGAGAGAGGATCGCTAATGAGGGCGAGAATGCGTGTCTGACCAAGACCTGTTCCCCCCGCTATCCAGTTCATCCCATCCGCGCTGACGAAGAGACCTACACTGGTTCCCGCATAGTAATGCGCGGGATTTCCCTGGCGATCAGGAGTGATTAACAGAGTAAAGACATCGGCGCCATGCGGAATGCCCGTCGAATCAGCTTGCCATGTCAACCCACCATCGGCTGATACCGCAATGCCGCCACCGATCAATCCCGCATAGATTTGTTTGCCGAGTGGCGCGGTTGTGAGGGTGTAAATATCGGCGCGGTCAGGTAATCCCTTTGCGTCAGCAGCCCAGGTCTGGCCCATATTCGTCGATCGATACACGCCATGCACCGTTGTCCCCGCCAGCAAGATCGTAGTGCCATTGCTCGAATCGATGGTGAGCGCGTCAACGGTATCATTTGGTAAACCCTGACTCATCGACGTCCAGGTCTGACCATTATCAGTCGAGACAAACACACCGGCACTGGTACCCGCGAAAAGTTGGGCGTCTGCGGGCGTCATAAGGAGCGCGCTGATCGCGGCGCCTGCCGGTAGTCCTCGTTGCTGTGATGCCCAGGTCTGGCCCCCATCCAACGAAGTAAGCACCTGCCCCTGTTCTGTCCCAACATAGACACGCTGAGCATTTAACGGATCGATCAGCACCACGAGCGGATGTCCGGGGAACGCGGTCAGGTTCTGCCATGTTTGTCCGGAGCCGCCACCAAAGATGATGGCAATGATCGCGAATAACAGCAAGAGACCGCTGATTAAGAGATAGCGGCGGCGCGAATTAACAGGCCGTGCCGTCCCAAGCAGGGGTGCCTGATCCGTAGCAGGTGGGACAGAGGTAGCCATGCGTGTTCCTCGTTCATTTATGCTCGTCGTGGTTCGGCGCCATGGACGATGGCGCGATTATGATGCTCCAATGGCGCGCGCCTCGCCCGCCCAATTTTGAGGACGACCGGCAATGAAGCGCCCGAGTTGTTGCATGAGAGCGCCGCGTACCTGTTCACCTGCGGCCTGCTCCTCCGCCTCGGATCCCCAGACACCTATCGCGAAAACCTCAGTATCACTGGCACGCATCAAATAATAAGCTTGCAAGCCAGCGAGACCCGTGGTCAGTGCTGCCAATTGTTCGGACAATGCCATGACGGCGTCGCTGGTGCCTGGTTGCACCGGAACGAGACTGGCGCGAATGAACATGCTGAATTATCTCCCCTCTATATTGGCTTCCACACGCTGGAGATACCACGTATCTCAGCCCACATTATAGCGCGTCACGAGACCGCCTACCCAGGCATGTTGATGAGACCCGTGAATGTTGCCAGATGAGACAGGGAAGTCAGCGTTCCCCTGATTATTGCGCGGCGGAGTATGCTGGAGACGAGAGAGAGCCGCTTCAGCAAGGAGAGCAGGGGATGAATGCTGTCATACGCCATATGCCGGAACCATTGCCATTTACGCGCACGCTGCGCGAAGGGGGAGCCGTAATCCGCGTCGTCGGTGTGGGGGGCGCAGGGAGCAATGCCGTCGCGCGTATGGTGGAGGATGGCATCGGTGGCGTTGAATTCATCGTGGCTAATACCGATGCGCAGGCGCTTTCCGTCTCGCCTGTCGGTCGTCGTGTACGCCTGGGCGAGGCGCTGACGCGCGGTCTGGGCGCTGGTGGCGACCCCACCATCGGCGCGCGCGCCGCACAAGAGAGTCTGGAAGAGTTGCGCGCGTTGCTCCGTGGATCGGATATGATCTTCGTCACGGCAGGCATGGGTGGCGGCACTGGCACAGGCGCCGCACCGATTGTCGCGCGGCTGGCTCATGAACTCGATGCGCTGACCGTGGCGGTGGTCAGTAGTCCGTTTCTTTTCGAGGGCTCTCGCCGCACCGCCCTGGCGGCCCAGGGTATCGAGGCCCTACGGCCACATGTCGATACCTTGATTGTAGTCCCTAATGAGCGCTTGCTCCACATTGTCGATCCGCATCTCCCCTTCACTGATGCATTGCGTGTCGGTGACGAGATCTTGCGCCATGGTGTCCGCGGTATCAGCGATCTCATCACCACACCAGGATTGATCAATCTGGATTTCGCCGATGTGCGTTCCATCATCGCTGGCGCTGGATCGGCGCTGATGGCAATTGGGGAGGCCAGTGGCGATCGGCGTGCGCAGGAAGCCACCCAGCGAGCGATTGAAAGCCCCCTGCTGGAACGTGATATTCGGGGCGCCAATCGCATCCTGCTCAACATCAGCGGCGGCGCGGACCTTACGCTGATGGAAATTCACACAGCCGCGACGCAGATCCAGGCGCTCGCGCATCCTGATGCGGTCATAATCTTTGGCACCGTCCAGGATGAGGCGCTGAATGGGCGAATGCGCGTTACCCTGATCGCCACCAGCTTCAGTGAACGGGTCCCCTCCCTCACGCCCCCCATGGTCATGGCCACGCCATTTGACTCGCCCCTCCCCACCGCCACGCGCGGTACGGAGGATTGGCCCACCTTACCTTGCGATGCGGGGCTCACCGAAGAACCAACGATCGCCTTACCAGCCCTCACTTCCCTCCGACCACCAGTGGCCGACGTCAGCGAGCCCATTGTGCCGGTCATTGAGCCCGACGCGCGTCCCCAACGCACGGTGGAGAGCGCGTGGCAGCAAGATCATCCTCAGGGTGCCGATGTCTATGATGTGCCCGCCTTCCTGCGCCGCCATGACACCCCCGGTGCTTGAGGCCACCCTGCTCCAGATTGGCTAGCCTCCCCGTTCGCATTGATAGGGACTTTTGCGCTACTATCTCAATGTATGTCAATCAGAGACCGCACACATTCCGCCATAATGAAGGATGTGAGCAGCCGAACTGGCCTCATATTTGCTGCAAAAATCACTTAACAAAGTGCAAACTTCACTTTGTGCTGTGGGTAGGGTTGCAATGTGATGGCGCGGGGGGTTGAGTCGTTGTAAGATATGCGTGTTCGATCGCGACCGGGAAAGTGCGCAATTCCCACCTGACCATGTCCTGTAGGATCACGGTGAGTATGGGATCGGACATCGAGCAGTAGTCATGGATAATTCGTGTGTGGAGACAACGTTTACCCCATCTGTGAGCGTGTCTGCACAACCACGCGGAGGAATCCGCTAGGAGAGGAGCGGGGGAATGCTCGTTCTACGTCGCAAAGCCGGCGAGGCCATCGTCCTGAATCAAGTGATCGTCATTCGCGTTTTGAATGTCGAAGGGGACCGCGTGAAATTAGGCATTGACGCACCACCCGATGTCATCGTTGTTCGCGAGGAACTGCTCAATGACGCAGGTGTAGCTCCGTCGTTGAATATTTCGCACAATCAAAGCCTCGGCAACGGACCGTTCGGAGGCTAACGCCGCGCCATGCCCCCCTCGCTTTTATGGCAAGTGGGGGGGCGCAATCTGGTTCGTAAACCACACGACCGCGTCTTCCAGCAGTGCCGGAGGGATCATATGCCCGCCCGCGAAGAGCCGCAATTGAAGGCGCTCAGGCATCGCCTGATAGAGTGGTTGCGCCGCGGCATAGAGTCGTGTCGTCCCAACAACAGGCAATCGATCATCAGCTTGCCCATGGCTGAGAAAAAGCGGGCGCTGAGCGAGCGCAGCAACGCTTTCAGGGCTTGCCATGTCGTGCGCTTTCGCCCAGGCTTGATTCTCTAGCGAAGCCGGCGCCATTCCCAACGGCGCAATCACTACTTCCGGGCTGACTCCACCGGAGAAGACGATCCCGCCCGCGACCTCGCTATCGGACTCCAGCGTAAGCAACGTTGCAATACCCCCTAATGAGAAGCCACCGAGCCACACGGGCGCGCCTGCGACCGCAGGGTCGGCACTGACGATCGGGAGCAACGCGCGCAGATCCGCCATGACGTGGCGTATGACCGCTATGAAATAATCCGAGGTAGCCTCACGCATGAAATTTTGGCCGCGTGGGTCAAAACGTTCGCCATGGCCCCAGGCATCAGGCAGATACACTACAGCTCCCGCCGCCGCCAGTTCCTCGCCAATCGGCTCCAGATCATATTTATCAGCACCATAGCCATGTTGCAAAATCAATGCCGGAAATGTTCGTGATGCCGCTTCATGTTGGAATGGCGCAATGCGCAAGGCGGGGATCGCCGTTGGGCCGAGCGCGATGCGCTGACTATCCTGAATAGGCAAGCGTGGTTTTGTCATCACAAATCAGCTCCTCGCAGTTCCTCATGTCAAGGTTACTCAGCCCAGGAGTCCGCCCTTGCCGCCTGGCAAACCGGGAATACGCGGCATACGACGACCGCCCTTCTGTTGCATGTTCCCCATCTGTTTCATCATCTGCTGCATCTGCTGGAACTGCTTGAGGAGGTCATTCACATCCTGGACGCGCATGCCACTGCCATTGGCGATACGGCGCTTACGGCTACCATCGATGATCTTGGGATTGCGGCGCTCGATCTTCGTCATGGAAAGGATCATCGCTTCGACGCGCTTCATCTCTTTCTCGTCCTGAAGAGCGCCTTTCGCCTCTGGCGGCAACATACGGTTCAGACCGGGAATCATCTCGACAATCTGCAACAATGATCCCATCTTCTTGATCTGCTGCATCTGTTGCAAGAAATCTTCAAGATTGAAGGTCGACGACAGCATCTTCTTCTGCAATTTAGCGGCCTGGGCCTCGTCGATATTCTCGCGTGCCCGTTCAATCAGCGAGAGGACGTCGCCCATTCCCAGAATGCGTTGCGCTAGTCGGTC
Organism: Ktedonobacteria bacterium; assembly: GCA_027459705.1. GTDB lineage: Bacteria > Chloroflexota > Ktedonobacteria > Ktedonobacterales > JACDGC01 > DAIDHM01. Next base: position 13,743 of record DAIDHM010000092.1, on the reverse strand, counting down.
GGCATGGAAGACTTCCAGTGCATCGACCTTCTCGCCCATGCCCATATATTTGATTGGCACGCCAGTGACGGCACGAATCGAGAGCGAGGCGCCACCGCGGGCATCGCCATCCATCTTCGTCATCACCAGACCAGTTGGATCAACTGATTCTTTGAATGCCTGGGCGACGCGCACAGCGTCCTGTCCCGTCATCGCATCCACGACCAGCAAGATCTCTTGTGGATGGACCCGCTCACGGATCATCTCGACCTCGCGCATGAGGTCTTCGTCGATGTGCAACCGGCCCGCTGTATCGATGATCATGACTGTCGCGCCCTGCTCACGCGCCCAGGCCATCGAACGATAGGCAATATCAACTGGCTTGTTGCCAGCCGGTTCCGCGTAGACAGGGATGTCTAATTGCTTACCAAGCTGCTGCAATTGCGCGACAGCGGCGGGACGTTGCATGTCGCAGGCAACCATAACTGGTTTCTGCTTCTGTTTGCGCAACGTCAGGGCCAGTTTGGCACAAGTCGTAGTCTTGCCGGATCCCTGCAGACCAACCATCATGAGGATCGTGGGCGGGGTCGTCGCGAACTGGATGCGGGGGGTCTCATCAACGCCTCCCAACATCTCGACGAGTTGGTCATAGACGATCGAGATGACCTGCTGGGCGGGATTCAGACCTTTGAGGACCTGTGCCCCTACCGCCTTTTCCTGGATAGCGGCGACGAATTGGCGCACGAGCTTAAAATTGACATCGGCTTCTAATAATGCCTGACGCACTTCACGCATGACCTCATTGAGGTCTGCTTCAGTAACCGTGCCATGTCCCCGGAGTCGATCGAAGATACCTTCCAACCGCGTAGAGAGACTTTCAAACATAGGATAATAGCTCCCTTATGTTACCTATCGCATCGAATTATCCTCATTATTATACCATGCCGACATCTCCATAGCGATTCAATCCCCCACACGCATTACACTGATACTCTGCTACCGAACCCGGTGAAATGACCGCTCGGGCAATTTCGCGTTGACCACGCCGTGATTGTTTTGTTGGTTATCTGGAGGCGCGGCCTCATGCACCCAGGCTGACAATGTCAGCAATTGCCGCCAGCGCTATGTCGTCAGAGACCATGCGCGTCGTCGCGTGCCCGAGAGCGGTTGGCAACACCCAGCGAACCTGGCCGCCCTGAGATTTCTTATCGAGACGCGTCGCCGCCAGGATCGCCGTAGGTGTGAGCCCAGCCGGAATGGATGTAGGTGCGCCCAGCGCACGTGCCAGCGCGCTTTGGCGATTGAGAAACTCATCATCCACGAGGCCCAGAGCACGGGCGGCCTGTGCCTCCACCGCCATCCCCAGCCAGACCGCCTCGCCATGCAGCAACGTGCTATAGCCCGTGAGAGCTTCCAGAGCATGGCCGATGGTATGGCCATAATTGAGCAGGATGCGCTCGCCACCTTCGCGCTCATCTTCAGAGACAATCCGCGCTTTGATCCGCGCGCATCGTCCGATGACCTCGCTGAGTAACGTCGGGTCACGGCGGAGCAGATCAACCGCGCGGTCTTCGAGTAATGTGAAGAGCTCGGCATCCAGAATCGCGCCATATTTGGCGACCTCACCAAGACCTTCGCGGAAGAGGCGGTCGCTCAGCGTCAGCAAAACTGCCGGATCAATCACTACACGAAGGGGTTGGTAGAACGCGCCGATCATGTTCTTGGCTCGCGGATGGTTGACGCCCGTCTTGCCACCAATTGCCGCATCGACCTGCGCCAGTAGCGTTGTGGGCACCTGTATCAGTGGAACACCGCGGAGATAGGTCGCGGCGGTGAAGCCCGCCAGGTCACCAACTACCCCACCGCCCAGCGCAATAATCGCCGCGCCACGTTCCGCCCGCCGCGTGATCAGTTCATCGTACACCGCTTCCACCGTCGCGAGCGTCTTCTGCGTCTCACCGGTCGGGATGATGCTCGTGCCAACCTCATAGCCGGCTTCTGCCAGACCAGTACAGACTCCTTCCAGGTACAGTGGCGCGATGGTGCTGTCGGTGATCACCGTAAGCCGGAGTGGCAAATGCGCATCTTCAAGTTCATCCGCCAGCTTGCCAAGCGCGCCCCAGGCGATGGTGATGGCATATGACTGGCTTGGGGTCGCGACCGCGATACTCTGGCCAGGCGCGTCACTGTGTGGCAAAAGGCCGCGTGCCACAATCGCCGCCAATACTCGCCGCGCCACAACATCTGGCGACGCGTCATCCGTCGCAACGCGCACGCGCGCCTGTGCGTAAAGTGGGCTGCGTGCTTTATGAAGATCACGAATCCGCGTCAGCGCGTCACCACGCACAAGTGGTCGATCGATGGGCTGGGCCGTGACGCGGGCGGCCGCCACTTCAGGCGCAACCTCCAACGCGACGACGATGCCCGTGGCCATCATCAGCTCGCGATTCACTTCCGCCAGAACGACCCCGCCGCCGGTCGCGATGACCGTCGGGTCTACGCGCTCCGCGACCACGCGGAGGGCCGCGGTCTCGGCGGCGCGGAAAGTGCTTTCATCCTGGGCAAACAATGCCGGTATAGTCTTGCCAGTCTGCGCTTCGATGATCGAATCGAGATCCAGCCAGGCCCAGCCCAGGAGATCAGCCAGCAACGGGGCGATCGTCGTCTTGCCACAGCCCGTCAGCCCCGTCAGGTAGATGTGGCGCGGTGTATTTGATGGATTCAAGCGGATAGACTCCTACGGGATGACTTGGCGGAACACGACGTCCCTGAGACAAGCACTTTCTGTACGTGCGCGCATCCTTATGCACCCGCGCCAGCAGCCTCGCCCTTCTTACGTTTCGCGACTTTGCTGAGTTTCCCCAACGCCCGTAGCTCTTCTACCAGTTCGCGCAGGAAGAGTTCGGCATCAGTCACCAGCCCGATAGCCTGAGTGGTGCCGCGATCAGCCAACTTCGTGACGACGGCGGGATTGATGTCGACGACGACCGTATGCACTGTCGCGGGGAGCAAGTTGCCGGTGGCGATGCCATGGAGCATCGACGCCAGCATCAGCACCACCTCAACGCCTGGCAGCGCCGCGCGCATCGTCTCCTGGGCACGAACCATATCCGTAATGACATCCGGAATCGGCCCATCATCACGGACCGACCCCGCCAATACCATCTGCACATTGTTATGGATAGCGGCAGCCATGATACCCTCGCGGATGACCCCAGCCTCGACCGTGGCGCGGATCGAGCCGTAGCGACGCAAGGTATTGATTGTGCGCAGATGGTTGCGATGACCATCCTGGACCGGATCTCCACTCTGGAGATCTACTCCCAGCGAGGTCCCGAAGATCGCCGCCTCGCTGTCATGAGCGGCGATGGCGTTGCCGCCAAAAATAACCTGCACGTAGCCCATCTCGATCAAGGTCGCGACGTGCTGCCGCGCCCCGGTATGGACGATTGCCGGCCCTAGCACCAGCAAAATCTTACCGCCGCGCGCCCTGGTCGCGTGCATTGCTAACGCGATATCGTGGATCACGAGGGCCTTGGATCGTTCTGAGCTGACAGTATTCTGCATGAAACTGAAGATCTCTTCGCTACCCGAACGCGGTCGCTCCAATGGGTGGACGCGCACCCCACCATGCCCAACAACGACAGCATCACCCAACTTGACTTGATGCATAGGCACACATCGCGCCTTCCGCTGTTTGCGCTCGATGACGATGGCCACATCCATCTCAATGCCAGCGACGGGTACCCATTCCCCATGGATGCGCACATCCGTCGGCAGGTTGGTCGTGGCATAGAATTCGTCGGGGAGAACACCCTGGATCTCGACGGCGATCGTGCGGGCATCTTTAGCGCCCACGATCTCCGCGCCTAACGTCTCCAGATCGGAGAGCAGCGCGTCAAGGATCGCCTGAGTGGGTGCGGATACAGTCATACGGGCATGACTGAGGTCGTCATTGGTCTGGCCAACCTGCATCAAAGAGATAGAGAATTGCGCGCCGCATCGCGTGATGGTATCCATCACCTTGGAGAGGATCAACGAGTCGATGATGTGGCCATGCAGTTCGATTTCCTGTTCTGGCATGGGAGGAATCTCCTATAGCGCGGGATTTCCTGGGAAGAAGCTCTCTCTTCGCATTGTACCTCTTGCCAGCGATGTTTGCCGCGTTACAGGAAAAGCCTGCATTGAGGCGCCACGTTGGTAGCATCCAGGTCATCGCCCAACGTGGTGGCATGTTCGCCCTACGTTGCGCCCATGGGGCAGGCTCAAGGATTGCGCAGTCGCTGCACGGCATCGACCAATTTTGGCAGGACAGCGCCCGCGGAACTGCGTAGTCGATAATGCATGCGGCGCGAAATACTCGTCTCAGCCAGATTCACCTCAATGCGCTTGGCATGGGGGTTTATGAATGGCAAGGCTGCCGCTGGATAGACTTCGCCGGAGGTTCCAATCACAAGGATCGTATCTGCCATACGGCAGGCAGTTTCCGCGGCATCCAGCGCGCCTGGCGGTAACATTTCGCCAAACCAGACAACCGCAGGACGCACATAGGCGCCACAATGTGGGCAACGTGGCGGACCGGCCGCGGTGTCCCAGGAGGGGAGCGAAGTCAGATCGATTGGCGTTAGCCGACCCTGGCAATCCGCGAAGCATTGGTACCGGGTGATGTCGCCGTGCAGGGTGATGACCTTGGAGCTACCCGCGCGTTGGTGTAGCCCATCAACATTCTGCGTCGCGATGATGACACTCGGGAAGAGCGTCTCCAGGTCGTGCAACGCCAGGTGGCCAGGGTTCGGCTGCACCTCACCGACACGCGCGGCGCGCATTGCGTACCAGTCCCAGACCAAGCGTGGATTACGTTCGAATGCGTCCGGAGTCGCCAATTCTTGAGGATTGAAGGAGGACCATAACCCGGTCTGCGCGTCGCGAAATGTAGGGACGCCGCTCTCCGCCGAGATCCCCGCGCCGGTGACCGCGACAATGCGCTCTCCGGTCGCCATTGCCGCGGCGGCCGCTAACAGTTGATCTTCCAGGTCGTTCATTGTCTGTCCTCCTCTGTCACCACTCTAGCAACATACCACGCCAGCGCCCATTCCCGCTAACTGCGAGTGGATCGTTCTTGAGCACAGTGGCAACAGGATGCAGGCAATCTTGGCATCGCTATTGCCTGATGCAATTTCGCGAGTGTGTAGGGCAGCGGCGAGCTGTGGCGACGGCCGGGCACGCGGTTGCAACGGCGGTCCGTCTCGAGACATAACCCGATAGGGAATATGATGAGAGCAGAGAGTCCTATTGCTACATCCGAATGGCGGTCGATGATGCACAATGGAACTACTTGATGCCACAGTGGCGCTGGTCGGATGGCCAGCACGGAAAAGTGAGGGATACTCCGGTGAAGTTCAACTGCAAGCAATCTGAATTGAGCAAAGGTCTGGCAACTGTCGGCCATGCGGTCTCGACGCGCAGCACGCTCCCTGTCCTGGCGAATCTATTGCTGACCATTGAGGGCGATCACCTGCGACTCTCGGCGACCAATCTGGAGATTGCCATTACGTGTCTGGTACCCGCGCAGGTCCAGGAAGGTGGTTCGACAACCGTACCCGCCAAATTGTTGACAGACTTCGTCAACGCGCTGGGTCCGGGCGAGGTCGAACTGAGCCCATTGCCCGGCGGCATCCATGGCCTGCGGGTTCGCGGCGGCCGCAGTGAGGCAAACATTCGTGGCATGGATCCCAGCGAATTCCCGGTGATCCAGCGTCTGGATGGCGAGGGTGGCGCGGCCATCCTGGATTGTGGCGAGTTGCGATCGATGATCAGTCAGACCGCCTTCGCCGCCGCGACGGATGATGCGCGGCCAATCTTTACCGGTGTCTTCATGCGCGTGCGCGACAGCCGCCTGACTTTTGCCGCCGCCGATACTTTCCGCCTGGCCGTGCGATCTACCGAGCTGCCGGGCGTCGATAATCGATTCGGTGAGTTGCTGATTCCCGCGCGTTCGCTGAATGAGTTGGCGAAGGTCCTGCCCACGGAAGGCAATGTGGAGATGTTCATCTCCCCGGCGCGCAACCAGGCCATGTTCCGTGCCGCTGGTGTCGAGATGACCGCGAATCTGATTGAGGGCCAGTTCGTCAATTATGAAGCCATCATGCCCAAGAGTCATCAGACACGAGTCGTCATTCCAACCACGGCAATGCGCGACGCGGTGAAACGCACCTCGCTCTTCGCTCGCACGGAAAGTGCGGGGAATATCGTGCGCATCACCGTCACGCCCGGCAATGAAGGATTAACCCCTGGAGTCGTCACCCTCCAGGCCACCAACGACGAATTTGGTGACGCCACCAGCACCGTGGATGCCGTAGTTGACGGGCCGGGATTGGACATCCTTTTCAATATCAAATACGTCAGCGATATGCTGGCGGTCATCGATGCCCCCGAATTGGTGCTCGAACTCAACACCGCGCAACAGCCCGGGGTCTTGAAACCACAAGGAACCCAGACCTATAGCTACATCGTGATGCCGTTGCACTCGCGCTGAGACCTTGCCGAGCGATCACAATGCAAAACCATGGATGGCGGAGATAATCTCCGCCATCCATGGTCGCTCTGTAGGACCGGTATTGAACCACAGTGATTCAGGAAAGAACAGGTTCGCCCTGGGCATCCAGCTCATCCGCGTTCACGATCGCAATCCGTGCAGCGATGGCAGTCATGATGCCGCCGCTGATATTCCGCGCGTCGAAGCCATGCAGTCGCAGGATACGCGTGGCATAGTAAGCGCGATGGCCGACGCGGCAATAGACCGCGATGGCGCGTGCGCGATCCAGTTCGTCCAGATGCTCACGTAGGGTAGGTAAGGGAATGTTGATAGCGCCGACAACATGGCCCTCGGCAAACTCATCTGGATCGCGCACATCCAGCACCAATCGCTCCGGATGTGCTGCGAGATCTCCCCAATGTATGACGGGCGCGTCGCCATCCAACACATGCACAGCGATCATGCCGGCCATATTGACCGGATCTTTCGCCGCGCCATACTGGGGCGCATAGCAGAGTTCGGCATCCTCAAGGTCGTAGACCGTGCCACCCAGGTGCATCGCCATAGCAATGACATCGATACGCCGTTCCGCGCCATCTTCACCCACCGCCTGCGCCCCCAGAATGCGTCCATCAGTTGGCGAAAAGAGCAATTTAATATCGATGGGGCGCGCGTCGGGGTAATAGCCGACATGGTTATCCGGATGGAGATAGATCTTCTCATACGGCAAGCCAACCCGCTGGAGAGTCTTCTCATTGGCGCCCGTCGCCGCCAGGGTTAAGCCAAAGATCCCACAGACGGCAGTGCCCTGGACACCACGAAAAGTGCTGGTGCGTCCAAAGATGGCGTCGGCAGCGATGCGACCCTGGCGATTCGCCGGACCGGCCAGCGGAAGCAGTGTCCATTCACCTGTAACAGCATCTTCCACTTCGACAGCGTCGCCCACTGCCCAGATATGCGGATCACTGGTGCGCTGGTGCGCGTCGACTTTGATGCCCTTGCGCGCGCCCAGAGCGAGCCCCGCGGACTGTGCCAACGCGGTCTCGGGACGGATGCCAATAGCCAGGATGACCAGGTCACCATGCACTGTATCGCCGGTCGCGGTCGTGACTGCGATCTTGCCATCCGCTGTCGGCGCGAATCCCGCGACAAACGCATTGAGACGCAGATCCACCCCATGCGCGCGTAGCAGATCATGCACCGGCGCGATCATCTCGGGATCGAAGGGGGGCATTACCTGTGCCAGGCCTTCGATAATGCTGACTTCGAGGCCGCGCCGGACCAAATTCTCGGCCATTTCAAGTCCGATGAAGCCGCCGCCGACAATCACGGCGCGCTGGGCGTGATGGGCGGTGATCCACTGGCGGATATGGCGGCCATCCGGAATGGTGCGGAGCGTGAAGATGCCAGGCAGATCAATCCCTGGCAATGGCGGAATGATCGGCGCGGCTCCCGGCGCCAGAACGAGATCATCATAGTGTTCCTGGCGCGTCGCGCCCGTCTGTTGGACGCGTACGGTGATGGTCTGCGTGGTTGGATCGATCGCGATGACCTCTTGTTCCAAACGGACATCGATCTGAAAGCGATCGTGAAACAACTCCGGCGTCGCGACGAGCAGATCGGTTTCTTCAGGGATGACATCGCCGACATAATAAGGCAGGCCGCAATTGGCAAACGAGACGTACCTACCGCGTTCGTACATGATGATCTCGGCACTCTCGGAGAGCCTCCGCGCGCGCGCGGCGCACGAGGCGCCGGCGGCGACCCCGCCAACGATGACGACGCGACGATCAGGTGATGCCATGGGTGGTCACTCCTCTATCGATATTGGTTCCGCGCGCATCTGGTAGCTGGCGGACATCCAATAATAATCTTTTATGATTATATAGTAATATATATTCCAGCAAAAGTCAAACAGTCGCGAGCCCATAACTCTGGATAGTCAATTGACCCGCAACGCCATATGGTCACTGGTCAATTGATTGCCAGAACCGGCGGATTGGAGGCAGAAGCCGTGTGTATCATGTAGCTTACCCACCCTGATCGTGCTATGTGTATCGGTCAGGGTGGGTGCGCGAACTCGATTACCGGGTGGGGACCCGCACTTGTTTGGTTGTACGCAACAAATAGCGGATTCGTTCGATTGTCTGGGCAAAATTTGGGGCAAATGTCGTAATGATTTCACCACCCGCTTGCCCATTTTCCTGCCTTTGAAGCGATATAAAACTAATCACTGCTCCGATCATCTTACCATTATTGACTTCCAACGCAAAAGATTGCGATTGGTAGTTTCGTTTTCGGAATACAATAAACCAGATCAGAACTCCAATGATAATAAAAGGATAGATAGCCTCAAGCAACCCGGATAGGGCGTGGGATGTTTGATACAAGTACGGACTGGTATACAAGTACGGACTGTTATGTAGGTACGTCGCGAATGCCATCAAGGCTAGTAACATGACTCCTGGAATGACGAGTGCGCCAATTGCAATGTTTGAAGCGAGATCTGAGAAAAGCAGCGGTAAGGTTGCCAGTGAGAATTTAAGTCGATTATTCTTTCGCGTCGTGGTTATTCCTACGATGTCACTGTAGAAATACGAACTGCCTACTTCGTAGCGGGTGGTGGGATTCAATGCACTCACAGATCCAGTAAAAGATGCTATCTCGTTTTCGAGCGGAATGAGATACGTAATCGTATTCACACTGAATCGAAACTTACCGTCGCGGCCATGCCTTCTTCGCACCTCAGAAGGGTCATAGATGGACTTGTAAGGTTCGTCGAGCGCTTCTTCAGGAGGGACAAATCCCCGAATCACATACAATTCTTCATTTGACGACCGCTTGCATGTCCAACGTCCGGGGACGTTCCCCCGCTTTTGCCGAAGGAATCAGATCTTTGATACAATCCCACTGCGAGGGCGTGAGATCAGAAGGATAGGTTTTGTTCATCCCCTGATCTTACTCGCTTGATACACCCCTTTTCAGACAGGCTCTTAGATGCATGGAAGACAAAGTTGATATACAACTTTGTCTTCCATTTCATAGTTGCTTCGGGTGATGCTTACTTTGTACTTGATGCATGTTGTTAACATTCGCAACATTGTCCGAACACGTTTAAGCGACATTCCCAAAACTTAACGTTAAAAACCTATACCTTAGATGCCAGGGGCAACGCATCTAAAATTGGAGAAGGACGTTGAGCAAGAAAGCTGTGTCTAAAGCCGACTTGAGGCGTTTGCCTTTTAGACTGCGACGAGAAGGCTCGCGGCGCAAGAGATTGTGGGCGATATGGCGAACGACCGCCAGGTTTTCTGCGGCAAAGCCGGTGCGGATGCGGCTGGCATCTTCCCCAAAAGTCACATCAAGTACCCAATGGACTTGGTTTTCAATGCCCCAATGGGTCCGGACCACCTGGGCCAAGGCCTCAGGAGTGAGCACTCGACTGAGCAGATAATAGCGCGTCTCAGTGGATCCGGTTTACTGCTGGCTCACGATACGCCCGAGGGCGACCAGCCCTGGCCAGTCCACTCCTCTTGGAGCCAAGCGAGGATCTCGGGATCGTGGATGACGGAAGCCGAGCGGCGGGTCAGTCGGCCATGCTGCTTCTCGAGGTCCGGCCACGTGCTTGCGATGACGGGGTCCTCGTACTGCTCGGCGGCCTGAAAGACTTCGGCCACTTCCTCCGCCAGCAGTGGCTGGTTGTCTTTGAGGGCCAGCACATAGTCCGCACCCTGGTCGACGATCTGTTGAGCAATGGCTCGTTGGCAGCCCATCGCATCCAAGGTCACCAGGCATCCGCTCAGCGCCAGACTCTGGAGCACCTCGGGGATGGCGGTGATTTCGTTGGATTTCTCGGCCACTTTGACTTGGGCTAAGACCAACCGATTGGTGGTCGCCCAGGCACTCACCATATGGATCGCCGCTCGGTCCTGAAACCGATCCCCTGACCCACGAACCGTCTTGCCATCAATGGCCACGACCTGGGCAGGAAGGTGGGGGAGGATCGCCTGCATCCAGGCCGTAAACCGTTCACGAAACGCCGTCGGGTCGAGGGCCGCAAAGACTCGGTTGAAGGTGTCATGCGAGGGAATGCCGTTGGGCAGTTAAAGAAAGGTCGCCAACCACTCGCGTTTCGCCTCGCCAAACAGTTCAATATCGTCCCAGCTCTCGGCGCCTGCGATCACCGCACAGATCGTCATCACGATGATATCCACCAGTTTATGCCGTCGCGTCCGCTCCACACGCGGATCCGTCAGATCGGCAAAATGCTCGAGTAAAGAAGTCGGGGGCATTTCAGGTCCTCCTGTTTGTCCTCATTCTACCTCATTTCCTCTCGTCCTCCTATTTTGATGCGTTGCCCCTGCCCTCTTGCGTTCTCTCTTTACTTTTATTTCTATTTCCCTGCTGATTTTGATGTTGACTTATAGCCGCAGATATAGGCCACCGCTAATCATCAGTGTCTCCCCCGTAATGTAACTTGCTTCAGAACTTGCAATCCATGCCACAGCTTTGGCTACGTCATCGGGTTTACCCGGTCGTTTTAATAATGTCATCTGCGCTACTCGCGTACGCGTCTCCTCATCATCAGCGCCGTTGATTCCTGCTTCTATGTAACCAGGTGCTATTCCTACAACTCTCACCTTAGGAGCAAGGAGTCTTGCTAACCAGAAAGTTAGCCCATTGACGCCGACTTTCGTCACTCCATAAGCATATGAAGGATTATAGCCACTTGTACTCGATATGTTAACAATAACGCCGCTACGTTCTTCCAGGTAGGAATGAGCAGCACGTGCACAAAGAAATTTTCCTGTTAGATTTACATCTAGCAGATGGCACCACGATTCGAGATCCCAATCGGGAGCTTCTTGATCGGCCACTCCTGCATTATTGATAAGAATATCGATACCCCCAAATACCGAAACTGTATCCTTCACCATAGCCTCGACATCTTCTGGCTTCCGAATATCAGCCGAAACAATATGACTTTTAGTACCTAGATGTATTAACTCCTGTTGGAGGGCTTCAGCATTTTGACGGTTTTGATAATAGTGAATCCCAATATCCGCGCCACTCTTTGCCAGCTCCTTACTTATCGCGCTCCCAAGACCTCCGCTTGCACCTGTAACCAATGCTACCTTATTCGACAAATCCACTAGCTTAACCTCCTAGAGGGTGTTAGACACTTTGGGCCTTGATATGGTAAACTCAGAGGATGAGAACTCGTACCCCGTATCCTTCCGATGTCAGCGACGACGAATGGGCGTTCGTCGTGCCGTATCTGACCTTGAGGACGCCCGATGCCCCGCAACGCACGTACGATCTGCGCGAGGTGTTCAATGCGTTGCGCTGGTTGGTGCGTGCCGGAGCGGCCTGGCGGCTGTTGCCGCATGACTTTCCGCGCTGGGAAATCGTCTACCAGCAGACCCAGCGTTGGATTCAGGCGGGCAGTTTCGAGGCCATCGTGTGCGATCTGCGCACGATTCTGCGCCTGGCGAAAGGGCGGGATGCCTTGCCCAGCGCGGCCATTCTGGACAGCCGCACACGGCAATCGACCCCGGAAAGCGGAGGACGCGCGGGCTATGATGGCGCCAAGCGGCGCAAAGGGAGCAAGGTGCATCTGGCGGTCGATACGTTGGGCCAGTTGTTGGCATTGGTCGTGACGTCGGCCAATGCGCAAGACCGGGCGCAGGTCGCGGACCTGGCGGCCGCGATTGAGCAAGCGACCGATGCCTCGGTGACTCTGGCCTACGCCGATCAAGGCTATACCGGCCAAGATCCGGCCGACGCCGCGGCGGCGCATGGCATCCACTTGGAGGTGGTCAAGTTGCCGGACGCCAAACATGGGTTTGTGTTGCTCCCGCGACGGTGGGTGGTCGAACGTGATTTCGCGTGGATGGCTCGGTTCCGTCGCTTGGCACGTGATTACGAACGCTTGGCCACAACCCTGGCTGGGTTGCATCTGGTCGCCTTTGTTTGTGTCATGTTGCATCAAGCCCTCCCTTTGCTCCAAAGTCCCTAACACACTCTAGAATGAGATTTTCGAAGATAGGCTTCAGCCACTTCTCTGTATCCGAGGCATCAGGCATAATAGCTAATGCGAGATAATGTCCTCCTTCGTTGAGAACAAGGCCGTTATCCGTAAATGCTCGTAGTACCTCCTCTACCTTAACCCTAGTCACCTTAAACTCTTTTTCGACTTCCAGTGTAGAGATTATCCTATCACAATCTGTAATATCGTCGCAAAGTTCAAAGACTCTTTTTTCAAATGCACCTAAAACATGAACAGGAGATTTTGCAATAGGACGATAATCCCAAACAAGCAAACAACCAGCATTGGATGTGGCGATAAGCTGACTTTGACCATTAATTCTTTTCCAGTATTTAAGGTGATTGCGCAGCTTTTGTGTATATATAGAGATCAATTCTTGATCAGCGAAATCGGCTTGGAAATAATATGCTAAACGATATAAGTCGGCTTCTGAAAGATGAGGGTATATATATGAGTAAGCAGGGTAGGGTCGTAAATTGGTCAAACCAAAAAGCTCAGGTGTAGTAAAGTAAGGAGAAAAGCGATCAAAACGCACTTTTCCCCAATCCGGAGCGTCAAAATGTGTCAACAACGGAATGACATCTGCCAGTTTTGTATATTCCTCTATTTGTTCACCTGGAAATCCAAAGAGAAAGTTCCAATGTACATTGATATGATAGTATTTACACCATTTCAGTAGACGCACGTTTTGCAGGAAAGTTACTCCTTTCCGCATAAGCTTTAAAATCGGGGTGCTTAAGCTCTCTATACCAGGTTGAATATCACATATGCCGGAAAGAGCAAGAAAGCGTATCTGCTCTTTATTGAGGTTTGATTTAACCTCAAAGAATATTTGGAGAGGCGGTTGCCAATCCTTCAATTGAGGAAGAAGATCCTTAAAGTAAGAGATACTCAAAATATTATCAACTGCATTGAAGTAATTAGTTACATGTCCATAACGCTCTCGAAGCGTACTCAACTCATCTAGTACTCGCTGTGCAGATTTCATCCGGAAATCCATGGATTCTTTATTCAATCCACAGAAAGTACAGTGCAACTTGGCTCCCCACCAGCACCCTCGAGAGGTTTCGAATAGCACTCTTGGTTGCTGTAATTTCTTAAATTTAGCTTGCTGATATGCCTCAAAGTAATCATCATAATTTGGAATCGGTAATTCGTCCATTCTCACTGGTTTGAGTTT